>JAFDWM010000283.1 GCA_018268455.1 Actinomycetota bacterium | reverse complement strand
CGGACCGACAGAGGCCATCAACGGCCGACTCGAACACCTCCGCGGATCCGCCCTCGGCTTCCGCAACTTGACGAACTACATCGCGCGATCGTTGCTCGAATCGGGCGGATTCAAACCAGCGCTACACCCTCGTTTGTGAAGAGCCGCCAAAGCTGACCGAACGCGCCCACCAGAAACAACACGCCAGATGCGAAAAGTACCCACGGCGGCGCAGAAACGTCCAGAAAGATCGCGACATATAGACAACTCAGACCTATGAGGGCGACGATGCTCATCGCCACGATGCGCATCGTCACGACGAGGGGCCCGTCCGGGCTCAGTAGCCTCATCGCTGCGTCCAAATTTTGATCCTCACCAGGGGGCACGCTCTCGTCCATCCGGAACATAAGTGAACTGTCCAGCAACAAATTCGATCGCGGCCGGCAATCCGAGCGTTACCCCGAATATTGCCCCGGAGAGGTATCCACCTAGCCCCGGAATAAGTATCGACCCCGCAACCGCCGCGCCTCCGGGCCTTGACCCCGAATCTTGGACACGGTGTCGCTTCTTTGCCGTGTGGTCCTCGGCGGTCATCGCTTCCACGATTTTCCGGATTAGTATGAACCATACCGACCAAACCTCGTCCAGCCCGAACTCGCATACGAGACTGCCGGTGTTGACGCGGGGCGATAATAGGCCCACGTCCCCCACTGTGACCGGGTCAGGAACCCAGCGGTGGTGAGGGCCTTGAGGTGGTGGGACACGGTTGGCTGGGACAGTCCGACGGGGTCGATCAGGTCGCACACGCACGCCTCCTGACTCCGATCACTTTGTCGGTAGATTGCGAAGTTCGCCGCCGCGAAGATTGTCGTGGATATTGTGCGCTATTGATCAATTTGCGGGCGATCCCACTCGTGGATGTCCGCGGCAGCACGATCCAAAACCCAGTCATAATAGCGCGGTTCCGCCAAGATTGCCTCAACGGCGGTTCGCGCAGCGGGCTTGTCCCACTCCGCGATCACTTCTGCTGCAATCAATCGCGCCACAGGCGATGGGGCATGAAGCATCGATGGGTCAAGCCCCAGGACGTGGTGTAGCGGTCGGTGATCCTTCTGTTGTTGGTGTCGGTTAGGCGCTGAGTTCGAGGACGGGGCCGGTGCTCACCTCGTTT
>JAFDWM010000282.1 GCA_018268455.1 Actinomycetota bacterium | reverse complement strand
TCGCCGAAGTCGATGGTGGCGTCGAGCTCTGCGACTTCGGCGTGGATGCTGTCGACGGTGCAGATGCCGTCGGCGATGAGGACCCAGACGAGCCAGGCGGCGTCGCGGAGTTCGTACAGTTCGGCGTTGTCGAGGCGGGCGATCCAGACGGCGCTTTCCTCGCGGCCGCCGTCGGCGCCGTCGACCCAGGCGATCTCGGGGGCGATGGCGTAGCGGGCGGTCATGAGCCGCTCCGTGAGTGAAGCGGACCATGCACCGACAGGCACACCTCGAATGACATCTCGGAGGAGTGCGGGTCGAGGTCGCCGATGCCGACGGCGAAGGCCGCGGCGGCATCGAGCTCGTGCGCCAAGGCCAGCCCCGCGTCGCGCAGCTCCGGTCCGGACAGCTCCCACGCCTCCGCGCGCTCGGACCCCTCCGAGCGGGCGGCGTGCAGGGTGTGCACGAGGATCTGCCCGGCCACGGACAGCACGGGACACGGGCGGTGGCCGATCGTCGCGATCTCATGGTCGCGCCAGAGCCGTTCGAACACGGCCTCCGGTGTCGCACGGGGACCCGGCACCTGGTAGTGCACATCCGCGTAGGCCCAGGAGGGGTGGGCGAAGTTGGTCGCGTACCCGAACGGCGGATCCTCGTTGAAGCCGGTGGCCAGGGTCCATCCGTCCGCAGCCAGCGCCTCCAGGAACCGGTCCTGGTGCGCCGGACGCACCAGGACGTCGGCGTCGGACGAGTCGTGCCGGCCGTCGCGCAGGGAGAGCCGGGTTGCGGGGCCCTTGATGTGCAGGAGGTCGACGGAGCACCGCTCGGCCGTGCGCTGGAGGGATGCATGGGTGAGGTGCGTCAACGCCCAGATCGGAACTTCCGGTACCCCCATGTTCTCTACCCTACGGGGAAGGGGGACGTGCCACGGGCGAGACCGCATCACGATGCGACATGTCCGGGGTTCTTTCCCGTGGCTTCTCGCGCTGTGGAGACCGCCTGCGGCGGTAGCTCAGCGACGGGTGACGAGTCCGCGTTGTTGGAGGTCGTCGAGGAAGCCTTGGAGTCCGTGTTCGCCGAAGTCGATGGTGGCGTCGAGCTCTGCGACTTCGGCGTGGATGCTGTCGACGGTGCAGATGCCGTCGGCGATGAGGACCCAGACGAGCCAGGCG
>JAFDWM010000281.1 GCA_018268455.1 Actinomycetota bacterium | reverse complement strand
TTCCACGAGGTAGTGCTGCTGAAACGGCAGGCTTCGGAACAATAGCCGCACTGTCACGTGAGCGCATCCGGGCTGCCGCCCGAATGCTCACGGACGCTGGCGGGTCAAGCCGTGACCGTGGGTTCCGAGCCCTCAAGGTGGACACGTCCAATATGGCGGAACTGCTGCAAGCTTCGGGGGACCTTGTTCAAGAAGCGCTTCTTCAAGATATCGACAGCATCAAACCGGATCGCTCAAGCGAAGATCTGCTGTTCCAGGTCCTCCTAGATTCTGGGCTTGAACTGAACCTTCCCATAGAACGCGAGAGTTCGAACGGGGCACTGTTCTTCCGCGTCGATGAAGATGCCCTTGTCGCGTGCTTTGACGAGACTATTTCCGCGAGGGAAGTCTCATACATTGCCCAACTCAGGCCGTTGCTCGCTGTTTTCCGTGATTCAGCTTTCGTGACGGACTCCGACCGCATCAACGCTGAACAGATCTTCCGTGAGGTTTCGCCTGAGACTGAAGTTAGGACAATCTGAGCCGATGAAGTTCCAGTTCAAGGTCCAGTCGTATCAGACCGCAGCAGTTGACGCCGTTGTAAACGTGTTTGTCGGGCAACAGTACGCGGATGGCGTGAAGTATCGCGTCGACCCCGGAAAAGACTCCGCTCCAGCGCTACTCGACGACGCTGGTCTCCGGAACGCCGAGATTGCGCTGACCCCGGCCCAACTTCTTACCAACGTACATGGCATTCAACGGTCCCGTGGTCTCGCTCTCGCGAAAGAGCTGAACGATCCGGTGAAGGTCTCGGCAGCCCCGCTCAATCTTGACGTCGAAATGGAAACTGGAACCGGGAAAACCTACGTTTATATCAAGACGATTATGGAGTTGCACAAGCGGTACGGGTGGTCAAAATACATCGTCGTTGTGCCTTCGGTTGCGATCCGTGAAGGCGTCAAGAAGTCATTCGACATCACCGCCGATCATTTCCAACAGCATTACGGCACCAAACCACGCACGTTCGTCTACAACTCGTCGCGCCTCCAAGAGCTGGAACGATTCTCGTCTGATGCGGGCGTGCAGGTGATGATCATCAACGTCCAAGCCTTCAACGCCACAGGTAAGGACGCGCGCCGCATCTATGAGGTGTTGGACGACTTCCAGTCTCG
>JAFDWM010000280.1 GCA_018268455.1 Actinomycetota bacterium | reverse complement strand
GGTCAAGCCCCAGGACGTGGTGTAGCGGTCGGTGATCCTTCTGTTGTTGGTGTCGGTTAGGCGCTGAGTTCGAGGACGGGGCCGGTGCTCACCTCGTTTCCGGTGTTGGGGACGAGAGTGAGTCGACTCTTGGCGAGGATGTCGAGGCCGAGGTAGCGGCGGCCTTCGGCCCATTCGTCGGTCTGCTCGGCCAGGACTGCGCCGACGAGGCGGATGATCGCGTCGCGATTCGGGAAGATGCCGACGGAGTCGGTGCGGCGGCGGATCTCTCGGTTCAATCGCTCGTTGGGGTTGTTGGACCAGATCTGCTGCCAGAGCCCGTCGGGGAACCCGGTGAACGCGAGGATGTCGGCGCGGGCGGTGTCGAGGTGCTCGAACGCGTCGGGGAGTTTGCCGTCGACGTAGTCCAGCAGCCGGTCGAACTGGGCATGCACCGCGTCCGCGTCGGGCTGGTCGTAGACGGAGTGCAGCATTGCCTTCACCGCCGGCCACATGGCCTTCGGGGTCACGCTCATCAGGTTCGCGGCGTAATGCGTGCGGCATCTTTGCCAGACCGTGCCGGGCAGGTTCGCCGCGATCGCCTCCACCAGCCCGGCGTGCGCGTCGGAGGTGACCAGGCGGACCCCGCCCAGGCCGCGGGCGACGAGGTCTGCGAAGAACGAGTTCCACGCCGCCCCAGTCTCGCTGGTCGCGACCCGCAGGCCGAGGACCTCGCGGCGCCCGTCCGCGTTCACGCCGGTCGCGACCAGGACGACCGCGTTGATGACGCGCCCGCCTTCGCGGACCTTCATCGTGAGCGCGTCGGCGGCGACGAACGTGAACGGCCCGGCATCGTCGAGGGGCCGGTGGCGGAACTGGTCCACGTGCTCGTCGAGGTCCGCCGCCATCCTCGAGACCTGCGACTTCGATAGCGAGTGGATCCCGAGGGTCTTCACGAGCTTGTCCATCCGGCGGGTCGAGACGCCGGCGAGGTAGCAGTCCGCGACGACGGTGATCAGCGCGGTCTCGGCCCGTTTGCGGCGCTCGAGCAGCCATTCCGGGAAGTAGGTCCCCTGGCGCAGCTTCGGGATCTGAACGTCGATCGTGCCGACCCGGGTATCCAGGTCGCGGTGCCGGTAGCCGTTGCGTTGCGCGGTGCGCTCGGGGCTGGGCTT
>JAFDWM010000027.1 GCA_018268455.1 Actinomycetota bacterium | reverse complement strand
GCGATGCGGATCCGGTGCCCGTCGGCGGCGACCTCGACCGCGTCCCCGGACGGCGTGACCTCCCCCGCGGCGATGAGATGCAGCCGGTGCGCCCCGTCCCCGCTCAGCCGCCACCGGTCGGCGACCTCGATGCGCTCCGCCCCGCCGGAGGATCCTGTACCGTCGAAAAGGAACGTCCGCCGCCAGGAGTCGCCCGCGACGAGCGGGTAGGCGCCCGCGAGCTCCAGTGCGAGCACGGCGGGCTCTGCCGGAAGCGAGGCCGATCCCGGCTCGCCGTGCGGCGCGGCGACCACCTGCGCGGTGAATGCCGGCCCCTCGCCCTGTTCCAGCCCGAGCGGCGCGGGCGCGCTGTGCCAGCCGCTCTGCATCGCGCGGATCCGGTAGCGCTCGGCGCTGAACGTCTGCGCGGTGTAGGTGGGCTTGCCCACGTCGACGAGGAGCTGCCGCCCGCCCGCGGCGACGAGGAAGGATCCGAGGTCCTTGTGGTTGTGGTTCTCGTCGTTCGTGCCGCCCTTCGCGGCGAGCGCCAGCCCGGCGGCCGAACCGGCCTCGGAGCGGCGCACCAGCACCTGCACCGACGGGAGCCAGACCGCGGCCGGAAGCGGTGCGGGAGCGGGGACCGCGTCCCGCCACGCGGCGTCGGCGAGCGCGCGGACCAGCCGCGTCAGCCCGCCCGAGACCGGCGCCACCGGAGCACCGGGCCGGCGGGCGGCGCGCGCCCATGCGGTCACCCTCGCGTCGCGGGTGAGGGTGCCCCAGCGGAACGGGAGCTGCCACGGCTCGTGCCCGCGTGAGCGCGCCCAGCCGTCGGCCACGTTCACGTACCAGTCCCCGCCGAGGTGCATGCGCATCGGGAACCGCAGCGTCTCGGCGACCACGGGGATCCCGGTGGCGTCGAGCCCGCCGTCGGTGATCGCGGCCACGGTGTCGAGCATCTCGAGCATGCGCCCGGCTCCGTTCCACCAGTACGCGACGCCCTCGTCGATGGCCCCGTCGGCGGGCAGCTCCGCGACGTAGCGGTCGAGGCTGTCCAGTGCCCGCACGAGGATGCGCGCGACCCGCGCGGAGTCGTCGAGCAGCAGCACGGCGGCCAGCAGCACGTTGCCGAGGATCCAGGGGTTCCAGTTGTTGACGTCGCGCCAGTACCCGAGCCACCACAGGTCGTCGCGGCTCTCGAACGGGGTGAACACGCGCGTCTCGGCCTCGTGGCGGATGCGCTCGCGCAGCCCGGGCCAGTTCTCGCCCCACCGCGGACCGAGCACCCGGTCGGCGACCGCGAGCTGCGCCACGATCTCGCCTGCGACGAGGTCCAGGTACGGGGAGGCGACATCGGGTAGCACGAAGCCTCGGCGGGCGTGCGCGTCGTCGTGCGCGGGGAGCGACCAGGTGCTCTGCTCGCACAGCACCACGGCGCCGTCGGCGGCCTCGTCGATCCACGCCGGCTCGTCGGTCACGGCCGCGGCGACCATGGCCCTGGTGAGTCGCTCCTGCCGATCCGACACCGCGTGCTCGTACGTCGCGCGATCGCCGTCGCGCACGTAGCGGGCGAAGAGCGACCCGAGCGCATCGGCCCAGGGGCGCCCGAGATCGTCGGCGGCCGCCGCCAGGATCCGTTCGATCGTGATCGGATCCGCCTGCTCCCATGCCTTGCGATGCTCGATCGAGGGGATCCCGACCCGTTCTCGGAGAGTCTCGGGAGCGGTGGTGCCGACGGTCGCACGCAGCGCTTCTTCGCGCATGGCGGAGCCCCATGCCGTGAACAGCGGACCGCGGAATTCCGCGGCGTCCACGGTCGTGCCGGGCGGCGGCACGGCGTGCGCGCTGACCCGGGAGAGGGTGTCCGCATCGGGGTTCCGCGTCATGGCTCAACCTTCGCTTGTGCTTGTATCTGTTCGACTCTGATTGTTTGGTTTCGTCTCGAACGAGTCCGAGTATCTACTGAGTTCAGCGACGATGCAATGCCCTGCTTCGTCGGGATCTGACGAAGGACGGGAACCCCCGGGAATGACCGCAACGACCACCCCCAACGCTCTCGTCGTGATGTCGCGAGAGGTGTTCGAGCGCCAGTTCGACGCCGCGCGCATCGCACGGCTGCGCCGGCTCGCGACCGTGCCCGAGCCGGTCTTCACGGACGACATCGACGACCCGGCCCTCGTCGGACGACTGGCCGACGTCGAGGTGCTGCTGACCGGCTGGGGCGCCCCACGCCTCGACGGCGAGCGTCTGGATCGGATGCCGAGCCTGCGCGCGATGCTGCACTGCGCCGGCTCCATCCGCCCGCAGGTGAGCGAGGAGTTCTGGCGGCGAGGGATCCGTGCCGCCTCGGTCGCCGAGGTCAACGCGGTGCCGGTGGCGGAGTTCACCCTGGCCGCGATCGTCTTCGCCGGAAAGAAGGCACCGTTCATCGCCGCCGACCCCGAGACGCGCCGGCAGAACGGGCTGCGCACGGACCGCTTCGGCGGGCTCGGCAACCTCGGCCTCACGATCGGCGTCGTCGGCTTCAGCCGCGTCGGCCGCCGCGTCGTCGACATCGTGCAGCAGCTCGAGGACGTCACGGTCCTCGTCGCGGATCCCTACGCGGATCCGGCCGAGATCGCCGCAGCAGGCGGCGTTCACACCACCCTCGAGGACCTGCTCCCCCGCGTCGACGTGCTGTCGCTGCATGCGCCGGAGCTGCCGTCGACCCGGCACATGATCGGCCGGGCGCAGCTCGCCGCGCTGCAGGATCACACGACCGTGATCAACACCGCCCGCGGCAGCCTGATCGACACCGCCGCTCTCGAGCACGAGTGCGCGAGCGGTCGCCTGAACGCGGTGCTCGACGTGACCGACCCCGAGCCGCTCCCCGCGGACTCGCCGCTGTACCGCCTGCCGAACGTCATGATCACGCCGCACCTGGCGGGCTCGCTCGGGTCGGAGCTGTACCGCATGACCGACGCCGCACTGGACGAGCTCGAGCGCTTCGCCGCCGGACACCCCCTGCTCGAAGAGGTCACCGTCGACGCCTTCCAGCTCAGCGCCTGACCACGAACCCCTCGCCTTCTCTTCACCCGCAACACCCCAATCCACCTTCAAAGGAGAACCTCGCATGAAGCGATCCCTCATCGCCGTCGGCACCGTCGCCGCAGCGGCGCTCGCCCTCGCCGGCTGCGCCGGCACGTCCACCCCGGCCGCCACGGCCTCGGGCGGGAAGACGACGCTGCGCATCTCGGTGTGGAACTACGCGCAGACGCCCGAGTTCAAGGCGCTCTTCGACGCGTTCCACGCGGCCAACCCGGACATCACGATCGAACCGGTCGACATCCTCGCCGCGAACTACGAGGACAAGGTCACCACCATGCTCGCGGGCGGCGACACCACCGACATCATCACGGTCAAGAACCTCACTGACTTCGGCGGCTATGCGCAGAAGAAGCAGCTCGCGGGAGTGAACGATCTCGTGAAGGCGCTGCCCGCCGACAAGATCCCCGCGCTCAGCGAGTACAAGGCCGACGGCACCTACTACGCGGTCCCCTACCGCCAGGACTTCAGCGTGCTCTTCTACAACAAGCAGATGTTCAAGGACGCCGGGGTCGCCGATCCGTCCGCCCTCACCTGGGACGAGTTCGCCGCCGACGCGAAGAAGCTCACCAAGGGCGACGGCGCGGACAAGGTCTACGGCGCCTACATCCATGTCTGGAACTCGATGGTGCAGGGCTACGCCTCCGCCCAGCAGGACAAGAGCTTCGACAAGCCCGACTACTCCTGGATGAAGGACCAGTACGATCTCACGCTCGGCATGCAGAAGGACGGCACGATCCTCGACTGGGGCACCGCGAAGAGCCAGCAGGCCCAGTACAAGACCGTCTTCGAGACCGGCAAGGCCGCGATGGTGCCGATGGGCACCTGGCTCATCTCGCCGCTGCTCGCCGACGCGGCCGCCGGCACCACGTCCGTGGACTGGGGCATCGCGCCGATCCCGCAGATCAAGAGCGGATCCACGGTGACCACGATGGGCGGCCCGACCGGCTTCGGCATCAACAAGAACTCGAAGAACCAGGATGCGGCGAAGAAGTTCTTGTCGTTCGCGGCCGGGGCGGACGGCGCCAAGGCCGTCGCCTCGATCGGCATCGTGCCCGCCTACCACAGCGACGAGATCACGAAGCAGTATTTCGGGCTGAAGGGCATGCCGCAGGACGAGACATCGAAGAAGGCCTTCACCCCCGACACGATCCGTCCCGACGGCGCGACCGGCACCCTGGCCGCGCAGCTGCAGGGCGTGCTCGATCAGGAGCACCAGCTGATCATGACCGGCAGCAAGTCGGTGGACGACGGCCTCGCCGAGATGGCGAGCCGCGTCAAGTCCGAGGTGCTGAACCAGTGACACGACGAGGTCGTTGAGCGAGGACGCCGAGGGCGACCGAGACGAAGCGCCCAGCCCGCGAGCGACCGCGTTTCGTCTCGGTTTCGCTCGCTCAACGACCCCGAACGTCCCCTCCCCCGATCCGGAGCAGAGATCATGACCACCCTCACCGACCAGCCATCCGCGGCTCCGCCGCGCTCGGCGGCGAGTCGCCGGATGCGGCGACGCAGCATCCTCGTCGGCTGGAGCTTCATCCTGCCGAACTTCCTCGGGTTCGCGCTGTTCACCCTGGTTCCCGTGCTCGCCGCCTTCGTGCTGGCGTTCATGAACTGGGACGCCTACAACCCGCCCACGTTCGCCGGGATCAAGAACTTCACGCGCCTCTTCGCCGACCAGAACTTCCACGTCGCCCTGGGCAACACCCTGCTCTACGCGATCGGCCACGTGCCGCTCACCCTCGTGTGCTCGCTCGGCCTGGCGATCCTGCTCAACCAGAAGCTGCGCGGCATCGCGTTCTTCCGGGTCGCGATCTTCTTCCCCTACATCACCTCGCTCGTCGCCATCGCGATCGTGTGGAACATGCTCTTCGATCCGGTGAACGGGCCGATCAACCAGTTCCTGCATCTGCTCGGCATCGCGAACCCGCCGGGATGGACCTCGAGCACCGGCTGGGCGCTGCCCGCGGTGATCATCACGAGCGTGTGGCGGGACATGGGCTACTACATGGTGCTCTTCCTCGCGGGTCTGCAGGCGATCCCGCAGGAGTACTACGAGGCGGCGGCCATGGACGGCGCCGGACGCTGGCGCACCTTCTGGAACATCACGCTGCCGTCCCTGCGGCCCACCACATTCCTCGTGCTCGTGCTGCTCAGCGTGTCGAGCTTCAAGGTCTTCGACCTCATCTTCGTGATGACCGGCGGCGGGCCGGGCCGTGCGACCCTCGTGCTCTCGCAGCTCATCTACCAGGACGGCATCCTGAACGGTCAGTTCGGGTACTCCTCGGCGATCTCGCTCGTGCTGTTCCTCATCGTCCTCGTCGTCACCGTCTTCCAGTTCCGGATCCAGCAGAGGCGGGAGCGCTGATGTCCACCCTCACTTCCGACCTCGCCCAGGAGCTCGACGGCGGGCGCGCGCTCTCCCCGATCCCGGCCCGGCGCGGAAGGCGGCAGGTCCGCACACGGATCGGCCGCGTCGCGATGTACGTGCTGCTCGTGGTCCTGCTGGCCGTCGTGCTGCTGCCGTTCCTGTGGATGCTGTCGTCCTCGTTCAAGCACGACGACGAGGTGCTCACGGTGCCCGTCCAGTGGCTGCCGACCACCTTCGTGTGGAGCAACTACGCCGAGATCTGGACCCAGATCCCGATGGCCGGCTATCTCGCGAACTCCGCGTTCCTCGCGATCGTCATCACGATCCTGCAGGTGCTCACCGGAAGCTTCGCCGCCTACGGCTTCTCCAAGGTGCGCTTCCCCGGCCGGGACGCCCTGTTCCTGGCGTACATCGCGACGATCGCCGTGCCGTGGCAGGCCTACATGATCCCGCAGTACGTGATGATGCAGAAGGCGGGCCTGACCAACACGTTCACGGCGCTCATCCTGCTGCAGGCCTTCGGTGCGTTCGGCGTCTTCCTGATGCGGCAGTACTACATGACGATCCCCGATGAGCTCAACGAGGCCGCGCGCATCGACGGGCTCAGCGACTACGGCATCTGGGCGCGCATCATCCTGCCGCTCTCGAAGCCCGCCCTCGCCTCGCTCGCCCTGCTCACGTTCGTGAACACCTGGAACGACTACATGGGTCCGTTCATCTACCTCTCCAGCAACGAGCTGTGGACCGTGCAGATCGGGCTCAAGTCGTTCATCGGCCAGTACTCGGCGCAGTATGCGCTGATCATGACCGGATCCGTGATCTCGATCATCCCGATCCTGGTCATCTTCCTCGCCGGGCAGCGCTACTTCATCAGCGGCATCGCGACGAGCGGGATGAAGGGATGAGCGCCGTGACCGGCGAACGCACCGGAGCGCGGCGCCGGGGCTTCCCGCGCCTGCGGCAGGAGACGATGGAATCGATGTTCGGGTACGCGTACGCGATCCTGATGGTCGATCTGCTGCTCGTGCTCGCGAACCTGCCGCTCGCCGTGCTGCTGTTCGTCTCGCGCGACGCCCTGCAGGCTTGGCCGACCGTGCTGCTGCTCTCGCTCACGCTCGCCCCGTCGCTGGCCGGGGCGTTCGAGGTGTTCCGCCGCCTGCGCGGCGACGAGCCCCCGCGCCCGTTCGCGGCGTTCTGGCACGGGTACCGCACCCGCGGCGGGACGGCCGCCCTGCTCGGCCTCGCCACGGCCCTCGTGATCGGCTTCATCCTGTACGACGGCGCGATCCTGACCGGCACGGTCTGGGCGCCGCTGCTGGCGCCGACGCTCGCGATGGTGGCGGCTTGGGCTCTGGCGACGTGCACCTCTGCGCTCGCCGGCGTCGTGCTGTATCCGCAGGCGTCGGTGCGCGCGATTGTGAAGGCCGCGGTCTACCTGTCGGTCCGGCGCTGGTATTTCAGCGTGTTCGCACTCGCCCTGCTCGGCACCTCGGCAGCCGCGGTCATCGTGCAGCCCGTGCTCGGCGCGCTCGTGCCGGGACTCCTGTTCTACGTCGTGTTCGCGAACGCCGAGTTCGCGTTCCGCCGGGCTCTGGAGGCGGAGGCCGCGGCCGACTGATGTGCCAGTCTGGTCAGCGGATCCGCCCGCCGACCCTGGAGTGCCGCCCATGGCCCACCGACCGGGCTGCGGGTGACGCGGCGGGTCGCCGGCCGGGACGAGGTCGAGGAGTGGATCGACCGCTCCTTCACGGAGCGCCATGACGGGCTCGGCCACCAGGCCACCGCTCTCGCGCAGTACGTCGGCGAGGGCCGCGCCGAGTCGGCGCTGCACCCGCTCGACGAGGTGGTTCAGGTGCTGAGCACGATCGACGAGATCCGCGCACAGCTGACGGTCGTGGATCCGGCCCCTTACCAGCGGGGTTGAGATGACCCTCATGGCCGCCACCCCTGGACGAGCGGCCAGCGCCACGCGCATGCTGAGGGCATGACGGCATTCCAGACCACGCATGCGTTCAGCGGGTTCAGCGTCGATGACATCGACGCCGCCCGTGCCTTCTACGGCGAGACCCTCGGACTCGACGTCTCCACCAACCCCATGGGCTTCCTCGACATCCGGCTGCCGCAGGGCGGATCCATCCTCGTCTACGCCAAACCGAACCACACCCCGGCGAGCTTCACGATCCTGAACTTCCCCGTCGACGACGTCGAGGCCGCGGTCGACGACCTCAACGCCCGCGGCGTGATCACCAAGATCTACACCGACCCCGACTTCGGCACCGACGCGAAGGGCATCGCGCACGGGGCGCCGGGGCGCGGCCCCGACATCGCCTGGTTCACCGATCCCGCGGGCAACGTGCTGTCGGTGCTCGCGGCGGGCTGAGCTCAGCCGGCGAACCGGGTCTGCACCTCGGCGTACGGCAGTGCGCCGTCGAGGAAGGAGAGCGTGCCGGCCTCGAGCAGCTCGCGTCCGGCCCGCTCGAGCGCGGTGAGCGCGACGCGGGCGAGGCTGCCGCCGAGGCTCACCCGCTTCACTCCGAGCGAGAGCAGCACCGGCGCCGGGATGAGATTCGAAGCCAGTCCGGCCACGATGTTGACCGGTGCGGGGATCTCCGCCGTGAGCCGGCGGATGGTCTCCTCGTCGTTCACCCCCGGCACGAACACGCCGTCCGCGCCCGCGTCGAGGTAGCGATGCGCGCGGGACACGGTCTCGGCGAACGGATCCGCCGCGCCGCCGATGAAGTAGGCGTCGGTGCGGGCGTTGAGGAAGAAGGATCCTCGGGGCGCCGCCTCGCGCGCCGCACGGATCCGCTCCGCCGCCTCCTCCGCGTCGAACAGCGCGCCGCGCGCGGTGTCCTCCAGGTTGCCGCCCACGGCGCCCGCGTGGGCGGCGAGCTCCACCGTCTGCGCCACCGCGGCCGGGGTCGCGCCGTAGCCGGCCTCGAGGTCGGCGGTGACCGGCACGTCGACCGCGGCGACGATCGCCGCCAGGTGCAGCAGCATCGTGTCGCGCGCCAGCCCGCCGCCGTCGCGCAGACCCTGCGACCAGGCTATGCCGGCGCTCGTCGTCGCGATCGCCGGGAACCCCAGCTGCGCGAGGATCCGCGCGGATCCCGGATCCCACGCGTTCGGGAGCACGAACCCCCGCCCTCGGTGCAGGGCGTGGAAGGCGGCGGCGCGGTCGTCGGTCATCCCCCCGGGATACTCCGCGCGGCGGGCGCCGTCAAGGAATCCGGGATCGGCCGCCGCGCGCGCTCACGCGATCCGCACGAACCTCGGGCCGCGGTAGCCGTCGCGTTCGACGTGCTCCAGGAACATCGCGAGCGGCCGCGCCCAGTGACTGTAGTCGTCGTACAGCTTGCGGTAGAAGACAAGCTCCTCCTCCGTCTCGCTGTGCCGTGCGACCGCGAAGACCTCGTAGGTGGAGCCCTTGAAGTGCCGGTAGATGCCCGGTGCCACGGTCGCCGGGGTGGGGATGCTGTGCGGGGCCATGCCCCATCCTCTCGCACCGGCGGGGCCGGGCCTCGGGCGATACGATCGCGGGGTACGGCCGCACTGTCGCGGGGTGCGGGTACGGAAGGGACGATGAGGTCATGGCCGAGACGACAGGATCCGACACGATCGATGACGCGCTGGCGGCGCTCGACGAGAACCTGCGCCCGGGGCTGCGAGGGATCATCGACGGCCTCGACCCGGAGGATCTGGCCGAACGCGAACCACGCGATGTCGTGGGTGCCGTCGCCTCGATGCGCTCGCTCGCCGCGCACCGGGAGCCCGGGCAGACCCGGATCGCGCTGTTCACCCCGACGCTCGCCGAGGACGGATGGACTTCGCGCCGCACGATCGTGAACATCTGCACCGACGACGCGCCGTTCCTGGTCGACTCGGTGATCGCCGCGGTCGCGCGCCAGGGTCTCGCCGTGCACCTGCTGGTGCACCCGATCATGACGGTGCGCCGCGACGCGGAGGGCGCGCTGCTCGAGGCGAGTGCGTCCGGCGGCGGCACCGAATCCTGGATCCACCTGGAGGTGGATCGGATCGCGACGGACGAGGGGCGCGCCCAGCTCGAGGAGCGCCTGCTCGCGGTGCTCGGCGACGTGCACGCCTCGGTCGGCGACTGGCAGGCGATGCGCCGGGCCTGCCTCGACGTGGTCACCGAGCTGCGCACCGCACCGCCGGTCACCGCAGACCCGGCCGCGGTCGGCCCCGCCATCGACTTCTTCTCCTGGCTCGCCGACGACAACTTCACCTTCCTCGGCTACCGCGAATACGCGCTGGAGACCCTCGAGAGTGGCGAGGACGTGCTGGTCCCCGTGCCGGGCACGGGGCTCGGGATCCTGCGCCGGCCGACCAGCGCGGTGGCGCACCTGCGGCCCGAGGCACAGCGCACCGCACGGGAGCCGCGACTGCTCACGATCACCAAGGCGAACTCGCGAGCCACCGTGCACCGCGACGTGTACCTCGACTACATCGGCGCGCGCACCTTCGACGAGGCCGGCAACGTCACCGGGGAACGCCGGTTCCTGGGCATGTTCACCTCGGCGGCCTACGCCGCCTCGGTCTCGACGCTGCCGATCGCCTCGACCAAGGTGCATGACGTGCTCGCCGCCTCCGGTTTCAGCGCGATGTCGCACTCGGGCAAGGACCTGCTGCAGGTGCTCGAGCAGTACCCCCGCGACGAACTGTTCCAGGACACCCCGGAGCACCTGCTCGAGGTGGCGACCGAGGTGAGCCGGCTGCGCGATCGCCGCCGTGCCAGGGCCTTCCTGCGCCGGGACGAGTTCGGTCGGTTCGTGTCGGCGCTCGTGTACCTGCCCCGGGACCGGTACAACACGAGCGTGCGTCTGCGCATCGAGTCGGAGTTGCGCACGGTGTTCCAGGCGGAGAGCGTCGATCACGCCACCTGGGTCGGTGACGCGCCGCTGGCGCAGCTGCACTTCGTGGTGCGCATGCCACGCGGATCCTCTCTTCCCGACGTCGACGAGGCCACCCTGCAGGCACGGCTCACCGACGCGGTGCGCGGCTGGGACGAGGGTCTCGTGGATGCCCTGCATCACGCACACGGCGAGGACGACGCTGCGCGCCTGCTGAGCCGGTATGGCGACGTGTTCCCGGTCGCCTACAAGGACGCCGTCACGCCGGAGGAGGCGATCGAGGACATCGGCCTGCTGGAGAGCCTCGAGACCGCGGAGTTCGCGGTGCACCTGAACGTGCCGGAGCGGAACGAACCCGACAAGCGGGTGCTCACGGTCGTCTCGCATCGGGAGTACCCGCTGACCCAGGTGCTGCCGATCCTCACGGATCTGGGCACCGATGTGGTCGACGAGCACCCGTACACGATCTCGCTGCCGGGCGGCGAGGTGCGCCACATCTCCGACTTCGGCCTCACCGCGCCCGATCCCGCGAGCGCGGAACGCTGGAGCGACCCGGCCTGGGGCCGGGATTTCGAGGACGCGTTCGCGGCCGCGTGGACCGGTGCCGCCGAGAGCGACCGGCTCAACGCCCTGGTGCTGCTCGGCGGGCTGGACTGGCGCCGCATCGTGATCCTCCGTGCGATCGCGATGTACCTGCGCCAGATCGGATCCGCGTTCTCCGTCGAGTACATCGAGCGGGCGCTGGTGTCGCATGCGGCACTCGCGCGCGACCTGGTCGACCTGTTCGCGCTGCGGTTCGACCCGTCGCTGGACGGTGACAGGGATGCGCAGTCGCAGGCCGCGGAGGCAGAGCTGCTCGCCGCACTGGATGCCGTGTCGAGCCTCGACGACGACCGGATCCTGCGCTCCTTCTTCGGCGTCATCGACGCGACGTGGCGCACCAACTTCTATCAGCCCGGCTCCGACGGCGAGGCCAAGCCGTGGGTGTCGATGAAGCTCGACTGCGCGCGCGTGCCCGGGCTGCCGAAACCGCACCCGATGGCGGAGATCTGGGTGTACTCGCCCGAGGTCGAGGGCGTGCACCTGCGCTTCGGCAAGGTCGCCCGCGGCGGCCTGCGCTGGAGCGACCGGCGTGAGGACTTCCGCACCGAGGTGCTCGGCCTGGTCAAGGCGCAGATGGTGAAGAACGCGGTGATCGTGCCGACCGGATCCAAGGGCGGCTTCTTCGCGAAACGGCTGCCGGCGCCCAGCGATCGCGCCGCCTGGCTGGAGGCCGGCAAGGCCGCCTATCGCACCTTCATCCGCGGCCTGCTCGACATCACCGACAACCGGGACGGCGGCGCCATCGTGGCGCCCGACCGGGTGGTGCGGCACGACGGCGACGACTCCTACCTGGTGGTCGCCGCGGACAAGGGCACCGCGTCGTTCTCGGACATCGCGAACGGGATCTCCGAGGAGTACGGCTTCTGGCTCGCCGACGCCTTCGCGTCGGGCGGATCCGCCGGCTACGACCACAAGGGCATGGGCATCACGGCCCGCGGCGCGTGGGAATCGGTCAAGCGGCACTTCCGTGAACTCGGCGTCGACACGCAGACCGAGGACTTCACCGTGGTGGGCGTGGGCGACATGTCGGGCGACGTGTTCGGCAACGGCATGCTGCGCTCCGAGCACATCCGCCTGGTGGCGGCGTTCGACCACCGGCATGTGTTCGTCGATCCGGATCCGGATCCGGCGGCCTCGTTCACCGAGCGCCGGCGTCTGTTCGAGCTGCCCGGATCGAGCTGGGACGACTACGACCGCAGCCTGATCTCCGCCGGTGGCGGGGTGTTCCCGCTGTCGCTCAAGTCGATCCCGGTGACGGCGGAGATGGCCGCCGCGCTGGGGCTGGATCCGGCAGTGCGCACCCTCACGCCGCTCGAGCTCAAGCGCGCGGTACTTCTCGCCCCCGTCGATCTGTTCTGGAACGGCGGCATCGGCACCTACATCAAGGCCACCGACGAGACCGACGCCGAGATCGGCGATCGCGGCAACGACGCCATCCGGGTGAACGGCGCGCAGCTGCGGCTGCGCGTGGTGGGCGAGGGCGGAAACCTCGGTGTCAGCCAGCGCGGACGCATCGAGGCGGCGCTGGCGGGCGTGCACATCAACACCGACGCGATCGACAACTCGGCCGGGGTCGGCACCTCCGACCGCGAGGTGAACATCAAGATCCTGCTCGGGGCGCTGGAGCGCGCGGGACGGCTCGACCGCCCGGCGCGCGACGTGCTGCTGCGCTCGATGACCGACGAGGTCGCGGTGCAGGTGCTACGCGACAACTACGAGCAGAACGTGCTGCTCGGCAACTCGCGATCGAACGCCGCCGTGATGCTGCCCGTGCACGAGCGCCTCATGGCGCTGCTCGAGGCACGCGACGAACTCGACCGGGAACTGGAGTTCCTGCCCTCGCCGACCGAGGTGCAGGCGCGCATCGCCGACGGGCGCGGCCTCACCCGGCCCGAGTTCGCGGTGCTCGTCGCGTACGCGAAGCTCGCGCTGAAGACGGATCTCACGTCGACGGACCTGGCGAAGGATCCCTGGTTCGAATCGACGCTCGCCGAGTACTTCCCCGCACCGATCCGGGAGGCGTACGCGGGCGATCTCGACGCGCATCCGCTGCGCACCGAGATCATCGTCAACTCCGTGGTGAACTCGATGGTCAATCGCGGCGGCATCACCTTCGCCTCCCGCGCCGCCGACGAGACGGGAGCGTCGAGCGAGCACATCGCCCGGGCGTACGTCGCCGTGCGCGAGATCTTCGATCTGCGCGGCTTCGTCGTCGCGGTCGAGGCCACCGACACCGTGCTGTCGACCGAGGTGCAGACCTCCCTGTACCTCACGTTCCGCCGGCTGCTCGACCGGGCCACACGCTGGTTCGTGCAGCACCGACCGGACGGATCCGACATCGGCCGCGAGATCGATGACTTCCGCGAGCCGGTCACGGCGCTGTGGGCCGACATCGAGCAGCTGCTGCGGGGCGCCGACCTGCAGCGCTTCGCGGGGCGCGTGACCGAGCTGGGCGACGCCGGTGCGCCCGCGGAGCTCGCGCGGCGCGGCGCCAGCGTGCTGGACGCGTTCCCGCTGCTCGACATCGTGGAGTCGGCGCGGGTGAACGGCTGGGACCGGCGCGAGCTGGCGGGTGTCTACTACGCCCTGGCTGCGCGGCTGGGGTTCGACGAGATGCTGTCCAAGGCCACCGCGCTGCCGCAGGGCGATCGCTGGGGATCCACGGCGCGGGCGACGATGCGCGACGATCTGTACGCCGTGCTCATCGAGCTGGCCGCCACGGTGGTGCGCAGCACCGACCCCGCGGATCCGTCCGCACGCATCGACACCTGGCTGGAGCAGGGCGGCCCCTCGGCCCGGCGTCTGCTGGACGAGGCGCTCGCCGCCACGGCCGCGCAGGACGGCTCAGGCCTGGCCACGCTGTCCGTCGCGGTGCGGCGGCTGCGGTCCCTGGTGCGCTGAGGCCGGGCAACGCGAACGGCATGCGGCAGAATCAGCCCGACTGAGCGCGTATGCAGCGGCGCACGTGAAAGGTCGTCACCACAGATTGGTAGGTCCAGAGTTCGAACATGGCTAGCTAAATCGACTACCATCAGAGGGCATGAGCGGGGCGACGGCCGCCCGTCGAGGTCGAAAGGCGGTTTCGCGTGGTCGGTGATGTGGACGACGGACTGCTGAAGCTCGTCGACGAGCTGCGCGAGCAGCTCGGGCCCGGTAAGCGCCTGCCCTCGGAGCGCACTCTCTCGGAGCGCTGGAATGTCTCCCGGGTGACGCTGCGAGATCGGATCCGCGCCTTCGAGTCGATCGGCCTGCTGGAGCGGCGGGGAACGGCAGGGGTCTACACTCGCGAGGTGCAACCGGAGGATCTGGCCGGAATCCTGTCCGTCGGGTTCCGCGCCACGATCCTCGCGAACCCGCACGTGTTCAGGTCGGTGCGGATCGGTCTGGAGATGAAAGCCGCGACCCTCGCCGCCTCGCTGCAGTCGCCGGTGCCGCTCGCATACGCCGAGCAGGCGGTCCGCGTCATGGAGACCTCCTCCGACCCCGACGAGCTGATGCAGGCCGATCGGGACTTTCATCACGCCGTGCTCGAGGCATCCGGGGACGAAGGGTTGAAGTTCGTCGCGAAGATGTTCGAGAACCTGACCGACCGCTCGATGACGCTGGTCGGCGGCGGGGAGACACGAGCGCAGATACGCGATCGCTATGTGCGAGCGCACAGGGAGATCCTGGAGGCCATCCGCTCCGGCGATGAGGCTCGGGCGATCGAGTCGGTCTCCCAGCACTACTCGCAGGTGCATCCGCAGTCGGCGTGACCCTGCGGCAGGAGTCGCGGCCTCAGTCCTGCCAGTTCGACTCGATGCCCTTCAGCAGAGCTGTGACCGCGGTGTTCAGAGGTAAGGCGAGGCCTAGGCGCGCCCCTTCTCGCAGCAGCGCGCCGTTGATCGCATCGACCTCGGTCCGTCGGCGGTTCTCGATGTCGATCAGCATGGAGGGCTTGCCTCCGATGCCTCCGGCAGCCTCGATCTTCTCGAAGAAGCGCTCCGCCGGCGCGAGGACATGCTCGTCGACGCTGATGCCGATGTGGCCGAGAGCGTTCGCCACCTGGACCGCCTCGGTGCTGACGCCGACGGCGAGCCTCAGAGCGTCCGGCAGAAGCTTCAGCGAATACGCCGATCGGCCGATGATGCTCGGAACGGACGAGAAGCCGGCGTTGAAGACCAGCTTCTCCCAGATCATGCCCAGTGCGTCCGAGGATGCCGATGCCGGCAGTCCGGCGGAGGCGAGCAGGTCGGCCGCTCTGCGGGCAGGCCCAAGGTCGTCGCCCGCCCAGGCACCGAGAACCGTCTCACCCGCCCCGTAGTGCAGCACGACTCCGGGAGCGAGGGGGGTCGCGCCCTGCCGAGTGACGCCCACCACGATGCGCGAGGCAGGGAGAGCCTCCGCCAGGGCTTCGCCATGCCCCCAGCCGTTCTGCACGCTCACAGCGACGGTGTGATCCCCGACGATCCCGGCCGCACCCCTGGCCGCGTACGACGTGACATGAGCCTTCACGAAGAAGAAGAGGAAGTCGGGCTCCGCGAGCCCCTCCGTGCTGTCACGGGCCTCGACACGGATCGTGGATTCGGTGCCATCGGGCTTTCGTATCGTCAGCCCCTCTCCACGGATGCGGGCGAGCACTTCCGGCGAACGGTCCACTACGGTCACTTCGTGACCGTAGTGAGCGAGCTGAGAGGCATGGACGCCGCCCATCGCACCACAGCCGATCACCACGACTCTCATTCGGGGTGTCCCGCCCGGAATGCGGCACGGATGCTCTCCGAAGCGCTCTTGGCTGCGGCGTTGAGGGCCTGGGTCGTGAAGAACACTGTGAAGAGCTCGGCGCCCTCGGCCAGCCACAGCGGCACATCCTCGATGCCGCAGACGACGCCGACCTTCTTTCCGCTCACCCTCCCCGCTGCCAGCATTGCGTGGAAGGCCTCGAGCAGTTCGGGATGGCGCGGGTCCATGGGGATTCCGAGGTCGAGGGCGAGATCGTGGGGTCCGACGGCGAGCCCGTCGATTCCCGGCACCTCGGCGATCGCTGCGGCGTTACGGACTCCTTCAGCGGACTCGATCATCACGATCACGGCCACCGAGCCGTTCGCCGTCGACACGGATTCGCTCATCCGGGGGCCGTAGCCCGAAGCCCGTCCGCCGCCGATCCCGCGCGCGCCATCGGGCGGGTACTTCGCCGCTCGGACGATCCGCCCCGCCTGCTCGGCGGTGCGTACGTCCGGAACCTGGATGCCGTCCACGCCGAGGTCGAGGATCTGCTTGATCAGGGTCACCGAGTCGTCGGCGATCCGCACAACACTGCGTGCCGGCGTCTGGGCGATCGCGTCGATGCAGCCCCTGAGGCTGGCGAGCGAGTAGACCGAGTGCTCGGCATCGATGATCACATAGTCCGTGCCGCTGTTTCCGAGGATGCTGGCGATCGCGGGATCGGAGGACGACAGGTACTGAGAGTCCAGCGGTCCTGCCGTGTGGAATCGAGCGCGCAGTCCGGTCATCTCGAGAGTTTCGATCACAGCCTTCTCCTTCATCGGTGAAGCGGGACCGCCCGGTCCGCGCTGTCGGCGCCGTCACAGCGATTGTCGCTCCGAGATCGCGTCGCCGACAACAGGATAGTCCAAAAGATCACTCTTGACTAACCAGATTTGACCGCGCATCATGTTCTCAGGACGCGGGCGAGATGCCTGGGATCCGCGAGCAAAGGAGCTTGGATGAACGATGCATCTGAACGCGGGGATGGCCGCCGAACGGTCACCGCGTCCGCAGCCGCACCCGTGGTCCTGTCGGCACGGGGCATTCACAAGTCGTATGGTTCCCGCGCGGTCCTGACCGGCGTCGACATCGACCTGCGACGCGGCGAACACGTCGCCATCATCGGTCCGAGCGGATCCGGGAAGAGCACGTTCATCCGCTGCCTCAACCTTCTCGAACGCCCGGAACAAGGCAGCATCGAGCTGCTCGGTGAGACCGTCTTTGATTCCGAGCATCCGGAGCGCGCGATGAAGCAGCGCAACCTGCGCAAGCGGGTCGGGATGGTCTTTCAGGCCTTCAACCTATTCACGACGCACACTGCTCTGCAGAACGTGTCGCTTGCGCAGCGCCGGGTGCTCGGTCGCAGCAAGGCGGAGGCGGATGAGCGCTCGCGCGAGCTGCTCACCAGAGTCGGCCTCGGCGGGCATCAGGACAGTCTTCCAAGCCGGTTGTCCGGCGGGCAGCAGCAGCGAGTGGCGATCGCACGCGCGTTGGCGCTGGATCCTCAGGTGATGCTGTTCGACGAGCCCACCAGCGCGATCGACCCGGAGATGCGCTCCGAGGTGCTCTCCGTCATGCGCGATCTCGCGGAGCGGGGGACGACGATGGTCGTCGTCACGCACGAGCTGCGCTTCGCGGAGCGGGCCGCCGATCGGATGATGTTCCTCGCTGACGGCGAGGTGCTGGAGAGCGGAACGCCCAGCCAGCTACTGCGCTCGCCGCAGCATGCGCGCGTTGAGCAGTTCGTCCGCTCGCTCGAAGGAGTCGGGGAATGACCTGGCCGGCGGTGCTGTGCGGCATGCTCAGCGGACTCGGCGTCACGCTGCAGATCTTCGCGGGCGGGGTGATTCTGGCGATCCTGCTGGGAACACCGCTCGCGGCCATGCGCCTTTCCAGATCGAGGCTGCTCCGGTTCGCCGGCGGAGCCGCCTCGATGACGATGCGGGGGATCCCGCCCGTGGTGTGGATCCTGCTGATCTACTACGGTCTGAAGCTCGAGATCTTCCGCGAGTATCCGCAGGGCGCGGCCATCCTGGCACTGGGCATCGTGACAGCCGCCTATGTCTGCGACGCGATTCGCGCAGGACTCGACTCCGTACCGAGAGGGCAGTCCGAGGCGGCGAAGGCACTTGCGCTGGGCTGGCCGTCAACCATGTCGCAGGTCATTCTGCCGCAGGCGTTCCCGATCATCCTCTCGACCACCACCGCGTACTCGATCACGCTTTTGAAGAACTCCGCACTCGCATCGATCGTGGCCGTCGCCGATCTGATGTTCCACGTGCATGCGGCCGTGCTGGGAGGCATGCCGCCGCTGGCGACGTACTTCGCGGCCGGGCTGGCCTACCTCATCGTCGCCCTTCCGCTCGGATTCCTCGTCAAATGGCTGGAAGCTCGTTCGGTGATCGCGCAGGTGCGCGCATGACCGGCATCATGGCGTTCTGGGAGGACCTGGTGCGGCTGTTGCCTGGACTGTGGGGCAGCCTGCAACTGGCAGCGTCCAGCCTGGCGATCGGCCTGCCGCTCGGCTTCCTCGCCGGACTGGCGCTGAACTCCGCGCCTCGGCCGGTTCGCTGGGCGACCAATGTCCTCGTGCAGGTGTTCCGTGGTTTCCCGGCCCTGCTGACCCTGTACATCGTGTACTTCGGCATCGCCGACATCCTGCCGATCTCCCGCTTCACGGCCGTCGTCATCGCCTTCAGCGTCACCGCAGCCGCCTACCTCGCCGAGATCTTCCGGTCGACGATCGCCTCGGCGCCGAAGGGGCAGATCGAGGCCGCCAGCGCACTCGGATTCAGCTGGACCCAGAGGGTGCTCCATGTGCTGCTGCCGCACGTCGTGCTCATCGCTCTCGTTCCGGTTATCGGCATCTGCATCATCGTCTTCCAGGGCACCGCCCTCGCGATCGCCATCGGAGGGACCGAGCTGCTCGGCACCGCGATGGGGTACGGGACCCTGCACCTCGACGTGATGACGCAGCTCCTGGTCGCCTCCGTGCTGTTCCTGACGGTGACGGCGCTGCTCTCCGGCTGCGAATGGCTGGCCCAGCGCCGAGCCGATCGCATCCTGGGCAGGTCGGTGGAGGCGGGGCGCCGGAACCGGGGCCTCATGATCAGGATCCGAACGCACACGCCGACCGAACCGCACAACCCGGCGGACTCGATCAGCGGCAACGACGCTGTCCGGCATCGCCCCACCCGGGTCCGGACCGCGCAGCACCACCATCCCGAACACCACCCCGTCACCAGTGCATGACCTATCGCATGCACTGAAGAACCGATTGAGAGACGTCGCATGAAAACAGAGAGTTCCCGCCGCCGGCTGTGCCTGGCCGCCGCGGTGTCCGCGCTGGTCCTGATCCCGCTGACCGCCTGCGCCGCAGGGCCGGCGCAGTCGATGACGACCACCCAGAAGGTCGCGAAGGACTGCGCCCCGGCCCACGAGTTCCCCACCCTCACAAAGGGGGTGCTCACCATCGTGGCCGGGGAGTCTGCGGTGAACTTCCACGGTGAGACCCCGCAAGGTCCGTACCACGGGATCGGCTACGACCTGGTGTCCGGGTTCGCTGCCAAGAACTGCCTCGCCCTCGATGTGACGCTGGGGACCGCCGGCGGTTCCCAGCTGGCACTTCAGGAAGGGCAGGCGGACCTGATGGCGACGTTCGCCCTCGCGACTCCGGAGCGCCGGAAAGTCTTCAACCTGACCGATCGAATCCTTTTCGAGGGCATGGGGATCATCTCTGCCGACGGCTCCGTCTCGACGGTCGAAGACCTGAAAGGCAAGCAGGTGGGCGTGCAGGCGGGCGCGAACTGGGGCGCGCAGCTCCGAGAGATCTATGGGAGCAACATCATCGAGTACTCCGACCTCGCCTCACTTGGTGCTGACGTGAAGGTGGGCAGACTCAGCGCTGCGGCGGTGTCCTCGCAGGCCGGCCTGACGCTCACCGACGGTCTGAAGATGCGGCTGGTCAAGGCCGACGACACCCACCCGGATCTCACCCGGACCTATGACTTCGTCTGGGCATCGACGAAAGGCAACAACGGTCTCACCGAGGCGCTGAACGACTACCTCTCGCGGGCGCGAGAGGACGGTAGCCTCAACGCGGCACTCGCTGACAACGGGGTGCCGAAGGACTTCATCGACTTCTATCTGAACGGTCGTTGACCCTCCAGAGGAGCGGGAATGGAAGCGGTCCTCCAGGCCCGGTGGGGGCGCGGCGACCAGCCGGGTGACGATGCGGATCGTCGAGCTCTGACGGCCGGCGCACGGCGTCAGCTGCAAGGCCGTTCGGCATGGTCACCTCGGCGCGGCTCAGCCGGACGCCCCGTGCTGCTCAGCCGATGCCGACCCCGCGCATCCAGCCCAGCGCCAGCTGGGGCCACGCGGCCACGGGCAGATCCGCGGGTGCGCGCACCCCGAAACCGTGGCCGCCGTGAGCGTACAGATGCAGCTCGGCAGGGACACCGGCCTGCAGCAGGGCACGGTGGTACATCAGGGCGTGGCTCACCGGCACGGTGTCGTCGTCCTGCGCGTGCAGGAGGAATGTGGGAGGGGTCTGCGCGGTGACCTGCAGCTGCGGGGAGAGCTCCGTGCTGAGCTCAGGGGTCGGGTCCGGCCCGAGCAGCCGGTCTCGGGAACCGGGATGCGCCTCGGCGCCGATGTCGATGACGGGGTAGACGAGAAGCGCCGCGTCCGGTCGCGCGCTCGCTGCGTCGATGTCGTCGGCGGGCGGGTATACGCGGGCATCGAACGCCGTGCTCAGCCGGGCCGCGACGTGACCGCCGGCCGAGAAGCTCATCACGCCCACGCGTGCCGGATCCAGGCAACACCCGCTGCCGCGACCAGGCGCGGGCGCTTCGACTTATGGATACTTCATTGTCGATGATGCGTCCGGATCATCGATGATGCGTCCGCGCACCTGGACACGTCGGTCTCATACGAGCGTTGGTCGGCGCGGATCCCGCCGTCGTGGCCGACGTGCGTCACGCACGGCTCACCCTCGGCGGTCGCGGCGATGGAGCGCAGGATCGGACCCACGACTGGCGAGGTTACGGGCCAGATTCGAACCCATGACAGCGAGTCCGACGACTCCGATATTGGCGGCGGCAGTTATACCGACTCCTTGTCCGCGGTGAGGGCACGGATCGCGGGTTCGGTGAGGGCGAGGATCCGCTCGACGCTCTCGGTGGCGTCGACGGTGAGACCGTTCTCGTGCGGGGTGAGCGGCTCGAGGGTGGCCAGCTGTGACTCCAGCAGGCTGAGCGGCATGAAATGATCCGACCGCACGACCATCCGCGCGGCCAGCACGTCCCTGGTCGCATCCAGGTGGACGAAGAAGACGTCGGGCGCGTGGAGCCGGAGGGTGTCGCGGTAGATCGCGCGGAGTGCGGAGCAGGCGATTACGAGGCCCGTGGTCTCGCGCTGTGCGAGCGCCTGGCCGACGGCGGCGAGCCACGGTGCCCGATCCTCGTCGGTGAGTGCCAGCCCTCTGGCCATCTTGTCGACGTTCGCGGCGGGGTGGAGGTCGTCCGCATCCTGGAACGGGACGCGGAGGCGATCCGCCAGGGCGGCACCGACCGTGGACTTCCCGCAACCGGAGACCCCCATCACGACCACGAGCGGCGCGCGTGCCGGGGCGTTCATCGCGCACGCCCGAAACGGAGCAGGACCTTGCTGGAGACGGTGGGATCCGCAGCGATGGCGAACGCCTTCTCGGCGGAGCGCCACGGCTCGACGTGGCTGATCACGGGCGCCACGCGAAGCGTGCCGTCGGTTAGCGCTCGGATGACATCGTCGATCTCGTCGTTGAAGCGGAAGCACCCGAGCAGGTCGAGCTCGCGCGCGATCGCAAGCGCGATCTGCACGGGCTGCGGGCCGGAGGGCAGCAGGCCCACCATCGCGATCACGCCGCCACGCGTCGCCCCGCGGATCGCGGTGTCGAGGCCGCGGTGGCTGCCGGAGGACTCGATGACCACATCCGCGTCGATCGCGGCGATGTCCGCGTCGTCGGGCTGCTTCAGGACGATGTCGGCTCCGAGCTCTTTCGCGATCTGGAGGGGCCGGTCGTGCAGGTCGACGGCGGTGATGTGCCGGGCTCCACGGGCCTTGAGCACGGCGATCGCGAGGAGGCCGATCGGGCCGCAGCCGACCACGAGCGCGGACGAACCGGCGACGTCGCCGATGCGGTTGACCGCGTGCCAGGCGACGCTGGCGGGCTCGATCAGCGCGGCCTCCTCGAGGTCGATCCGGTCGGGCAGGAGTCGCAGCATCCGGGTCGGCATGGCGACGCGCTGCGCGAAGGCGCCATCCCGGTGCGGGAAGCGGGCCGCGGATCCGAGGTAGCCGCCCCCGGAGATGTTCGGCCGGTCGACGGGATGCCGGACGTACTCCTTCGCGGGCGTGGCCGGGTGCACAGCCACGCGCGCACCCTCCCCCGGGCCGCTGCCGTCCGGGGCCGCGCGGCGCACGACGCCGACGACTTCGTGTCCGAGCACCATCGGGGCACGCAGGATCGATTCCCCGGCGGCGCCGTGCTGCCAGTAGTGCAGATCGGATCCGCAGATGCCGCCGTAGACGATGTCGATGACGGCCTCGTCCGAGGCGGGGACGGGCTCGGGAATCTCATCGACGCGGAGATCGCCGGCCTTGTGGATCACGATCGCGTGCAGTGCGCCGGCCATCAGACCACCGCCGTCATTCCGCCGTCGACGAAGACGACCTGGCCGGTCACGAACCGGGACGCGTGCGAGGACAACCACACCACGGCGCCGCCGATGTCCTCCGGCTCCCCCCACCGATCCATCGGGGTGCGTCCGAGGACCCAGGCGTTGAAAGTCGGATCGTCGACGAGCGCCTGGGTCAGCTCGGTACGGATGTAGCCGGGGGCGACGCCGTTGACCCGCACGCCGCTGCCCGCCCATTCCGCCGTCATCGCCTTGGTCAGGTTGCGCAGTCCGCCCTTCGCCGCGGTGTACGCACCGATCGTGGGGCGGGCGAGATCCGTCTGCACCGAGCAGATGTTCACGATCGCCCCCGCACCGCGGGCGATCATCGCCCGGGCGACGGTGCGCCCGACGAGGAACGCGCTGGTCAGGTCGGTCCGGATCACCCGGTCCCAGTCCTCCAGGCTGACCTCCAGCATCGGCTCCCGGTGCTGGACGCCCGCGTTGTTCACCAGGATGTCGATCGCCCCCGCGGCTTCGATCGCGGCCACGCCCTCGACGACGGAGCTCTCCTCCGTGACATCGAACACGGCCGTGCTCACGGCGTCGGCGCCGAACTCCCCGGCGAGCGCGGCCGCCGTCGCTTCCACGACCGCACGGGCGCGGCCGTGGACCACGACGTGCGCGCCCGCTTCCAGCAGCGAACGTGCGATGGCGAGGCCGATGCCCCGGCTGGAACCCGTCACGAGGGCGCGACGCCCGGTGAGGTCGAAAGGACTGGTCATCGTCTCTCTCATCTCCGATCTTGCAGAACTCAGTAGAACTCGACGGTGTCGACGACGTTGCGCATCGGCACGCCGTCGAGGAAGCGGGTGGCGTTGCCGGCGAACAGCTCGGCGATGCGGCGGTCCTCCCGCGCGTCGAGAGCCGCTGTGTGCGGGCTCACCAGCACACGCGGGTGCGCCCACAGCGGGCTGTTCCCGGGAAGCGGCTCCACCTCGAACACGTCGAGCGCGGTGAAGCCGACCACTCCCGCATCCAGCGCCTCGAGCAGCGCCTGCTCGTCGACGACCGTGCCGCGACCGACGTTGACGACCGTGGCGCCCGGCTTCAACGCGGCGAAGAACTCCCGCCCGACCAGATGATGGGTGGCGTCCGTGCCCGGCAGCGTGGTCACCACCGCGTCCACGTGCGGCAGCACCTCCCCGACCGCATCCGGATGGATCGTGCGCGCGACCCCCGGCACCGACGTGCCACTGCGTGACGTTCCGATGACGGTGACGCCGAGCGCGGACAGCTTCGCCGCCACCCTCGCACCGATCCCGCCCAGTCCGAGCACGAGCACCGTCTGATCGGAGACGTGACTCATCATCCAGCGTCCGCTCCACACGCGCTTCCGCTGCTGCTCCAGCAGACGGGGCAGATGCTTCGCACCGGCGAACACCCCGAACACGGCGAACTCCGCCAGGGCGTCACCGTGCACACCCGCGGACGTGGTGAACACCACCCGCTCCAGCTCGTCAGCGGTCAGCTGCGCGGCGCGCACCTGCCCGCCGCCGCCCGCAGCCATGGTGTGCACCCAGCGCAGCAACGGATTGGCGCGCACCGTGCGGGCGAGAGCGCCGGGATCGACGTCGGGGATGCCGTAGAGCACATCCGCGGAATCGAGCATCTCCTCGTACGCCGCCTGCTGCGCCGAGGTGCGTCGGAACGACGGATCCCCGGAGAAGTCGGCCGGGTGCCGCATCGGCGGCAGCAGCGACTGATCCACCACCAGATCGATCCGCGGCTCGAGGCTCGTGACCAGCTTGCACAGCTCGGGGGCGAGTGGGGCGGCGACCGCCACCCGCAGGCGGCCGGTCATCGCAGAGCCCCCACGGCTTCGGCGATCGCGGCGATCGCGGCGGTGATCGTGTCGATGTCGGTCGCGAACGAGATCCGGAAGAACGGCGACTGCCCGTAGGCGGATCCCTGGATGACGGCGACGCCGCCACGATCCAGGAGGTACAGGGTGACGTCCTGATCGTCCTCGAGGACGCGGCCGTCCGGCGTGCTCCTGCCGATGAGCCCGGCGCAGTCCACGTAGAGGTAGAAGGCGCCGTCCGGGACGAGCGGGGTCACCCCATCAACGTCGGCGAGGCCCGCCACCGCGGCGTCCCGGCGCTCCCGGTACACGGGCACGGACTCCGCGATGAAGTCCTGCGGCCCGTCCAGCGCCGCGGCCGCAGCCGCCTGGCTGATCGACGAAGGGCAGGACGACGTCTGCGACTGCAGCGTGTTGATCGCGCCGATCACGGCGGGATCGCCCGCCGCGTAGCCGAGGCGCCAGCCGGTCATCGCATACGACTTGGAGACGCCCGAGACCACGAGCACGCGGTGTCGCAGGTCCGGGGCGACGGCGGCGAGGCTCGGCGCGGCGGCGCCGGTGAACGAGATCTCGCTGTAGATCTCGTCGGAGAGCACGGAGACCGACGGATGCCGGCGCAGGACGACCGCCAGCGCAGCGAGCTCTTCGGTCGTGTAGATCGCCCCGCTCGGGTTCCCTGGGCTGTTC
>JAFDWM010000279.1 GCA_018268455.1 Actinomycetota bacterium | reverse complement strand
GCTCATGTGTCTTCCTTGTCCGGCGCCTCATGGGCGCCTGTGCGTGTCCGTCGGGGAGATTTCCCGTGCTTCAAAGCTAGAAATCGCCGGCGTCTGCGCCGATGGTCGTGCCACCACAGCGATGTGGTGCCTGCACCACATCACTGTGCACGAGGCGAGGACGAGGCGAGGACGAGGGGGTACGCGGCGGGAATCTCCACCCGGCCACCGCAGCGTCTCCACCCGCGGGTGGTGCCGTCCGGATCCGGATCCGCGGAGCATCGAAGACATGAACCTCTCGCTGATCTCCAACGTCCTCCTGATCCTCGTGGTCATCGGCGTGATCGCCGTGCGGCAGATGACCTGGCGCCCCGTGCTCGGCGGCCGGGACTGGATGCTGCCCGGGATCGCCGCCGCCATCGGCACGGCTCTGCTGCTGCAGTCCATGAACGGCAGCACGCCCGGCATCATCGATGTGGTCGCGTTCGTCGTCGAGGCGGTGATCGCGGTCGCCATCGGCGTGGCGATGGGGCTGATCGCGCGGATCCGACCGATCGAACGCGCAGAGGCCGCACCGGCGGTCGGCGGGGCGTCGGCCAGGGAACTCGCGCGTGCCGCCGCACGGTACGAGACGCGCACGGGGGCCTGGGGGCTGGCGCTCTGGGTCGTGATGATCGCGGTGCGGGTCGGGCTGTCCTTCGCGTTCGCCTCGTTCGGCAGCCACCTCGGCGCATCCACCGGGCTCATCCTGCTGATGATCTCAGCCAACCGGGCGGCGCGCGTGCTGGTGCTGCACGCCCGGGTCGACACCCTGCACCGGGAGGGGTCGCGGGGCGGATCTCGACGCATCATGGTCTCGTGACGCGCATCGCACCGATGACCTGGTGGCGCGCCGGCCTGAACCTGGCCGGCGCGCTCGCCGTCGTCTGGACACTGTGGCGGGTCGCCCCCGGCGTCGAGGGCTGGGTGGTGGCGCTCGTCGCCCTCGGGATCGCCGCCTGGCTCGTGCGTGCGGGGCTGGGGTTGCTGCTCGGGTCCGCGGCGACGGGGATCCCCGCCCCTCCCCGGCCGCCTGTCGCGGATGGGGAGGCGCCGATCGCGTTCGAGAGCGGCGCTATGCGCGCACTCGCCGCCGGGCTCGTCGTGGTGATGGCGGCGGCGGGCGCCATCACCGCGGTC
>JAFDWM010000278.1 GCA_018268455.1 Actinomycetota bacterium | reverse complement strand
CCGCCCTTTGACAGGGGATAGATGTGATCGACTTCGAGAAGCAGGTTCGGTTCGACAGCGACCGATGCGAGGCACGAACGGCACGTGTAGTTGTCGCGCTGTTTGATGTGCGTACGGAGCTTCGCGGTCATCAATGCTCGCTGGCCAGCCGCGCTCTTACGGAATCGGATGGTCTGTGAGAGCCGAACAATCAGAGCGTCGATCGTTCGAGTGTCCATTGTGACGACAGTCCGCTGAGAGCTGTTCCCACCGCGCTCACGTACTCGAACACATAGTCAGGGTACGGGACGGTGACCCGCGACAGGTCTACGCCAACTTGTCGCATGAACTCATCCGAGTAGTACTTCATGATGAACGGTGGCGGGCTGATGGACCCGATGATCCCTGCCTCTCGCCTCCCGAGGTTCGCGATGGCTTCCTCGAGTCGAGAGATGCTCTCGCCGAGCAGTTCGACTTCTCCGACGGTCGCCTCGGTCGGCTTGATGTCGAAGTACTTCATGACGTATTTGAGAGGGTCGCCGGAGGCGTTTCGCACGACTTGGAGTGAGCAGTTGTGAACGTTCGATGCCGCATACTCAGCTAGATTCCGGTCGCGACGGTAGTTGTGAGTGCTGGTGTTCTCAAACTTGGCGAGATACGCCTGAGACCCAGTCGCGGATGATCCAATCTGGAACGACTCCTGCTCCCGGATCTCCGACACGTAGTCCGCGACTTCGTTGTGCTCGGCGACGATAGCAGCGATGGCGTCCTTGTGTGCCTGGAACTCCTCACTCGCGAAGTATCGACCTTTTCGGATGCTACGAATCACTCGGGGAGCACGCCATGCGACGACGCCGATCAACACAAGCGGTATCACGATGTACCAGTAGGTGAATACCAGGCCGATCAGGACGATGAGCACGACGACTCCAATCAGGTACGGCACCCGAATCTCCCCTCTCTGGGTACGGCGGCGGGCCGGATGTCACCTGTCGCATGTCGCGGTCGCCCCGATGGGTCCACTGTCCCACACCCACGTGGGCCGATACGTACGTCGACGACAGAGGGGCTGGCACCCGATGTGGTGCCAGCCCCTCCGGTTCCCGCGGAATTCCGCGGCGGTGGCGAGTGAGGGATTCGAACCCCCGAAGCATTCCGCGGCTGATTTACAGTCAGCTCCCTTTGGCCACTCGGGCAACTCGCCATGCACGCCCGTCCC
>JAFDWM010000277.1 GCA_018268455.1 Actinomycetota bacterium | reverse complement strand
TGGCGGCGCGCGGATCCGGCAAGCAGCAGGCCGCGACGACCATGGCGTTCGTGCGGGTGCTGAAGGACCTCATGCGGGATCCCGAGTTCGGCAAACGCATCGTCCCGATCATCCCAGACGAGGCGCGCACGTTCGGCATGGACGCGTTCTTCCCGACCGCGAAGATCTACAACCCGAACGGGCAGAACTACCTCGCCGTCGACCGCGACATCGTGCTCTCGTACAAGGAGTCGACGGCCGGGCAGATCCTGCACGTCGGCATCAACGAGGCCGGATCCATCGCCGCCTTCACCGCGGCCGGAACCGCGTACGCCACGCACGGGGTGCCGCTCATCCCGGTGTACGTGTTCTACTCGATGTTCGGCTTCCAGCGCACCGGCGACTCGCTGTGGGCGGCCGCCGACCAGATGGCGCGCGGCTTCCTCATCTCGGCGACCGCCGGGCGCACCACGCTCACCGGTGAGGGCCTGCAGCACGCGGACGGCCATTCGCCGCTGCTCGCCGCGACCAACGCGGCCGTGGTCACCTACGACCCGGCGTTCGGCTACGAGATCGGGCACATCGTGCGGGCAGGCATCGAGCGCATGTACGGCGCGGACTCGACCGACCGCAACCACATCTACAACCTCATGGTCTACAACGAGCCGATCGTGCAGCCGGCCGAGCCGTCGGATGTCGATGTGCCGGGGATCCTCGGCGGCATCCACCGGATCGCCCCGGTCGAGGCCCCGAAGGCGCACCTGCTCGCCTCCGGCATCGGCGTGACGTGGGCGCAGGAGGCGCAGCAGCTGCTCCGCGACGACTGGGGCGTGGACGCCGACGTGTGGTCTGTCACGTCGTGGACCGAGCTGCGCCGCGACGCGGTCGCCGCCGAGGAGGACGAGTTCCTCGGTCGTGGTTCGCGCGTGCCGTTCATCCAGCAGCAGCTCGCGGACGCGCACGGCCCGATCGTGGCGGTCAGCGACTACGCGAAGGACTGGGCCGACTCGGTGCGCCAGTTCGTGCCGAACGACTGGGCGACCCTGGGTGCCGATGGCTTCGGCTTCTCGGACACCCGTGCCGCCGCACGCCGGTACTTCAAGATCGACGGACCCTCGGTCGTGGTGCGCACGCTGCAGCTGCTCGCCAAGCGCGGCGAGATCGACGCGGTGATCCCGGCCCAGGCCGCGGAGAAGTACCGTCTGCTCGACGTGAACGCCGGCACCAGCGGC
>JAFDWM010000276.1 GCA_018268455.1 Actinomycetota bacterium | reverse complement strand
GACGGGTCTGAAGCAGGCGGTGGATGGCATCAATGACATGTCGGAGTCGCTGCTGGGCATGATGCGTGCGATCCAGGATCTGGACACGCAGCTCGCCGGCGGCTGAACCGCAGACGCAGGAGCGAGGGGCCGGTGCAGCACACCGGCCCCTCGCCGCGTCCGGATCCGGTTCACCGGATTGATAACGTGGGGGGATATGAGCCTGTCGAACGACATCTGGGAGATTCCGGCCCAGACAGCCGACATCGAGGGTCTGGACGCGTACGGGCGACCTGACCCGGCCTACGCGCAGGCGATCGGTCTCGTCCCCGCACGCCCCGGCATGCGGGTCGCGTCCACGCTGCTCGAGGCGATCGTGGCGGTCGCGCTGGCGATCCCCGGCGTGATCGCCGGCACGAACCTCGTGCTGCTCGCGGCCGCCGATCCGCAGAGGCTGATGGCGCGGACGGACCTGATCTGGATCCTGCTCCCGCTGATCGTCTCGTACGTGCTGATGTTCGTCTTCACGCTGGTACAGCTGATCCTGCACGGGCTCAAGGGCGTCACGCTCGGCAAGGCCGTGTTCGGGATCCGCACGATCAACGTGCGGACGCTGGAGAAGCCGGGTTTCTGGCGCGGCGCCGTGGTGCGCTATCTGATCCTCGCCGCATCCTTCCTGATCCCGCTGCTCGGCCCGCTGCTCGTGATCGCACTGTCGCCGCTGTTCGACGCCGAACGGCGCGGCCGTGGCTGGCCCGACCGGGTCGCCGCCACCTGGATGGTCGACGTGCGCCGGGGGCTGAACCCCTATGACGGCAAGCGGATGCGCATCGCCCGCAAGCAGTTCACCGCCGAGGTGCACGAGGCGGCGCCCGCGCTGCCGTCGCTCGCCACCCCCGTCGACCGCGACGCGCCGGCCGTCTACGTGCCGACAGGGCGCTTCTCCGGGGGAGTCGTGGGCGCGCATCGCGCCGCGACGCCCTCGCCCGCGGGATCCGCCGGATCCACCTCGCCCGCGGGATCCGCCTCGCCCGTGCCCTCCCTCGCTTCCTACCCAACTTCGGAGCCGGTGCGCGACACGCCGGTCCACCCGGGTCCGGCGACGGCGAGTCCCGCGGCAGCTCCGAAGTTGGGATCCGCGGCGGGTGGATTCGCACCGTCGGCGGATCCGCCGGAGGCCGCCCCGTGGCAGCCGCCGGTCATCGCGCCGACGCTCGCCCCGGCTCCCGGCCCCGCCCCGGCTCCCGGCCCCGCC
>JAFDWM010000275.1 GCA_018268455.1 Actinomycetota bacterium | reverse complement strand
CAGCTCCTGGGCCTGCTACTCGCCCCGGCCCGGCACGACGTCAGAGCACCCGCTGGGCCGGGCGTGTGACATCACATTCGGGAACCGGATCGGGACACACCCGACGCCCGCACAGCTCGAGGACGGGTGGCGGATGACGAACTGGATGAAGGACCACGCCGAGGCCCTGGGCGTGGAGTACCTGATCTGGCAGGGCCAAATCTGGTCCCTGGCCCGCGACGCCGAAGGCTGGCGCCCCTACAACGGCGGCGGGATGCACGACCCCGGCGACGTGACCGGCGGCCACTACGACCACCTGCACGTCACCGTCAGGGCCGGTGCGTGATGGGAGTGTTCCCCGACTTCGACGGACTCGGAGGCATCGGTGATCTGAAACAGGTCATCGGCGCCCTGCTGATGTTCGTGCTCATCGTCGCGGTGCTCATGGTCATCGTGTCGGTGATCTGCTGGGCGCTGGGAGCCTCGCACGGCAATCACTCCCTCGCCTCCAAGGGCCGGGTCGGGGTGCTCGTCGGCGTCGGCGCCGCCGCCCTCGCCGGTGCTGGGGTGGCGTGGGTGAACTGGCTCATCGCCCTCGGCCAACAGCTCTGACCCTTCCGTCACCAGGCCCGCTCTCCGCGTTGGGAGCGGGCCTTTCGTCTGCCCACTCGCGCCAGTCGCTCCCTGGTTCACCTCGCCGCCACAAGCCACCTGTTTCTGCGAGGGAGTAACCGCCGTGATCGACATCGACCCCAACAGCTCGGGTCTGCCCGGCATCGACCAGCTCCGCACCATCGTCGGCGCCGTGATGACGGTTGGCCTCATCCTCTCGGTGCTGGCCCTGATCGTCTCCGCGATCGTCTGGGCCTACGGCGCCAACAGCAGCAACCCGCACCTGTCGGGCAGGGGCAAGCTGGGCGTCCTCATCTCCTGCGGTGCTGCGGTGGTCTGTGGGGCCAGCGTGACGCTCGTGAACTTCTTCTGGAACGTGGGCCAGGCCGTCTGAGGCCGGCTGTCACAGCAGGAGATTCGTGATGAGTGTCTGCGATGTGCCGATCATCTCGACCGTCTGCGACGTGGCGGGCGAGGCCGCCGCGACCGTCGTGGCGGCCCCGTTCGACTGGCTCGCCCAGGCGATGGGCGGCGCGGCCGGCTGGCTGATCGAGGCGATGTGGGCCGTGTTCGACACGACCACGCTGGTCGATGTCCAGACGGACGGGTTCACCAACGTCTACAACCTGATCTTCGGCATCGGGGTCTTCCTTGTCCT
>JAFDWM010000274.1 GCA_018268455.1 Actinomycetota bacterium | reverse complement strand
CGGTCCCGTCAAGCTATGCCGGTCCGGTGGCGGCATCACCTGAGGTTCGTGTCGATGCGCCACAGGTGCGTGTCTTCATCGGTGATGAGGAGATCACTGGGCGAGTGCGTGTTGTGGTCCGGGATGAGCAGGAGAAGGTGGCGCGCTCCGCGCGTCGCGGGAATGGACGGTAACTGATGGCGATCGCTTCGACGACGGTTCGGCATACGGGGGCGATGGCCGCGGATCTGCAGTCTGCGTCTATCCAGGTGGCCACGGATGCCGCGAGCGTCGGTGACACCCTGGTCGCGATCTTGTTCGTTGCTGATCTGTCGGTTACGAGCGGGGACGCGGCGCAGGGTGTCACCCCGCCTGCGGGGTGGACGATCCGGAAGATCGCAAGCATGGTCCCGACTGGGGATCCTCGACGTCTTTCCGGGGTGTTCATCGTCGCGGAGAAGAATGTCACCGTCGCGGGCACGGATGCCGGGATCTTCCGGTGGTCGTGCGTGCAGTGGCGACCGATGAAGCTGTACAAGACATGGTGCCAGCTCACGGACGGATCCTTGATCGGCACGCACATGCAGCACACGGCGAGCCTGACCGTGCTTCGGTTCACGGGTGTGACGGGGATCCTCTCGATCATCGAGTCACGGCTGGCTAACCAGCTCGTGACCTATCCGGGTCAGCAGCTCCCGTACACGGCCGCTGGGCATGCGATCGCGCTCGGTGGGATCAAGCAGGCGAAGCCGGCGGGGACGTTGCTGCCGTCGCAGTTCCACACCCAGCGGGCGGCTTTCGGGCCGCTCCGTTACGGGGGTCTCGACATCCCGCAGACGGGTGTTACGCAGGTGAGTATCGCTACCCGGGATTTTGCGGGTGCTACGTCGATCAGCGATTTCTCTGGGACCGCGGTCGGTGACGGGTATGCGGCAACGATCCTTGTCGCGCAGGTCGTGAAACCGCGTGTGTCGATCATCACCCCAGTGTCTGGGGCGGCGGATCTGACTCGTCCGCTGTCGATGACGTGGACGCCGCAGGACGCCCCGCAGACGCAATCGCATGTGAGCATCTACCGGGAGTCTCCTCCCGGGTCAGGGTCGAACGTGCAGGCGTGGAATGGCACAGGCTGGCAGGCATCTCTGGTCGGTGTCCCGCTGACCGAGCAGCAGGGGGCCTTGACCCTTGTTCTTGGACACGTTGATTCCGGTCTCTGGCCGGGGAAGCGAGATGATCGTCATCATGGTCCGCAAGCATTACTCGGACGAGTT
>JAFDWM010000273.1 GCA_018268455.1 Actinomycetota bacterium | reverse complement strand
CGCCCGCACCGCCGACGATCCGTGGGCGGTCGTCACCCATGCGGTGCGGATCACCTGCGTCGCCGAGGAACGCGGCCAAGGGCTGATGTGCTCGACCCACCAGGCCCGGAGGCCGCGCTACTCGGTGTTCCATGACCCGGAGCGTTTGTCGGACCGCGAGAACCCGCTGGACGACTATCACCCGGCCTTCCACGTCACCGACACCCACGGCGAGGACGACGAACCGCCCGAGCCGGAACACGACGGGGCGGGAGCGACCACCGCGACCGCGGCCGTGGAGGACGCGATCACGCTGCTGACGCTGCTGGGCTGGCCGGTTGGCACCGCACGGGCGGCGGTCGAGCACGTCTGCGTGGCGCTGACCCGTGTCGGGAACTGGCACACCGCCTACGAGACGTTGCGGCGCGACAAGCACGCCAGGGCGCTGCTCGATCTGCCCAGCCGGTCATGGGCTGTGCTGCTTCGTGCCCTGCTCGGCTCCCCGCTGCCCGAACTCGCGGCGACGGGCGCGGGACGTGGCGTGCTGCTGCGGTTGCTGATCGGCGAGACGCTGCCGGTGCTGCTGCGTGACGACGACCTCGTGCTCACCCTGTCCCTGGCGGTGCCTGGCACCAGCACGCCGGGCGTGAAGAAGAAGTCACGGGGTGCGGGATGAGCGCACCTGCCGGGTACATCGAGCTAGAGCGGGCGGTGGATTCCATCGTCATCGGCCGCCGGCACCGCACCGACCTGGGCGACATCGACGCGCTGGCCGCGTCGATCGACCGCGACGGCCTGTTGCAGCCGCCGACGATCACCCCGGACGGAGTGCTGGTGTGCGGGCTGCGCAGGCTCGCGGCGATCAAGAAGCTCGGCTGGCGACGAGTCAGCGTGTGGGTGCGCTCGGGCATCTCGGACCGGCTGGGGCATCTGCTCGCCGAGCAGGACGACAACCAGCTCCACAAACCTCTCGGCCCGGTCGAGGCTGCCTCTCTGTACCGGGAAATCAAGGAACTCATGGCCGAGGACGCCGCCCGCCGCAAGGCCAAGACTCAGTTCCAGGAGGGCCACGAACCCGGAAAGCATGGTCCCGCCGAATCGACGGGACCAGCGACCTCGCCCCAACTTGGCGATGCTCGCGCGCAGGCGGCGCAGATGGTGACCGGCTCGTCGTCCTATACCCGGCTGGAACAGATCGGGTTCCTGCAACGCCTGGCCGACGACCCGGCCGTCTCGGAGGCGCTGCGGACGCAGGCACGGGATGGGCTGGCGCAGA
>JAFDWM010000272.1 GCA_018268455.1 Actinomycetota bacterium | reverse complement strand
CATACCGAGGGCGCGGTGTCGAATGGGTACGCCCGACCGACTTGGTGGCTCGCGGCAGCGCACGAGTGGCCGGTGCGGGGATCAACTTCCAGTCCGAGCTGCATCGGCGCACGCGCGCAGCGGCACAGGAGAGCACCCGGCGCCTCGCCGAGCGTGCACGTCATCTCCCTCCCCTGTCAGCGTTTGGGCGCGGCGCCATGCGACCGGATGCGGGCCGCAGCCCGATCGGCACCGCCTGATCGTGAAGAGCGGACATCGTCATGGGCACCTCATCAGCATCCAACCTCCCCAGTGGGGAGCGGGTGTGCACCTGCGTAGCAGGAGGTGCTCTTGTCATGACCAGTCATTATTCCCCGTCACGCCCTCGCGAGGACTTCACCACGAGCGAAGGGTTGCGCGCCCTGCTGCACCGGTTGCACCAGTCGGGTGCCCACGCATGGAAGCACGACCGCGTTGCCGCGGAACTCGCCGCGTTCGCTGCCGAAAAATACGCCGCGCTGGCTCGTAAACACGGGCTCGACCCATGGGAGGCCGCGTCCGCCGCCTTCGACGTGATGCGAACTCGTTCGGCGCGCGAGGCTGACGACCCCTGGGCAGTCGTCACTCGCGGCGTCCAGATGACCTGCATCGCCGAAGAGCGCGGGCAGGGGCTGCTGTGCGCCACGCACCAAGCTCGCCGCCCGCACGTCTCCGCCTTCCATGACCCTGAACGATTCGCCGACCGCGAGAATCCTCTCGCCGACTACCATCCCGCATTCCATGTGGTCGACAAGTACCTCGAAACTGACGTTGACGACGCCGACAAGCACGACGAGGTAAGCACCGCCAAGCAGGCGATCGAGGTCTCAATCAGGTTGTTCGCGACGTTGGGTTGGCCGGAGAGCACGACCCGCGCCGCGATCGAGCACGTGTGTGGCGCGATCGCACGGGCAGGGTCTCGGCAAAGCGCCTACGAAGTGCTACGCCGCGACAAGCATGCTCGCGCGCTCCTCGATCTTCCCGGCGAAGCGTGGTCGGCCCTGCTGCACGCACTGCTCGGACACCCGAACCCCGCGTATCGCGCAACGAGCACCGGCCGCGGCATCCTCCTTCGCATCCTTGTCGGCGAGACTCTTCCTGACCTGTTGCTCGATGACGACCTCGTGTCGATCATCGTGACGTCCGCGCCCAAACACGGGAGCGGACGATGAGCACGCACGACGGGCACATTGAACTGGAGCGAGCTGTCGACTCAATCCACGTTGGCCATCGTCACCGCA
>JAFDWM010000271.1 GCA_018268455.1 Actinomycetota bacterium | reverse complement strand
GCTGCTCGATCTCCTGGCGATGTCCGATGATGACATCGCACACGACGATGGTGAATTCGACCGGATCCTCGCGGACATCCGCTCGAACACGCCTGATCGGCCCCTTCTCGACTTCTGATGCGCTACCTCGTCGACACGAACTTCCTGTCCGAGATCCGTCGCGGATCCAGGGCTGACGTTGGAGTGGTCCGCTGGTTGAGCACCGTTCCCACAGGTGAATGGCACGTGAGCATGATCACCGACTACGAGCTCGAGGTCGGCGTGCTCGGCCTGCAGCGCCGCGACCCGAAGCAGGCGTCGGAGCTCCGCCGCTGGCTGATGGGCATACGCGAGAGCTACGAGTCGCGCCTGTTGCCGATCACACCGGAGATCGGCAGGATCTGCGCGGCCATCCAGGTTCCCCACCGGCGGCAACTGGGTGACGCCATGATTGCAGCGACCGCGCTCCATCACGGCTTGACCGTCGTCACCCGCAACGAACAGGACTTCGACGTGCCGGGACTTGCGGTGATCAACCCTTTCTCGGCCTGAGGATCCCGCGGATCAGGCGCGCGCGTCGACGATCCAGGTCTGGCCGAGGCTGAGCAGGGTGGGATCGGCGGTGAGGAGTGTAAGCCGCTCGGTGCTCGCCTGCGCGATGAGCATCCGGTCGAACGGGTCGTGCCGCGCAAGGCCGAGGAACTGGAGCATGGCTGCGGCATGGGCCGATGTGAAGGGGAGTTCATGCAAGCCGGCGTCGGTGAAGGCGATGGGGAATCGATCGCCTCCGGGCAGATCGATTCGACCCAGCATGTGCTTGATGGCCAGCTCCGAGACCGACACCACCGAGAAGTGCACGTCCACTGCCGCATCGATGAGCGCTCGGGCTTCTGTTCCGAGCGTCGCGTCATCGCGATGGAACCAGATGAGGGCGTTGGTGTCGAGCAGGATCACTGCGCCGTGTCCTTGTCCCACTCAGGGCCATAGAACATCTCCTGGATCTCTGGATCGACGCCGTCGAAGATGGCGGGATCGTGGGGGGCTTCGTCGCGGCCGAGCCCGTACACGAGCGCCACACGTTCGTGCGGCACGAGGTCGACCATGGGTTTCCCGGCGCGCGCGATCGTGATCTGCTCGCCGTCGAGCACGCGAGCGATCAGTGCCGACAGCTGCGTCTTGGCCTCGTGGACGTTGACCTGAGTCATGCGCCCATCTTAGTCCAGTGGACTAAGATGGTGTGCGCTACGATGTAGCGCATGCGCACGACGCCTCTGTCCATCCGCTTCGATCCCGAGCTGCT
>JAFDWM010000270.1 GCA_018268455.1 Actinomycetota bacterium | reverse complement strand
CGCAGAGCGTGGAACGTCTCTGCGCTCATCCCCTCCGGGGCGTCTTCCGTGGCCCCCAGATCATCGATCGTGCGGATCCCGGCGTTCCGCAGCTTCGCGCGCTGCACGGGACGCATGCGTGCCACGAGCAGCAGGTCGCGGTGCGCCTCGACCTCGAGTTCGCAGGTCGCACAGCGCCCGCAGGCGCGCACCTGCAGATCGCCGCGGTCATCGCCCCAGGCCAGCGGCGCGCCGGCCGCGCCCTCGTCGACCCGGCGGTCGGCGATGAGTGCCCGCAGCCGGGATCGGCGCACGTGGAACAGCGGAAGCAGGTCGCTCACCCGATGCGTGGACAGGCTGCGATCGCCGAGGATGAGGTCGACCTCATCGGAGCGCGGAATGCCGATCAGGTCGAGCTGATCGACATATGCCGCCAGCTGCATGAGCGCGGTGGCGCGCGCCGTGCGAGCGAGCTTGGAGTCCTGCACCCGCCAGCGGCCGTCGGGATCGCGCAGCAGGAAGTCGGCGAACCCGACGAATTCGGGCGTGGAGAACGCGGCCTGGTAGATCACGGTCGCGTCGGATCGCAAGGCGCGTTCGGTGTCGGCGACGGCCACGGCGAGCGCCTCGGCATCGGTCGAGGACACTTTGGGCAGCTCCACCACGCCGGGCCCGCCGTCCACCGAGCGGCCGTGGTCATCGAGGTAGCCGGCCAGCACCACGAGCTCGTGCGCGTCGCCCATCGCGGCCGCACGTGCGAGCGTCGCATCCTCCGGATCCTCGACCGCCTCGACCCGCCCCAGCTTGGCGTCGACCGCCCGTGCCCAGGCGAACTCGCACTCCGCCGCGAGCTTCAGATCCGTCGCGCTCCACACCACGCGGGCCGGCTCTGCTGCGGAGGAGGTGATCACGCGCACGGAGGCTCCTGTCGGGTCAGCGACCGGATCGGATCGGCCGTCTCCTCGACCCTAGACGGGGCGGCGGACATCACCGGATCCGGGTCGCTCCGTGCGACGCCTGCACGACGTGATCACGGATGCACGATCGATCGCCCGGATTCGTCGTGCATCCGTCCCGGCGTCGCGCATCCGTCGCACGCCGCCCCGCACCACCACGTCGCGCCGCACGCACACGTCGCGCCGCAGGTACGGCCGGATCGCACCGCGCCTCAGCGCCACCAGGTGTCGTCGGGCGTCACCGGCATCCGGCGCTTGTGCGCGGTCGCGAGGTACTTCGCCTCGATGCGCGCCGCGACCGCCGCGTCGACCGCACGCCCCTCGAGATAGTCGTCGAGCTGCTCGTAGGTGAGG
>JAFDWM010000026.1 GCA_018268455.1 Actinomycetota bacterium | reverse complement strand
CGATCGGCGGCCTGCTCGGCGCCGCCGCGCTCGCCGCGCTGGCCGGTGCGGGCGTGGCCCTGGTGCGCGCGTTCCTCAGCCTGTCGTTCATGCAGGACTTCCTGACGGCGTTCCCGGGCGAGTACCACCCGACGGTCCCGGTGGCCGCCGGGATCCCGGGCTGGATCGGCTGGCAGCACTTCTTCAACATCTTCCTGATGACGCTGATCATCCGCTCCGGTCTTCAGGTGCGCACGCAGAAGCGTCCGACCGCGTTCTGGACGCCGCGCGGCAACGCCAAGGGCAAGATCAGCCTCACGCTGTGGTTCCACCAGGGGCTGGACCTGCTGTGGATCATCAACGGCGCGATCTTCATCGTGCTGCTGTTCGTCACCGGACAGTGGGTGCGGATCGTGCCGACCAGCTGGGAGGTGTTCCCGAACGCGCTGTCTGCACTGCTGCAGTACGTGTCGTTCGACTGGCCGACCGAGAACGGCTGGGTGAACTACAACAGCCTGCAGCAGATCGCCTACTTCACGATCGTGTTCCTCGCTGCCCCTGTGGCGATCGTCACCGGATTCCGGATGTCGGGCCTGTGGCCGAAGAAAGCGGAGCGGCTCTCGAAGGCCTACCCGATCGAGGTCGCGCGGGCGCTGCACTTCCCGACCATGCTGTTCTTCACGGCGTTCATCGTGGTGCACGTGGCGCTCGTGCTGCTCACCGGCATGCTGCGCAACCTGAACCACATGTTCGCGTCGCAGGACGCGGTCACCTGGACCGGGTTCTGGGTGTTCGTCGCAGCGATGATCGTCGTCGCGGGCGGCTGGTTCGCCGCACGCCCGCTCGTGCTGGCGCCCATCGCGAAGCTCTTCGGCACCGTGTCCGGGCGGTAGCGTGCGAGCGGATCCGCTCCTCGCTCGGATCCGCTCGCACGTCGTCCGGATCCGCACGCACGTCGTCCGGATCCGCTCGCGCGTCGTCCGGATCCGCCCTGCAGACACGCTCGCGCTGTCGATTCCTGATCCCGCGCCAGATAACTGTGCAGCGCGTTCAGGAATGAGCAGCGTGAGCGTGCTCGGGCTCAGGAAAGTGCAGCGCGTTCAGGAATGTGCAGCGTGAACGTGCGCGGGATCAGGAAAGTACAGCGTGAACGAGCTCGCGCTGTCGATTCCTGATCCCGCGCCAGATAACTGTGCAGCGCCTTCGGGAAAGTGCAGCGCGAGCGCACGGGCTCAGGAAAATACAGCGGGTTCAGGAACGGGCAGGAGACGACGAAGCCGGATCCGCGTGGGCGGATCCGGCTTCGTCGTGACAGGCAGAACTCAGCGCACGAAGCGCACTTCCTTGATCTCCTCGCCGAGGAACGGCTCGAGCTGCGAGGCGCCGTCGAGGGCGAAGCGGTTGCGCACGTAGAAGCGGTGCGCGCGGGGGTTGTCCTCGGCCACCCAGAGGTAGCAGCTCTCGTCGGCGCCGACGGCGGCGTCGAAGAGGCGCTGGCCGATGCCGGTGCCCTGCCACGCGGCGAGCAGATAGATGAAGTAGAGCTCGCGCTCGGCGGGCGCGTTGTCGTCGCGGGCCGGCCCGGATCCGACGAAGCCGACGATCTCGCCGTCGACGAGCGCCGCGCTCATGCGGTACTCGTCGCCCTGGGACGCCCAGTGCGTCCACAGCTCGGCGAGCCGCTTGGGGGAGACCGCCTCGAGGGTCGCGGTGCTGATCAGGTGGTCGTACGTCTCGTGCCAGCACTGGGCGTGTACGCGGCCGAGCGCTTCCGCATCGACATCGCGAACCGGTCGGACGGTGACGGAGGGAAGGGCTTCGGCGCTCATGTTCGCGACTCTACGCGTGCCGCGCGCGGACGCGAAATCGAGCGGAGACGGGGCTCGGGGTGCCCTCGGCCGCCGACAGTCTTCTGTCGTGAACCGACAATGGATCAGCGGATTCCATACCGGATTCATTACGCTCCTGGTGTGAATGTGATCTGGCGCACCCTGCTCGCCATGCTGTCCGCTCGCCGCCGTCTGCGCCGAGGGGAGAGCCTCGGGATGGCCGACGTCAGCCGGATCCGCCTGACGACCCTGCCGACGGACCTCGACATCCTGATGCACATGAACAACGGCCGATATCTGTCGTTGCTGGACCTGGGGCGCTGGGATCTGCTGATTCGCACCGGCCTGTTCGATGCCATGAAGCAGCGCGGCTGGTACGCGGTGGTCTCCAGCGAGACGATCACCTTCCGCAAGTCGCTGGAGCTGTGGCAGCGCTTCGACGTCGAGTCGCGCATGGTCGGGCACGATCACAAGGCGCTGTTCATGGAGCACCGCGCCGTTGTGGACGGCGAGGTGTACGCCCGGGTGATCATGCGGGCGCGGGTGCTGCGCCGCTCCGGCGGCACGGTGACGCACGAGGAGCTCTTCCGCGAGCTCGGGTACCCGGACCAGGTTCCCGGCGTCGAGGACTGGGTGCACGACTGGGCGAAGGCCTCGGCGCTGCCGCCCGCGAAGGCTGCGGCGCCCAGCGTCTGGGCGGACTGACCGGACGGATCCCGCTCGCACGGTAGCCTGTGCGCGTGGGGGCGATACTGCGAACGACCGGGCGTGTGCTGCTGCGCTACGCGCCGCAGCTGCTGGCGTGGTTCCTCGCCGGGTGGCTCGGCAACCACCTCGCGCTGCAGCTGGCCGGCTTCGTCGGCGGCTGGTGGAACATCGGCGGCCTGCTGCTGCTGCCGCTCGCGGTGCTGGCCCGGCTGATCGGCTTCGTGGCGATGTTCCTCGTGGCGCGCGACGCGCTGCACGAGCTCGGCTTCATCGCATCCGCCCCGCAGGACGCCAGGGAGCGCCGGGTGGCCTTCTTCGAATCCCTGCTGGCCGGGATCCTGCCGTTCTACGCCGTGTACGCCGCGTACGGATTCCTACGCGATGACTTCTTCGAGTACCTGCGCGTCGCGCTGCAGGTGCACACGGGGCGGATCTGGAACGGTGAGGACGTCACCGGCGAAGACCTGAGCTCCGCCGGCTTCGGCATCTGGACCTGGGTCATCATCGTCGTCGCCTACGCGCTGCGGTGGGCCTGGAAGCGCTGGAGCGGGCGGGCGCCGCGCGTCTTCGCGCTGGGCGCTGTCTACCTCGAGGCCGTGTGGCTGTTCTTCTTCGTGTGGACCCTGGCCGACATCACCCGCGTGGCCGGCGACTGGGTGGCGCACCGCTCTGCGATGGTGTGGTTCGGCGAGGTGCGCGAGGCGGTGACGGAGCGGATCGCGGTGCTCGGCTGGATCTGGGACGGCGTGCTGTGGCTGCTCGGCCAGCTCGGCGGGGTGCTGCTGCAGCCGCTCGCGTGGCTCGCCGTGGCGGGGGTCATCTACGGTCAGGCCATCGCCGCCGAGCGGCTCACGCTCTCCCCGCGCTACACCGGCAACCGCTACGTCACGGCGGCGGCGCGCCGGGTTCGGGTGCTGCCGGAATGGGTGCGCACGCGCCTCGGCGACATCTGGGACGACCTGCTGGACCGGTTCCGTCCGGTCGGACGCTCGCTGCTGCTGATGTGGCGGGCGGGACCGGTGGTGATCGGCAGCTATGTGCTGCTGTACACGATCGTGCTCGCGATCCAGGGCTTCGCGCCAGGGTGGATCGTCTCGCTCATCGGGCCGCAGGATCTCGTCGGCTTCTGGCAGCGGTTCCAGACGCCGATCTTCCTGCTCGTGCCGATGATCATCGAACCCGTGCGGATCGCGATCGTGGCCGCCGGCTACGACGCGACCCTCGGATCCCTGCGACGCGGAGCGGCAGCCAAGACGCTGGAGCGCGCGACCGCAGAGGGTGCGACTCCGCAGGAGGCCGCCGCCGCTGCGGTGCTGCAGGCCAGCAGGGTCGTCGAGGACGTCGTGCCCGAAGCCGTCGACGTGGCGACCGCCGCGGCCGTCGCCGGCACGGATCAGGGGTCGACCGAGAACCGCGGGAACGGCACGTCGGCGAACGGGTCCAGCGGCACATCCACCCAATAGGGTCCCCGGGCGTCCTCGGGCACCACGAAGGCGACGATGAGGTCGGCGCTCGAGACATCGGGCGCGCAGTCCCGTGGCTCGTCCTTGATGGTCGGCGCGCCGATCTCGTCCATCGCCTGGTTCCAGCTGCGGCCGGTGTGCTGCTCGGTCAGCCGAGGGGACTGGCAGTGCAGCGCTTTCGTCGTGCCGGCGTGCTGCGCGTAGGGCACCTTGACCGCGATGAGGCGGGCGCCCGCGGGCACGTCGTAGCCGGCGGTGTCATCGATGACCACCGCCTTCACCGGCCCCCACGTCGCCCCGCCCACGTCGGCGGTGCCCGCCGTGCCCGCGACGACGGGGTCGGGATCGTCGGATGACCACGGGTGCACACCGGTCACCAGGAGCACGGCCGGCACCAGCACCACGAGCGCGCCGAGGGCGAGGGCGGTGCGGCGCCAGCGCCCCGGCCTCGGTCGATCATCGACGTGTCCGGCCTCGATCACGGTCTCGGTGTGCGGCGTGCTCATCGGGCCCACCCCAGCTTCGGAAGTTCGGCCGTCGCCGCGCTCGGCACCGTTCGCAGGTCGATCGGCACGCGGATCTGCGAGTCCGCACGGGCGTCGGAATTCATCGAGAAGGCGAGCGTCCCGGATCCGGAATCGAGTCCCGCGGGGAGCTCGAACGCGACGGATCCGGCACGGGGCACACCCGGCAGCAGCGACGTCCCCAGCAGATTCGCGCCGGTCGCGATGCGTTCCGTCGCGGTGTACGTCTTGCCGTCGATGAGGAACTGGGCCCCGCGGAACAGCGAGCCGGTCTGGGTCGTGACGGCTGCCGCGTGCAGATCGACGACCAGCCAGTTGCCGCGCGCGCTCCACGTGCTGCCATAGGGCGTCGCCGTGATCTCCTGCACCCGGCGCACCCCCATGACCGAGACGTCGATGTTGCGTCCGACGCCGCGCTCACCCTGCGCGACCGTCACGACGAACGGATCCGGATCCTTGCTCTGCGGCGGCGTCACCGAGATCAGCACCGCCGAGGCGGCGACCATCCCGGCCGCGGCCACCCAGCCCAGCACCGCACGCCGGCTCAGCGCGCTCATGCGGTCGGCTCCGCATCGCCGGCTCCGCCATCGACGACCGTGACCGACGTGCGTGCGCCGAACCCGGTGAAGTCCCAGCGCGTGCCCGCGCTGAGATTGTTGCGCGCCTCGGTCGCCGTCGGCAGCTGCACGACCGCTTCGCTGCCCTCGAGGTCGGCCGGCACGAGCCAGGCGAGCAGCAGCGGCGTCTCGACGGCCGGCTGCAGGCTCCCCGAGTAGGTGAGGTCATCGGCGCGGATGGCGACAGGCGGCCCGTCCACGCCGACCACCCGGATCTCGCGCAGCGATCCTGCACTCCCGGGATTGCGCGGGTTCGGCCCGTCGACGGTGACGTCGACGGCGACGAGCAGTACCCGCTGGCCTTCCTTCGGTTCGAGCCCAGTGCTGCGGCGCCCATCCACGAGCGTCGCACCGGTCACCGTCATGTCGAAGCCGGCCCCGGTGAAGCCGGTGCCGGCAGGCACGTCGGCGATGGGATCCGCGACGGTGTCGAGCCCGCCGAACGCGGCGGTCACGCCGAGGAAGATCGCGACCACCCCGGTGGCGAACCAACTCGTGGGCATCAGATCGAAGCCTCGCCGGATCAGCCCCCGCTTCTTCTCCGCGGTCGTCGCCGGCTCCGCCGGCGGCGCAATGCTCGTGCCGTCCCCCACGGACACAGCATATCCACGGGATCGGGGGCGTGCCGTCGGGGCGCGGGCCGCCGGGAGCGCCATGCTGGAGGGAGGGACTCGCGCATCCGCAGGCGCGAGCAGGGAGGAACGGACGCGCATGCCCCAGTGGCTGACCGCCGCGGACACGGATCGGGCCCGGCGCGCGGTCGCGCTCGCGCAGCGCTGGATCACCGAGGCCGCCGACGCACACGCCGATCCGGCGGCGGAACGGCTGGCCGGGGTGCTGCGGGATCCGAACGGACTGCCGTTCACGCTCGGCTTCGTGGACGACGTGATGCGCCCGGAGAGCCTCGCGGCGGCGGCCGCGGGCCTGAACCGGGTGGCGCCGCTCGCGCCAGGGTTCCTGCCCTGGTACCTGCGCGCCGCGGTGCGCGCCGGCGGGCTCATCGCGCCGGGCCTGCCCACCCCGACGGTGCCGATCGCGCGCAGGGTGCTGCGGGAGATGGTCGGGCACCTCATCGTCGACGCGCGGCCCGCCAGGCTCGGACCGGCGATCGAGAAGCTGCGCGAATCCGGTGCGAGGCTCAACCTCAACCTGCTCGGCGAGGCGGTGCTCGGCGAGGACGAGGCCCGCCGCCGGCTGGACGGGATCCACGAGCTCATCCGCCGCGACGACGTCGACTACGTGTCGGTGAAGGTCTCGGCCGTCGCGAGCCGCATCTCGATGTGGGCGTTCGACGACGTCGTCGAGGAGGTCGTCGGGCGACTGCTGCCGCTGTATCTCACGGCCGCGCAGGATCCGTCGACCTCCGCGCACCGCGGATCCGCACAGACCTTCATCAACCTCGACATGGAGGAGTACCGCGACCTCGACCTCACGATCGCGGTGTTCACGCGGATCATGGAGGATCCGCGACTGCAGGACCTCGAGGCCGGGATCGTGCTGCAGGCCTACCTGCCCGACTCCCTCGGCGCCCTGCGCGAGCTCACCGCCTGGGCACGCGATCGCGTGGATCGCGGCGGCGCCCGGATCAAGGTGCGCCTGGTCAAGGGGGCGAACCTCGCCATGGAGCGGGTCGAGGCGACGATGCACGGCTGGTCGCCCGCCCCGTACGACACCAAGATCGACACCGACGCCAACTACCTGCGCTGCCTGAACGAGGCGCTGCAGCCCGAATCGGTGCGCGCCGTGCGGGTCGGCATCGCCGGGCACAACCTGTTCGACATCGCGTACGCGTGGCTGCTCGCCGGGGACCGCGGAGTGCGGCCGGAGACCGGGCCGCTCCCCGGATCCGCGCCGATCGAGTTCGAGATGCTGCTCGGGATGGCGCAGGGGCAGGTCGAGGCGGTGAGCCGTGAGGTGGGTCACGTGCTGCTGTACGTTCCGGTCGTGAAGCCGAGCGAGTTCGACGTGGCGATCAGCTACCTGGTGCGCCGGCTCGAGGAGAACGCGTCGCCGGAGAACTTCCTGTCGGCCGCCTTCCGGCTGCACGAGGACCAGAATCTGCTCGACCGCGAGATCAACCGGTTCGCGCTGTCGCTCGAGCGCTCGGCGGATCCGGGCCTGCGGATGCGGCCGCGCCGCGGGCAGAACCGGCAGGAGCCGGTGCACGAGTCCGCCGCGCTCACGACGGATCCCGAGACGGATCCGGCGGCGCTCACCGAGGCCGTGCTGGGCATCGCCGAACACGCCGACCCCGCTGACACGCTCGTGGAGACCGCGGTGTTCGCCGCGCGTGAGGACGAGAGCGCCGTCGCCGTGGGTGCCCCCGGCTTCCGCAACGTCTCCGACACGGATCCGGCCCTCCCCGCCAACCGGGACTGGGCCCGCGAGCTGCTCGCCCGTGTGCCCGGATCCGCCCTCGGTGCGGACCTCGTGCGCAGCGCCAGGGTGACCGAATCCGTCGAGCTCGAGCGGATCGTCACGCGGGTGCGCGAGGCGGGAGCGGTGTGGGGCGCCCGGCCTGCCGCCGAGCGCAGCGTGCTGCTGCTGCGCGCCGCCGCCGTGCTCGAGTCGCGCCGCGCCGACCTCATCGAGGTCGCCGCGGCCGAGACCGGCAAGGTGATCGCCGAGGGCGACACCGAGGTGAGCGAGGCCGTCGACTTCGCCCGCTATTACGCGGCGAAGGCGCGCGAGCTCGACGCGATCCCGGGTGCCGCATTCGTGCCGTCGCGGCTGATCGTGGTGGCCCCGCCGTGGAACTTCCCGCTGTCGATCCCCGCGGGCGGGGTGCTGGCCACGCTCGCCGCGGGCTCCGGCGTGGTGTTCAAGCCCGCCCCGCAGGCGCGGCGCAGCGCGGCCGTGATCGCGTCGGCGCTGTGGGACGCCGGGATCCCGCGGGATCTGCTGGCCCTCGTCGACATCGACGAGGGCGACCTCGGACGGCGGCTCATCGCGCACCCCGACGTGGATCGGGTGATCCTGACCGGGTCTTGGGACACCGCGGCGCTGTTCCGCAGCTGGCGGCACGACCTGCCGCTGCAGGCCGAGACCAGCGGCAAGAACGCGCTCGTCATCGCGCCGTCGGCCGACCTCGACCTCGCCGTCGCCGATCTGGTGCGCAGCGCCTTCGGGCACGCAGGGCAGAAGTGCTCCGCCGCTTCGCTCGCGATCCTGGTCGGCCCGGTGGGACGCTCCAAGCGGTTCGCCCGCCAGCTCGTCGACGCCGCCCGCTCCATGCGGGTGGGGTGGCCGGAGGATCCGCGCACCGAGGTCGGGCCGGTCATCGAGCCGCCGCAGGGCAAGCTGCTCTGGGCGCTCACCGAGCTGGAGGGCGACGAGAAGTGGCTGCTGAAGCCGCGGCCGCTCGAGGGATCCGACGGCCGGCTCTGGACACCGGGGATCCGCGTCGGCGTCGCCCCGGGCTCCCGTACGCACCGCGAGGAGTTCTTCGGACCGATGCTCGGCATCATGCACGCGCCGAACATCGCCGGCGCGGTCGAGCTGCAGAACGCCGTCGACTACGGACTCACCGCGGGGCTGCACACCCAGGATCCGGACGACCTCGCGCTCTGGCTCGATCGGGTGCAGGCCGGCAACCTCTACGTCAATCGCGGCACCACCGGTGCGATCGTGCAGCGCCAGCCGTTCGGCGGATGGAAGCGCTCCTCGGTCGGCACCGGCACCAAGGCCGGCGGACCCAACCACCTGATCGGGCTCGGATCCTGGCGCGGCACCGGCGGTGCGGGCGCGTCGAGCACGCTGCACCTGCGCGGCCTCGACTCGCGCATCACCGCGCTCATCGAGGCCGCCCAGCCCTCGCTCGACTACACGGCGTTCGAGTGGCTGCGCCGCGCGGCGCTCTCCGACGCGCTCGCCTGGGACCGCGAGTTCGGACGGGTGCGCGACGTGTCGCGGCTCGGCGTGGAGCGCAACCTGTTCCGGTACCGGCCGGTACCGGTGGCCGTGCGCGCCACGGGCGACGCCGCACTGCGGTCGCTGCTGCGCGTCGCGATCGCCGCGATCCGCGGCGGCGGCGCGTTCACCCTGTCCACGCCCACGGGGCTCCCGGCCGCGGTGCGACACGTGCTCGGCGAGGCCGACGTCACCGTGTTCGTGGAGAGCGATGCGGAGTGGATCCAGCGATTCGCCGCACCAGCGGCCGTCGCGGACGGATCCGATCCGCTCCCGTCGCAGAAATCGTCGGAATCCGACGGTCCGAGCGACAGGAATCGCGACGGGAGCGGATCCGAGGCGCCGCAGCGGCCTAACCGCGTGCGGATCGTGGGCGAGGCGAACGACGTCACGGCCCTGCATGCGGCGCTCGCCGAGGCCGTCGAGGGGGATCCGGATCTCGCAATCCATGCCGGAGAGGTGACCACGGCCGGCCGCATCGAACTGCTGCCGTTCCTGCACGAGCAGGCGATCGCGATCACCGCACACCGTTACGGCAACCCGGACAGCTGGAGCTCCGGGGTGATCTGAGCGCCCGGCCTCGGCGAGGTGGAGCGGGGCTGGTACGAGGATCCGATTCGCTCCCGTCGCAGAAATCGTCGGATTCGACCGACCGGAGCAACAGAAATCGCGACGGGAGCGGGTCGGGACTCGGGAGTGCCGGTATCCGTGCCAGCACGGATGCCGGCGCGCGGAGGCGGGCCTATCCTGCGGCCATGACTGCTCAGCGAAAACTGCGGGTGCGCCTCCTCTCTGCGGCGGTGGTCGCCCTGGCCTTGATCGCGGCGCCGTTCGGCGTCTCCTCGGCGATGGCGGCACCCCCGCCCCCGGTCGCGAAGTACGTGTCGCTCGGCGATTCCTACGCCGCCGGCCAGGGCGCGGGTGGCTACGTCGACGCGTGCATGAACAGCACCAGCGGCTATCCGGCGCAGCTGGGCCAGGTCCCGCGGATCAACCTGCTGCGCACGCCGTCGTGCTCGGGGGCGACGATCGCCGACGTGATGTCGTCGCAGATCGGATCCGTGAACCGCGGCACGACGATGATCACGATCACCGCCGGTGGTGACGACCTCAATCCCGCGGCCGTCTGGGCGGCGTGCGTGCCGGATAGCACCAGCGAGACCTGCCAACAGGCGATCGGCGCGGCCACCACCCGGGTGGGGGCCGTGGGGCCGGCCATGGTGAATCTGATCATGACTGTGAAGGGCCGGTCGCCGAACGCCGTGGTCATCGTGACCGGGTATCCGCATCTGTTCGGCGACTATGCGGCGAGCCATAATCCGACGCTGACGGCGATCAACGACGGCATCGACGGTCTCAACGCGCAGCTCACCGGAGCTGCGGCCGCGACCGGCGCTGTCTTCGCGCCCGTCGACTTCGGCGACCACGCGATCTACGGAGCGGACACGCCGTGGTTCGGCATGGACCCCGCGGATCCGGTTTCGCTGTTCCACCCGACCGCCGACGGGTATGCCGCGTACGCCCAGGCAGTCCTGGCGGTACGTCCGTAGCGCACCTCCTGATCCACAGGCCAAGAGCCGCGCAGCCCCGCCCGGAGCTGCGCGGCTCGTTCACGTGCACGGCGGGAGCGCCGAGCGTCATCATGGCGCCATGCAGACTCCGGTGCGAGAATGGATGCCGGCGTGCCCGTGTCGCATCTTCTCCGCACATGTGCCGGATCGAAGGACCGTCGGGCCCCTGGACAGCGTCCGCCGCACCTGCACCCTCTGAGGAGCACACATGTCGACGTCCGAGACCGCCACGGCATCCAGCCAGTCGGGGGAAGTGGCCCCCGCACGCACCGCGCACCACCGCCGGTACCTGATGTGCAAGCCGTCCTATTTCACGGTGAACTACAGCATCAACCCGTGGATGGAGCCCGCCAACCCCACCGACACCGCCAACGCCGTCGCGCAGTGGCAGAAGCTGTACGACCTGTACCTCGAGCTCGGGCACGAGGTCGAGCTCATCGAGCCGCTCGCCGACTACCCGGACATGGTCTACACGGCCAACGGCGGCTTCGTGATCGACGGCCGCGCGTATGTCCCGTCCTTCTACTACGAGCAGCGCCGGGGCGAGGCGCCGGCGTTCGCGGACTGGTTCCGCGCGAACGGGTTCGACACCGTGATGCCCAAGGAGATCAACGAGGGCGAGGGCGACTTCCTGCTCGCAGGCTCCGTGATCCTCGCGGGCACCGGCTTCCGCTCCGCCGGCGACAGCCACCGCGAGGTGAGCGAGGTGTTCGGTCGCGAGGTCATCACCCTCACCCTCGTCGACCCGCGCTTCTACCACCTCGACACCGCGCTGACCATCCTGGACCCCGTCGTCGAGCCCGGTCAGACCGCCGGCATCGCGTACCTGCCGCACGCCTTCGACGAGGCGTCGCAGCGGATCCTCGCCGAGCGCTTCCCCGACGCCATCCTGGTCGCCGACGAGGACGGCGCCGTGTTCGGCCTGAACTCGGCCAGCGACGGCTACAACGTGATCATCTCGCCGCGCGCGACGGGCTTCGAGAAGCAGCTGCGCGAGCGTGGCTACAACCCGCTCACCGTCGACCTCAGCGAGCTGCTGCTCGGCGGCGGCGGCATCAAGTGCTGCACGCTGGAACTGCGGGGTGCGCGATGACCACGCTGCACACGGGCCTCGGCGCCGCCGGATCCGCGGCAGCTGCCGCCGAGCCGCACGTCGCCCGCAACTACGCCCCGCTCGAGGTGACCATCGCCCGTGGCGAGGGCGCCTGGGTGACCGACATCGACGGCCGGCGCTACCTCGACCTGCTCGCGGCGTACTCGGCCGTCAACTTCGGGCACCGCCATCCGGCGCTCGTCGCCGCGCTGGAGGAGCAGCTGGGCCGCGTCGCGCTCACCAGCCGGGCGTTCCGCAACGACCGGCTCGAGCCGTTCGCCGCGGCGCTCGCCGAGCTGTGCGGCAAGGATCTGGTGCTGCCGATGAACACCGGCGCCGAGGCGGTCGAGACCGGCATCAAGGTCGCCCGCGCCTGGGGCTACCGGGTCAAGGGCGTGCGCCCCGATGCGGCGCGCATCATCGTCGCGGAGGGCAACTTCCACGGCCGCACCACCACGATCGTCGGCTTCAGCGACGACGACTCGGCGCGCGACGGTTTCGGCCCGTTCACGCCCGGCTTCGATGCGGTGCCGTACGGCGACGCCGAGGCGATCGCGGCGGCGATCACCGACGACACGGTCGCGGTGCTCATCGAGCCGATCCAGGGCGAGGCCGGCGTGATCATCCCGCCCGAGGGCTACCTGCGCCGGATCCGCGAGATCTGCGACGAGCAGAACGTGCTGTTCATCGCCGACGAGATCCAGTCCGGCCTCGGTCGTGTCGGCACCACCTTCGCGTGCGACCGCGAGGGCGTCGTGCCTGACCTGTACCTGCTGGGCAAGGCGCTCGGCGGCGGGATCCTGCCCGTCTCCGCGGTCGTCGGCGACGAGGACGTGCTCGGGGTCATCCGCCCCGGAGAGCACGGATCCACGTTCGGCGGCAACCCGCTCGCCGCCGCCGTCGGGCTGCGCGCGGTCGAGATGCTGTCCACCGGCGAGTTCCAGGAGCGCGCGCTCGCGCTCGGCGAGCACCTGCGTCAGGGCCTTGACGACTTCATCGGCCACGGAGTCACCGCGGTGCGCATCGCCGGGCTCTGGGCCGGCGTCGACATCGACCCCGCCTTCGGCACCGGACGCGAGATCGCCGAGAAGCTCCTCGACCGCGGCGTGCTCGTCAAGGACACGCACGGCCAGACCATCCGCATCGCGCCGCCGATCGTGGTGCGCGCGACCGAGCTGGACTGGGCGCTGGAACAGCTGCGCCTCGTGCTCGCCGGCTGACCGGCCGGCGCCCGTGCGCCGGAGCGCCGCCTCACTCGGCGAGGCGGCGCTCCGCGCGGTACGACTCCCACTCGTCGATCAGCTCGGGCATGCGGTGCGCCATGTACCGGAAGAACTCGGCCATCTCCGTCGCGCGGTTGTGCGCGACCGGATCCTCGGTGTGCTCGGCCCCGATCGTGTCGATGTGCGCGGCGAGGCGCTCGTAGACCGGGCTGTTGTTCGTCATCATCCCGTACCAGGTGTCCTCGACGATGAGGTAGTGGTCGCGGCGCTGGTCGGCGCGGGACACCCGGTGCACGACGTGCAGCGTCTGCAGGTAGCGCACGGCGCCGGAGACCGCCGCGGGGCTCACCCCGAGGCGGTCGGCGAGCTCCGCAGCCGTGTAGCCCTCGGCGGGTGCGGCGATCAGCGCCATCATCACCCGTCCCGGCATCCGCGGGAAGCCGACGGCGGTGATCAGCGCCGCCGCGGCCTCGGCGGCATCGACCCCGAGATGGGGGAGGGACGCCGGATCCTGCGCGTTCATCAGCCCATCATCCCGCACGCCGGACATTCCGCACCGCGCTCATCCCGCGGTCATCCCGCGGTCTCGAGCTCGCGACGGCGCATCAGGGTGAGCGAGGCCGCCGCGCCGGCGACGACGATCAGCACCAGCCACCACGTGCCGCGCAGATCCACGTCCGCCTGCGACAGGGTCGCGGTGACCGCGAACGGCGAGAACCGCGTGGTCCACTCCGGCAGGCCGAACAGCGGGCCGAACAGGCCGAACACCGTGCCCAGCAGCACCAGGGTCCAGGCGATGCCGATCGTGCCGCGGGGCAGCAGCACGAACACGAGCGCGGTGAGCACGGTGAACACGCACGCGGCGAGCCCCTGGCCGAGACCGACGACGGTCACGACCTTTACGAGCGACGAGGCGTCCTTGTCTCCGGCGAGCCCGGCGTAGGCGGCGAGCATCGTCGCGGCCACGATGATCGCGATCGCGAACGTGGCCACGAGCATGTAGTCCAGCAGCCAGCGCACCCGGCCCACGGGGAGCGCGAGCACGTTCTCGGCCGTGCCGTGCGCCTCCTCCTGCCGCGCCCGCACGAGGATCTGCACGGCCGCGCACGCGGCGAGGATCCCCATCATGGTGAAGAACACCGAGACCACGGTCTCCTCGAGGTTGCCGGCCTTGCCGATCTTGTCGAGGATCTGCTGCACCGCCGGATTCTGCCCGGAGATCTGCCCGGCGAGCCCGGACAGCTTCGTCGCCAGCAGGCCGGTGAGCGCACCGCCGATGGCCCAGCCGATGATCCCGCCGTTCGTCAGCCGCCATACCAGCGCGTGCGGCGAGGCGAGCGCCGGCCGCGCGTGCACGCGCCCCGCGCGGGCCGGGATGAAGCCCTCGCCGATGTCGCGCACCGACTGCAGCGCCACCGCGACCACCGCGAGCACGAGTCCGAACACGAGCCCGAGCAGAGCGGGCCAGACGCTGTCCGTGTCGTAGGGGCGCGACTGCTCTGCCCAGCCGAACGGCGAGATCCACACCAGCCCCGAGGCGGTGATGCGGGTGAGGTCGTCGCTCGGGGTGCCCGCGACCTTGCCGATCCCGTTGATCAGGAACGTGCCGACCAGGATCCAGATCGTCAGTGCGTTGGCGCCGCGCGACGTGCGCATGAGCTGGGCGGCGATGAGGCCGATGCCGAGGAAGGCGATGCCTGTTGTCGCGGAGACGATGCCCATGAGCCAGGATCCGGCGGGGTCGAGCGTGGCGCCGATCAGTGCGAGCGCGACCAGCACGCCGAGGACCACGTTGGCGGCGACACCGTGGATGATCGTCGCGATCGTGGGCAGCGCCCGCGCGGCCGGGGTCGCCGCAAGCAGCTCGGTGCGCCCGGCCTCCTCGTCGCCGCGGGTGTGCCGGACGGCGAGGAACGTGCTCATCAGTGCGGCGAGCATCGTCAGCCAGGGCAGGATCTCGAACGCGAGGAACTGGCCTTCCGAGGGGCCGGAGGGCAGGCCCCGGAACATCATGATGACGGGGTTCGCCATCACCGCGGAGAGCACTTCGACGCGGTCCGTGTGGGTGGCGTACGACTGGGTGACGCCGGTGAAGCCGGAGTACGCCATGAGCACCGTGGCGAGGATCCAGAGCAGCAGCTGCAGCCAGTCCCGGCGCAGGCGCTGCCGGAGCAGGGCGGGGATCATCGTGACTCCTTGGCCAGGGTGCGGCGCGCGGCGCGTGTGTCGCCGGCCTCCTCGGCCGCGCGGAGAGCCGTGAGGTCGTCGCCGTAGTGCCGCAGGAACAGCTCCTCGAGGGAGGGCGGCTCGATCCGCAGGCCGGACACGTTGCGCTCGGCGAGCACGGGGAGCACCGAGGCAATCGCGTCGCTGTCGACCGTGAACCGGGCTCGGCCCTCCTCGAGGGAGCCGTCGTGCGCCTGTGCGATGCCGGCGAGGGCCTCGGGCGAGGTCGCCTCGAACGACACCTCGGTGCGGGTGAGGTGGCGCAGCTCGGCGAGCGTGCCCTCCTCCACGATCCGTCCCGCGCGGATGATGCTCACGCGGTCGCAGAGCAGCTCGACCTCGGACAGGATGTGGCTGGACAGCAGCACGGTCGCGCCTGTCGCGCGGATCCGCTGGATCTCGTCGCGGAAGACGACCTCCATGAGCGGATCCAGTCCGCTGGTCGGCTCGTCGAGGATGTACAGGTCGGCGGGCACGGCGAACGCGGCGATGAGCGCCACCTTCTGCCGGTTGCCCTTGGAATATGCCCGGCCCTTCTTGCGCGGGTCGAACTGGAACGCCGTCATCAGACGCTCTCGTTCGGCACGATAGGCGGGATCCTTGGTCTTGGCGCCGCGGAGCCGGGCGAGGAAGTCGATCGACTCGCCGCCGGAGAGGTTCGGCCAGACGCTGACGTCGCCGGGGACGTAGGCGACCCGGCGGTGGATGGAGACCGCGTGACCCCATGGCTCCTGGCCGAAGACCGTGGCGGTGCCGCCGGTCTTGCGGGCGAGGCCCAGCAGGATCCTGATCGTGGTGGACTTGCCGGCGCCGTTCGGGCCCAGGAATCCGTGCACCTGGCCCTCGTCGACGCTCAGATCAAGCCCGTCCAGTGCATGCACGCGGCCGTAGTGCTTGGTGAGGCCGTCGGTGCGGATGATCGTGTTCATGGCGGCGATGCTACGCGTATTTCACAAATTCGTGAAGCAAGTGATGCGTGTGTGGAGCGTATGGGTTTCGTGAGGATCTGCGGCCGGCTCAGGATCCGACGGTGACGCGGACCGTGTGCAGGCCCGTGGCGCCGTCGGGCGCCGGGGGAGCGACATCGGCGGTCTGCACGGCGCCGTCGGCACCGATCGCGCGGCAGCGCAGGATCCGCTGACCCGGTTCCGCACGCCACGGCAGCCGCCACTGCACCCAGGTGTCGGCCGAGATCGCGTCGGCGAGCTCGGCGCGCTGCCACGGGCCGTCATCGACCTGCACCTCCACACCCCCGATCCCCACGTGCGGCTGCCAGGCGACACCGGCGATCACCGCGTCGCCGGCCTTGAGCGTGCGGTCGGGCCGCGGCACGTCGATGCGCGACTGCAGCTTGATCGGACCGTGCGCCGACCATCCGCGCTCCGTCCAGTACGCCGTCGCACGGTCGAAGCGGGTGACCTCCAGATCCGTCACCCATTTCGTCGCCGACACGTAGCCGTACAGCCCCGGAACCACCATGCGCACTGGGAAGCCGTGCGCGAGCGGCAGTGGCTCGCCGTTCATGCCGATCGCGAGCAGGGCGTCGCGCTCGTCGGTGAGCGCCGCCAGGGGCGTGCCCGCGGTGAAGCCGTCGATCGAGGTCGACAGCACCATGTCGGCGCCCGCGGTCGGCCCCGCCTTCGCGAGCAGCTCGCGGATCGGATAGCCGAGCCACACGGCGTTGCCGACCAGGTCGCCGCCGACGTCGTTCGAGACGCATGACAGCGTGGCCGCCGACTCGACCAGCGGCAGCGCGAGCAGTTCATCCCAGGTGAGCGTGACCTCCCGCTCGACGAGGCCGTGGATCCGCAGCCGCCACTGCGCGGGGTCGACGTTCGGCACGATGAGGACGGTGTCGATGCGGTAGAAGTCGGTGTTCGGGGTGATCAGTCGGCTCAGTCCCGGCACGTCGAGCGCGGCGCCGGCGGGGATCGGCGAGGCCGGCGTGGCGGGCTTCGGGAGGTGCAGGGCGGCGCGCAGGGAGCTCGCGGCGACGGATCCGGCGCGGGCCGTGGTGGCGACGACGGTCGCGATCACCCCGACGGCGGCGGTGCCGAGGGTCCAGGCCAGGAAGCGGCGGCGTGTCGTACCTGCGGGTGCGGAGGGCGTATCGGGCGCGTGCGGCCCGTCGGGTGCGGGCGGCCCGTCGGGTGCGGTCGGCTCGTCGGGTGCGGTCGGCTCGTTGGGGAAGGGCGGCCCGTCGGGTGCGGTCGGGATCGCGTCCCCCCATGACCGCGAGACTGCATCTGAGTGTCGAGACTGCAGTTCTCGTGTGCTGTCTCGCGACCCGGATGCAGTCTCGCGGTCAGGCAGGCGCTGCATGAGCATGCGCAGCGCGAGGGCCGCGACGATTCCGGACAGCAGCGCGGGCAGCCAGGACAGCGCCGCCGCGTCGGCGCGGGTCATGGCGAGGGCGGCGACGACGACGCCGACCACCACGAACCCGGCGGCCCCGAGGCCGTGCCAGCGCCGTTCGCACAGCCCGAGCAGCGCGGCGAGGGCGAGCAGCACGATCGCGACTCCGATGAGCAGCGCGGCCTTGTCGCCCGTGCCGAACCAGGCGATCGCGGTGTCCTTCGCCCAGGCCGGGGCGGCGTCGATGAGCCCGCCGCCGACGACCGCGAACGGGCTCGAGGCAGGCGTGAGCAGGCTCGCCGCCAGCTCGCCGAGGCCCACGCCCAGCAGCGTCGCTGCGATGCCGGCGCCGGCGGCGGCGAGCCGTGCGCGTGAAGCGGATCCGGTCATCCTCTCAGCGTAGGAAGCCCCGGGCGGATCCGGGGCGGAGGTCACGGATTCCTAAGAACCTCGCGGCATCGGATCCGATCCGGGACTGTGCTTCGCCTGTCGCGTGTTGCCCTGTCTGGGGGCTTCTGGGGGCGACTGGCGACAGGCGAGCGAAGGTGGGGCGTCGGGGATCCGGGATCTGGGGTCCGGAGATCCGGGACTCGAGGTCGGGGTGCTTCGCCTGTCGCGTGTTGCCCTGTCCGGGGGCTTCTGGGGGCGATTGGCGACGGGCGAGCGAAGGTGGGGTGTCGGGGATCCGGGGGCCGGGGATCCGGGGGCGGTGTGGTTCGCCTGTCGTGTGTTGCCCTGTTTAGGGGCTTCTGGAGGCAACTGGCGACAGGTGAGCGAAGGTGGAGGATCCGGCCCCGCAACCTGGAGGGGAACGGGGACGGCAACGGGAACGGGAACGGGGACGGCAACGGGAACGCGGACAGGCGCGGGGACGGGACTCAGCGCTCCGGCCTCGTCGCACGCCCGGTGGCGGCGAGCAGCGTGAGCGCGGCGGCGAACGCCACGAGCATCGTCGCACCCATCAGCGTCGCCGAGACCCCGGCGCGGGAGAGCAGCGGCGGAACGAGGGCGCCGAGGAGCGCGGCCAGGGTGCCGAGCACGGCGGAGGCGGATCCGGCTCCCCGCGTGATGCTGCCGAGGGCCAGTGCGGTGAGCGTCGGGTTGTTGATGCCGTGCGAGCCCACGAGCACGAACAGCGGCGCGAGCAGCCACGGCACCGGACTGTGCAGCAGTGCGCTCAGCAGCACCGCGGCCGCCGCAACCGTGCCGATCGTGAGCGAGAGCAGCACGAGTCTCCGGCTGCTCGCCCGGCGTCCGCCGCTGCGGCGCGCGACGCGTCGGCTGATCCACGCCCCGAAGACGATGCCGCCGGCGTTCACGGCGAAGATGACCGCGAAGCCCTGCGCGGTCACGCCGTACTCGTTCTGCAGCACGAACGACGACATCTGCAGGTAGGTGAAGAACCCTCCGGTCGCGAGGCCCAGCGTGAGCGCGAACACCAGGAACGGGCGATTGCTGAGCGCCGCGCCGATCCCGCGCAGGTCGCTGCCCAGCCCGCCGGTCGTGCGCTCGTCGGCCGGCAGCGTCTCCGGCACGAACAGCGCCGCGGCCGCGAGCAGCGCGGCGCCGATCACGCCCAGCGCGACGAACAGCCCGCGCCAATCGGTGAACGAGAGCAGCAGGCCGCCGAGCAGGGGCGCGAGCACGGGTGCGGCGCCGGCGATGGCGGTGAGGGCCGCGAATCCGGCGGTCGCCTCGGCGCCCTGGAACACGTCGTGCACGACCGCGCGGGCGATGGCGAGCCCCGCCGCCCCGCACAGTCCCTGCAGCAGCCGCACGAGGATGAGCAGCTCGATCGAGGGCACGGCCGCGCACAGCAGCGAGGCCAGCGCGAATCCGGCGACGGCCCAGAGCAGCGGCCGCCGTCGCCCGTACCGGTCGCTGATCGGGCCCCACAGCAGCTGCCCCACGGCGATCCCGATGAGGCAGGCGCTCATGGTCACCTGGGTGAGCGCCTCGGTGGTGTGCAGGTCGTTCCCCAGCTGCGGCAGCGCGGGGATGTACAGGTCGATCGAGAGCGGGCCGAACGCGGACAGCGCACCCAGCGCGGGCAGCAGTGAGCGTCGCGAGCGCGCGGCGGACGCCGGCGGCGAAGCGGTCATCCGCGCGGACCGGGAACGTCGGATCCGGGATCCGGATCTGCCGGGGTCGCCCCGTCAGCGGCGTCCGGATCTGCGGGGGTGCGCAGGATCGGATCCGCGGGCTCGGGCTGGAGCGGTCGGTCGCCGGTGTCGCTGTGCATCGGTCCGGCGGTGCTCCGGATCGGATCCGCGGCGGTGCCGTCCGCAGACGGGGCGGCGTCCGGTTCGACGCGGATCGGGGTGGTCCTGCTCGTGATCGGGCGCTCCGGGAGCACGGTGGTGCGGGCGATGACCGGCGGTGTCACCGCCTGCTCCATCGCCTCGACCACTCGCACCGGACGGGTCTCGTCGAGCGTCAGCCCGAATCGGGTGTCCTCCTGCCGATGCAGCCGGCCCGAGTACACCATCCACACGGCGCCGATCGCGAACGCGATGAGGCCGGCCGTGCCGCCCACCGAGATCGCCGCGCGCGGACCGAAGACGTCGGCCACCCAGCCCGCAATCGGGGCGCCGATGGGCGTCGCGCCCATCACGACGGCCATGTACAGCGCCAGCACGCGGCCGCGCAGCGCCGGATCCGTCGTCGTCTGCACGTAGCCGTTCGCGGTCGTGAGCATCGTGACCGTCGAGAAGCCGACGAACACGAGGGTGACCGCGTAGAGCACATAGGTGGGCATCTGCGCGGAGATCAGCGAGGCGACCCCGAAGCCGCCGGCGGCGATCATCAGCACGCGCACCCTGGCGCGGTCGCGCCGCGCCGCGAGGAGGGCCCCGGTGAGGGATCCGATCGCGAGCACCGAGCTGAGCACCCCGTAGCCGTCGGCCTGCTTGTGGAATTCGAGCGCCATGGTCGACGCGAAGATCGGGAAGTTCATGCCGAACGCGCCGATGAGGAAGACCATCGCGAACACGACCATGAGATCCGGCCGGTTGCGCACGTACCTCAGCCCCACGATGAGTCCGCCCGCGCGTCGGTTCTTCGGCCGCGGCATGAGCTCGTGGGTGCGGATCATCAGCAGCGCCACGATCATCGCCAGGAACGTCGCGGCGTTCGCGACGAAGACCCAGCCCGATCCGAGCGCGACGATCGCGAGGCCGCCCACGGCCGGCCCGATCAGGCGCGCCATGTTGAACGACGCCGAGTTCAGCGCCACCGCGTTCGAGGCGTTCTCCACCGGCACCATGTCCGACACGAAGGCCTGCCGGGCGGGGGCGTCGAACGCGTTCGCGATGCCGAAGCACGCCGCGAAGCCGAGCATGAGGGGCAGCGTCATGACGTGCGTGAGCAGGAGGGCGGCCACCGCGAGCGCGAGCAGCATGAGCGTCGACTGCGTGACGAGCAGGATCTTCCGCCGGTCGAACCGGTCGGCGACGCGCCCGGTGAGCCCGACCAGCACCAGGGGCGGCCCGAACTGCAGCGCCATGGTCGCGCCCATCGCGGTGGCGTCGTTGTGCGTCAGCTCGGTGAGCACGACCCAGTCCTGCGCGGTGGACTGCATCCAGCCGCCGATGTTCGACACGATCGCGCCGAAGAACCAGGTGCGGTAGTTGAACGCCCCGAACGAGCGGAACATCTGGCTCACAGCTCGGCCAGCTTCCGCATCAGCCCGCTCGCCTCGTGCAGGGTCCTCAGCTCGTCCGCGCTGAGGTCGAGCTCGGTGATCTCGTCCATGAGCAGGCGGGTGCGGCGCTCGAAGGTCGAGTTCACGACCTCCTCGCCCGCGGGCGTGATCTCGACGTGCACGCGACGGCGGTCCTGATCGTCGGGGATCCGGATCGCATAGCCCTGCTCCTCGAGGCCCGTGACGACCGAGCTCATCGTGGGTGCAGTCACCCGCTCGCGGTCGGCGAGCGCGGAGAGGGAATGCCGCCCGTGCGCCCTGAGCGCCGCGAGCACGGCGAGCTGGGCGTCGCTCATGACGGCGTTGCGACTGTCGACGGCGCGCACCGAGCGCAGCCGCCGGGCGAGCCGGAACGTGGCGAGGCGCAGCTGTGCCGCGGTCTCGTGCAGCTGCTCATCATCCATTGCTTAGATAGCCTAACTAAGTATTCGGATGCAGGGGAAGGCCTTTCCGGATCGGTCGATAATGTAAGTCTCCGAACAAAATACGGCGTGCCCGTTCCACGGCCGCGGCGGAACAGGGAGAATGGACGGATGTCTCTCGCGCTCGAAGTCGCCGTCCAGGATGCCGCCGGTGTGCGCGTCGCCCGCGAGATCGGCGCACGCCGCGTCGAGCTGACCCAGGCGCTCGCCCTGGGCGGACTCACGCCCTCGCCGGCGACCCTGGAGCGCGCGTTGGAGGCCGCAGCGGATGCGGGGCCGGAGATCCACGTGCTGGTGCGGCCGCGGGCGGGCGGCTTCCAGTACGAGCCCGACGAGATCGAGACGGCCGTGCGTGACGTGCGCTGGATGATCGCGCACGGCGCGGCCGGCGTCGTGATCGGGGCGCAGCACGCAGACGGCGGCCTCGACGCCGCCGCCCTGGAGCGGCTGCGCGACGCCGCCCGTTCGGAGCGGACCGACGCGGCCGTGACCGTGCACCGCGTGATCGACGTGACGCCGGATCCGCTCGCCTCCCTCGACGCGGTGCTCGCCCTCGGCTTCACGCGCGTGCTCACCTCCGGCGGGGCCTCCGCGGCCCGCGACGGCGTGCCGGTGCTGCGGGCGATGGTCGACGCGGCCGAGCATCGCATCGAGATCATGGCCGGCAGCGGGGTGACCGCGCGGAACGCGGCCGAGATCGCCGAGACCGGCGTCGACGCGCTGCACTTCTCCGCGAAGCGCACGGTCGCCGCGACCGGCTCGGTGCGGATGGGATCCGCGGCCGACGACGGCGGTGGACACGAGGTGACCGACCTCGCCGAGGCGCGCGCCCTCTGCGCCGCCCTCGGCCTCTGACGCGCCGGGTCCGTAGACTCGGGGCATGGCTGAGTCCCGCACCGCCGAGTTCACTGACGCACACGGCATCGCGATCGTCTACGACGTGCATCCCGCCGACGAGGGCGTCCCGGTGCGCGGCGTCGTGCAGCTGCTGCACGGCGTCGGCGAGCATGCAGGGCGCTATGGTGCGACGATCGCCGCGCTGAACCGCGCCGGCTTCGTCGTGTACGCCGACGACCACCGCGGTCACGGACGCACCGGGATGAAGCAGCATGGCGACGCAGCCAAGCTCGGCCGGCTCGGACCGGGCGGGATCCGCGCCGTGGTCGCCGACGTGTGGCAGCTCACCGAGCTCATCCGCGACGAGAACCCCGACCTGCCGCTCGTGCTGCTCGGGCACTCCTGGGGATCCTTCCTCGCGCAGCTCGTGCTCAACCGTCACCCCGACGCGTACGACGCGGTGGTGCTGAGCGGATCTGCGCACCTCACGCCGCGCGATCTCAACGCGATGCCGCTCAACGCCCGCTGGGCCGGGCCCGACGCCAACGGCCTGGAGTGGCTGAGCCGGGACCCGGCGGTGCAGCAGGGCTTCCGCGACGATCCCCTCACGACCGAGGTCCCGCTGCTCAAGCTGTTCGGCCCGATCGAGGCACTGCGTCTGTACGAGCGCCCGGGCAAGGGGTTCCCGCACGACGTGCCGGTGCTGCTGCTGGTCGGGCGCGATGACCCCGTGGGCGGCCCGCGCAGCGTGCACCGGCTCGCCGACGCCTACCGCACCCGCTCGGGCCTCACGGACGTGACGACGCTGGTCTACCCCGACGCGCGGCACGAGGTGTTCAACGAGCTGCAGCAGGACGAGGTGCGCGCGGATCTGCTCGCCTGGCTCGACCGGCTGATCCCGTCCCGCGCCTGAGCGCGCGCCGGGACCACACCGGCGGGGCTGGGTGACCTGGCTGTGCCGACGTTCTGCAGGGACGCCGCAACGTTCTGCAGGGACCCCGCGACGTTCTGCAGGGAGCCGTCGGCGTTCTGCGGGCGCGTCGCCGGAGATCCCGTGCCGTTTCGTGGGGTGGCGGGCCGTCTCGGCGGTCTGACCCTGCAGAACGGATCTGCCTCCCTGCAGAACGGATCTGGCTCCCTGCAGAACGACGCTGCTCCCTGCGCAACGGCGGAACAGTGCCCCGCGCTGCGGCCGCACCCGGCGCCGCAGCCGCCCCGCGCCCGTCCCGCCCGCGCGTAGGCTGGAGCGGTGCACGGTGAGTACAAGGTTCCTGGCGGCAAGCTCGTCGTCGTCGACTTCGAAGTGAACGACGGGGAAATTGCCGACTTCCGGCTGGCGGGCGACTTCTTCCTCGAGCCGGACGATGCGCTCGAGAGCATCAACGCCGCGGTCACCGGGCTGCCCACCGAGACCGACGTCGCAGGCATCGCCGCGGCCGTGCGCGCCGCGCTCCCCGAAGGCGCCCAGCTGCTCGGACTCACTCCCGAGGCCGTGGGCACCGCCGTGCGCCGGGCGCTCGTCACGGCGCCGGGCTGGCGCGACTTCGACTGGGAGATCCTGCACGAGCGGGCCGTCTCGCCGCGGATGAACCTCGCCCTCGACGAGGTGCTCACCACCCGGGTCGGCGACGGCCGGCGCCGTCCCACGCTGCGGATCTGGGAGTGGGACGAGTCGGCGGTCGTGATCGGATCCTTCCAGTCGTATCGCAACGAGGTGGATCCGGAAGGCGCCGCGAAGCACGGCTTCGACGTCGTCCGGCGCATCTCCGGCGGCGGCGCGATGATGATGGCCGCGGGCCAGATCATCACCTACTCGCTGTACGTGCCGGCATCGCTCGTGCAGGGGATGACCTTCGCCGACTCGTACGCGTTCCTCGATGACTGGGTGCTGCAGGCGCTGCGCGCGCTCGGCATCGACGCGACCTACCAGCCGCTCAACGACATCACCGGACCCAGCGGCAAGATCGGCGGTGCCGCGCAGAAGCGCCTCGCCAACGGCGGGGTGCTGCACCATGCCACGCTGTCCTACGACATCGATGGCCAGATGATGACCGAGGTGCTGCGCATCGGCCGCGAGAAGCTCAGCGACAAGGGCACCGCGTCGGCGGCCAAGCGGGTGGATCCGCTCAGCCGTCAGACCGGCCTCAGCCGGGGCGAGATCATCGAGCGCTTCATCGAGACCTTCCGCGGGATCACAGGTGCCGAGGACGGCACGATCACCGCCGACGAGTACGCCGATGCGGAGGAGCTGGTGCGCACGAAGTTCGCCACCGAGGCGTGGCTGCATCGGGTGCCGTGAGCCGGGAGGTCAAGGCTCCGGCGGCCGCGTCCGCCCCCGCCGGCCCCGGAGCACCTGCCTCCGCCACGTCCGGAGCACCCGCCTCGGCAGCGTCCGGAGCACCCGCCCCGACCGGCGGATCCGTCGAGATCGTGCACGGCGAGGCACTCGACGTCGCCCGCACCCTGCCCGATGGATCCTTCACGCTCGTGTACCTGGATCCGCCGTTCAACACCGGCCGCACGCAGGAGCGGCACGCCGTGTCGACCCGCCGTGCCGACCGTCCGGCTTC
>JAFDWM010000269.1 GCA_018268455.1 Actinomycetota bacterium | reverse complement strand
GCGAGGGTGCTGCCGCGGATGGTGAGGGTGCTCCCACGGACGGCGAGGCTGTCGAGCAAGGCGAGAGTGCTGCCGCGGACGGCGAGACGGTCGGCAATGAGGCCGACGCCGTCGACACCGACGGCACTGCCCCGGACGCCGACACCGACGATACGGCCCCCGACGCCGACGCCGACCAGGCGGATTCGACGGACGCCCACGAGTCGGCGGAGGCGGACAGCGAGCACGCCGGGGCGGACTCCGACGGGGCGGAGGAGACCGAGGGCCCCGATGGGTCCGTGGACGAGGGGCGGGACGACCTCGACGAGACCACCGCGGTCGAGGGATCCGCGACGCCGGACGGATCCGACGACCACGGTGCGGATGACGCCGACGCCGAGTCCGCACAGGACGAGGCCGCCGAGCCGAGCGACGACGAGTCCGGCTCGCACGATGTGACGGACGAGCACGACAAGCAGGCGGATGGCGCCCAGGAGGCGGAGTCGATCGCCGTGGGCGTCGCACTGACCGCGCCGATCGAGTCCGGCTACACGCCCGGCGAGGGCCATCCGGAGGCCGTCGACGAGGCGGGGAGCACCGAGGCGGAGACCGACGAGGCGGGAAGCGATGCCGAGCAGGAGGCGTCGCTCACGCACGAGCCCGGCGAGGCCGGATCCGCGCTCGGATCGTTCGAGACCGCCGCTCTGACCATCCCCGAGCAGGCTCCCTCGATCTCGTTCGACGATCTCATCACCGGTGTTCCGCAGATGGTGCGCTCGGATGCGGAGCATGTCCCGGATGAGAGCGAGACAGACGCTGAGGACGATGCGCATGCGCCGACCGCCGCGACCGCAATCATCCGCACGCCCGCCGCAGACGACGAGGCCGCCGAGCAGGACGTCGACCAGGATGCCGAGCCGAGCACCGAGACGACCGAGATCGCTGGAATCGAGATCTTCTCCGCGCTCAACGAAGGTCGCACGCAGGAGATCCAGGTGATCCTCGACAGCGCGGACGAGGAGGACGACGACCTCGAGGACGTCACCCAGGGCGAGATCGCGCACGACGAAGATCCGCGTGCTGCCGCGGTGAGCGCGTCGCTCGCGGCCGCTGCGCGCGCCTTCTTCTCCGACGATGCGCCCGACTACACCCCCGGTCCGACGGAGGCTGACGAGGCGGGCGCACACGACGATGAGCGGAGCGGATCCGACAGCGACACCGGCGAGCACGTCGACGGCGACCACCACGATCGGGGTGAGGACGAGCACGACCACCGTCAGGACCAGCACGGGCACGACGAGCACCACGGCTGAGTCCGTTCGCGACCTG
>JAFDWM010000268.1 GCA_018268455.1 Actinomycetota bacterium | reverse complement strand
CGTACGTCGCGCCGCACACGGGAGCGTTGCGGAACCCGTCGTCGGGCGGGGCAGGCTTCTTGGTCTTCGGATCCACGAACGACGGCGTGGTGTCGAGTCCGTCCACCGCGATCACCGTACCGGCGAGCGCGCTGGGCGTGGTCGCCGCGCCGTCCGGCGCCTGCACGGTCTGGCCATCGTGCGTATAGGTCGAGATCGTCACGCCGAACGCCTTGTTCGCGTTGCCCACGCCGCCGGTCACGTCCACGTAGCGGTGGCTGGGGTCGACCGTCGTCTTCAGTCCCGCACCCTGCAGCCATCCGGTGACCGCGTCGACCGTGGCCTGCGGGGCGTCGAACTGCGCGTGGTACTGCGCGGCGGTGAGGAACTGCCGGTACTGCGCGGATCCTGGCGTCGACACGGCGTTCGCGAGGGACGCGAGCGCATCCATGCCGCCCTGCGGCGCGAGGTACACGCGCGCGCTCACCGCGCCTTTCGCGGGACCGCCCTTCGTTCCGTGGCTGAGCCAGCCCGGTGTCGAGTTCGGGATCGGCGTGTTCGGCGGCGGTGCCGCGTTCGCGGCGCCTGCTCCGGCGAGGGTGGCAGCGACGATGGCGCCGACCGCGAGGGTCACGCCGAGGACTTTTCTACGCATCCGGGATCTCCAGACATCAGGGTCGGTCCCCGGCGGTCGCCGGTGACCGAGGGCGATGTTATGCCTGCCCATCGACCGGGCGCGAGAGTTCACGGCGCGGCAGAGACGGTCTCACAGCGCGTGCATTCCGATCTCCCAGCCTGCTCATCAGAGGCGCACGAGGTCAGGCCTCGGGTCGGTTCGCGCGCAGCACCTCCAGCCGCGCCCGGTACTCGGTCTCGTCCACGTCGCCCTGGGCGAACCGCTCGGCGAGGATCTGCTCCGCCGTGCGGCCCTGCGGGCGGGCCGCCCACGGCGTCGGCCCGGGACCGTGGACGCCGGCGGCTCCGGCCGCCCAGGGCCCGCTCCAACGGCGGCGGCGCACGATGAGCGTGATGAGCAGCCCGACGATGATCAGGAACATGAGCGAGCCGACGAGGAAGACCGGCCAGAACGGCGCGAAGCCCCAGTGGCCGGGATGTGCGGCGACGGCCGCGACGGTTGCGAGCATGATGGCCCATCCTTCGGTGAGAGCGGCCGCATCCCGGCCGACCACTCCAGCCTCGCGACGCCCCCTGCCCGGCGAATCCGGCCCCGGGAGTGATCGCGTCTGCTCCCCCGGGAGTACGGATCCGGTTTCGATGAGAAGCCGCGCTACTGCCAGCCGGGCGCGACGAGTCCGGTCTCGTAGGCGA
>JAFDWM010000267.1 GCA_018268455.1 Actinomycetota bacterium | reverse complement strand
AGACCTCGTCGGCGCTCGCGCAGAAGCGTCCAGATCTCGTTCAGCTGGAGACCTTCGATGCAGGGCACACGCTGGCTTGGAACTCAGATGCGACGCGCTGGAAGGAGACCGTCACTGCATGGTTCAAGAGTGATAGCAACGAGTGATTCAGTTGTGCTGGGTCTTGAAATATTGTGGCGCCGCTCAGTTCGACGTTAGGGGGAGGGCGCCATCGTTCAATCTCTTGAGGTCCTGCAACTCTGCCCAATGCTGCTCCAGCCCCGTGAGCGTTGGGCTGACACCCAGCGTCACGAGTGGTTGCGAGTGCCCGTCGATGTGGCGGCATGCCACCTCGAAGATCTCCGTTACCTTTGGACCGATCTCATTGAGTCTGGTGCCGTCGATGTTCGGCAGTGTGGTCATCTGGACGTTCGCACGGTAGCGCTTGGTGACGCCCTTCAGCAGCTCCTCCTCGGTGAAGACTTCACACCATGCACGGACGTGGCTATATGCCACGCGCACGAGAGCATCGCGAACTTCGCCCTCTTGAGACTTCGCGGCCTGGATTGTGCCAGTTATACGCTTCTTGATTGCACTCAGCGAGTCGATCCTCGGCCCGCTGGCACGGGTAACCTGCCCCTTGCCGTTCTCGTCCGTGATCTGAAAGTAGACGCAGCGCTTGGACTTCTCAAAGAGGCTAAGGAGTGTCGTGGCGAACAAGATGTCGTGCGTGAACACGATGACCTGGTTGTTAGCCGCCAGCGCGGCGATGCGCTGCGCGACCTCGTTGATCCGACGGTGATCGAGGCTGGAGACGTGGTCGTCGAAGATGACGGGGGCGGTAATTCCCGCCAAGCGAGCCTCAGCCAGGAAGTCGGCGAGCGCAAGTACCTTCTGTTCTCCCTCGGAGAGTACTCTTGACGGCTTGTGCTTGCCGCTCAGCACTTTGCGACGATGCGCTCGACCCTCCCGTCCAACGAACTGCAGTTTCAGAGTTGGCGCCCTGAGCGCGTCGCACTCCTCAAGGAAGAGGGCGTCGAAGCTCTGGTTGATCAGCTGGTCGCTGGTGGTCTTGGCGAGTGCGGTAACCGCTCTGGTCAGCGATGACAGCGGACGCTTGAGCGTTTTGAGCTGATCAGCCTCCTTGGCGCTCCTGACTTGCCCTTCGATCAGTGGCCAGGACGTACCAAGTGCGACCGCGTCCTTCAGCTCCACCAGTTCGGTCTGCTTCTCGGCGAGTAGCTGCGTCCTGTTCTGCTGTTGGGCCTCTAGCGTCGTGATGCCTTCTTCGGCAGTCTTTAGTGCGGCATCGACATCGGTCTTCAGCTGCGTGAGGATGTCGGCGA
>JAFDWM010000266.1 GCA_018268455.1 Actinomycetota bacterium | reverse complement strand
GCCCGCCCCGCGCGTGCCCGCTCCGCTGGCGCCCTCGGGCGAGTTCGCCGCGGGCATGCTCGACCGCATCGCCGAGGCGCTGCGCACGGCGAAGCGCCCGTTCCTGCTCGCCGGCCGCGGCGCCTGGCTCGCCGGTGCCGGCGAGGCCCTGACCGCGCTCGCCGACGCGACCGGTGCGCTCACCTCGACCTCTGCGCTCGGCCGCGGTGTGTTCGGCGACCAGCGCTTCGATCTCGGCGTGACCGGGGGCTTCGGCGCCGAGGGCGCGATGGAGCTCATCCGCACCGCCGACGTCGCCGTCGTGTTCGGCGCCTCGCTGAACCAGTTCACGATGCGATTCGGAGCCCTGTTCGCCCCCGACACGCAGGTGTTCCAGATCGACGTGGCGCCCGCCGCAACGCACGCGCACGTCGGCGGGTTCGTGCGCGCCGACGCCCGGATCGCGGCGGAGGCCCTCGTCGCGCGGCTCGGGACCCCCAACTTCGGAGCCGAGGCGCGACACGCCGACGCAGGCGTCGGATCCGACGGCGTGTCGGACGCCGGCTCCGAAGTCGGGGCGGCGGGGGCCGGATCCGATGTTGCGGCTGACGGGGCCGGATCCGACGGCCGAGCCACGCCGTGGCGTGAGAGCGTCGACGTCGCCGCCGCCCGTGTCTACGAGCCCGGCGACGAGCTCGCGCCCGACGGCCGGCTCGACCCGCGCTCCGCCGCCCGCCGACTCGCCGAGCTGCTGCCCGAGGACCGGGTCGTGGTCTCGGACGGAGGCCACTTCATCGGCTGGGCGAACATGTACTGGCCGGTGGCGTCGCCCGACCGGATGATGATGATCGGCACCGCGTTCCAGGCGATCGGCCAGGGCTGGCCCAGCGTCGTCGGCGCGGCGCTGGCCCGCCCGGAGTCGACCATCGTGCTCACCTCGGGCGACGGCGGCGGCCTGATGGCGATCGCCGACCTGGAGTCGGCCGTGCGCTCCGCCGGCGGCCGCGGCATCGCCGTGATCTGGAACGACGCCGCCTACGGTGCCGAGGTCAACCTGTACGGCCTCAAGGGCCTGGCCCGCGAGCCGATGCTCATCCCGCAGGTCGACTTCGCCGCCTTCGCCGCGGCCGTGGGCGCGGAGGGCGTCGTGGTGCGCACCCTCGCCGACCTCGACCGGCTCGCCGCGTGGACCACCGAGGATCCGGCCGCCCGCCCGTTCCTCGTGCTCGACCTGCGCATCTCCGGCGACGTGATCGCCCCGTACCAGCAGGAGATCATCCGCGTGAACTCCTGAGCCACACGTTCGGGAGGAGAACCCGCGTTCGGGAGGAGAGATCCTCGGATCCGCTCCTCCCGAACAG
>JAFDWM010000265.1 GCA_018268455.1 Actinomycetota bacterium | reverse complement strand
TTCTTCGGCGGCCCGACCGGCCCGAACTACCCCTCACCCGCGGGGCTGCTCGACATCCGCGGGTGGCAGCAACTGGACCCGAGCTCGGCCGCGCAGGCCGTGGAAGGCAGCGCGTTCCCGGACCGGTACCGCACCTGGCAGCCCGTCGCCGACACGATCCTGCGCACCCTGACCACCCCGCCGGGAAAGAATGGTGGGAGCTACGGTGGCGTCGCGGTCGTGCCGGAGACGACGCGGATCGTGTTCCCGCTCCCGGACGGCTCCTATACGAATACCGACAGTTTCGGGTGGCGCACCGACCCGTTCACCGGCGAGCGACGCTTCCACGCCGGCAGCGACCTCGCCGCCCCCGACGGTACCCCGATCATGGCGGTCGCCGACGGACGGGTGACCGTCGCGGAGTTCACCGGCGGGTGGGGCGGGCTCATCGTGATCGAGCACACCGTCCGGGGTCAGCGCGTCGCGTCGTTCTACGCGCACATGTGGCACGACGGCATCCTCGTCACCGTCGGCGAAACGGTCCGCGCAGGCCAGCACATCGGCAACGTCGGCTCCTCGGGCCGGTCGACCGGCCCGCACCTGCACCTCGAGGTCCACCCCGGAGGGCAAGACCAGCCGCCGGTGAACGCCGTCGACTGGCTCACCCAGCACGGCGTCCAACCCGCGGGCCCCGCCGCCTCAGGCAGCGGCACGGCCGGATGCCGGATGAGCGCGGGATGAGGGCGGTCATGAACGTGTTCCCGGACTTCGGTGCCGTCGGAGGTGCGAGCGGGCTCCCGCAGGCGATCGGTGCGCTCCTCACGATCATCCTGATCGCGGCCGTGCTGATGCTCCTCATCTGTGCGGTCACCTGGGCGATCGCGTCCGCCACCGGCAACGCCCATCTCGTCCAGAAAGCGCGGGCCGGCGTGTTCTGCGCACTCGCCGCCGCCGCGCTCGCGGGCGCCGAGGTCGCGTGGATGAACGCCCTGCTCCGCATCGGCGGCACCTTCTAGCACCGCCCGGCCGCTCGGCCGCTCGGCCGCCGGGGTCCGGTGTGCACCTGCCAGAGAGCACTCACCCCTCTCGACGGCAGGAGCCCACCGTGATCAACATTCCCCCGAACAGCAATGGCCTGCCGGGCATCACCCAGCTCTCGACGATCGTCGGCGCGGTGATGACGGTCGGGCTGATCCTGTCCGTGCTCGCGCTGATCATCTCCGCGATCGTCTGGGCGGTCGGGTCGAACTCCTCGAACCCGCATCTCGCGTCCCGGGGGAAGGTCGGCGTGCTCGTGTCCTGCGGGGCCGCGATCCTGTGCGGGGCGAGCGTGACGCTGATCAACTTCTTCTGGAACGTGGGCCAGGCCGTCTGA
>JAFDWM010000264.1 GCA_018268455.1 Actinomycetota bacterium | reverse complement strand
GTGAGCGTCTCGAGCGTGGTGAACGTCTTCGACGCGACGATGAACAGCGTCGTCTCCGGATCCAGATCCGCCGTCTTCTGGGCGATGTCGGTCGGGTCGATGTTCGAGACGAAGCGCGCCCGGATCCCGGCGTCGGCGTAGGGCTTCAGCGCTTCGTAGACCATCACCGGGCCGAGGTCGGATCCGCCGATTCCGATGTTGACGACGTGCGTGACCTTCTTGCCGGTGATGCCCAGCCACTCTCCGGAGCGCACTCGCGTCGCGAACGCGCTCAGTGCGTCGAGCACCGCGTGCACGTCGGTGTCGACCTGCTGGCCGTCGACCGCGAGCGCCGGCTGCGCACCCTTCGGCCGGCGCAGGGCGGTGTGCAGCACCGCGCGGTCCTCGGTGGTGTTGATGTGGACGCCCTCGAGCATCGCGGCGAATCGCTCCGCGACGCCGGTCTGCTCGGCGAGGCGGACGAGACCGGCACGAACATCGCCGGTGACCAGGTTCTTCGACAGATCGACCCGCAGGTCGGCGAGGTCGAGCGTGAAGTTCTCCACGCGCTGCGCGTCGTCGGCGAACCAGCCGCGCAGGTCGGGCTGGAACGCGTCGCGCAGTGCGCTGAGCTCGGTCCAGGCAGGGGTCGAAGTGGCATCGATCGGCGAGGTCATGGACACAACGCTAGTGCGGCACGGGCCCGGGTGGCACGCGGATCCGTCACGGCCCGACGCGGAGTCCGACGGACGCGGCTCACCCGGTCGCTGGGGCGTGCCGCGTCAGGCCTGGCCGGTGCGATCGGGCAGTTGCTGCAGCGTCCAGGTGTTGCCGTCGGGGTCGGCGAACGTGACGAAGCGCCCCCAGGACTGTTCGTCGACGCCCTGCGCCTCGACGCCCGCTGCGCGCAGCTGCGCGAGGGCGCCGTCGGCATCGGGCACGACAACCTGGATCGAGTTCTGCTGGCCGGGCTTCATGCCCGGGTCTCCCAGCCCGGTGCCGAACGCGATCGAGCATGCGGATCCCGGGGGCGTCATCTGCACGAAGCGCAGGCCGTCGAAGGGAGTCTGATCATGGTCAGGATTGAAGCCGATCCGTTCGTAGAACTCCTTCGCACGGTCGACGTCGGTGACAGGCACGAAGATGAGCTCGATCTTCCAGTCCATACTGCACGCTCCTCGATCGGGGATCGCGGTGGGATTCGCCGCCGTCCCGACGTTACGCCGGGGGCCGGACATTCCGCCGGGGCGAGAGCGCGGTCGCGATCCGGTGTGGTGGCAGCTGCTGGCCAAGGGGGGTGAATATTGCCTTTTGATCCGGTGATTTTCCTTGAGTCGAGTCTTTCGTTGTTCGTACATATCTGCTGAACTCGGGT
>JAFDWM010000263.1 GCA_018268455.1 Actinomycetota bacterium | reverse complement strand
GTTCGACCGCGGCCGGATCCGCCTCCCCGTCGGCGAGCAGGTCCGCAGAGACCAGCGCACCGAGCACGTACCGCAGCTCCGCGGCGTCGTAGAGCCCGAGCACGGCGAGGGCGGGGTCACGGCGCTCCAGCCGGGAGCGCAGATTGGTGATGCCGCCGAGCACGACCACCTCGGCCCGTGCGTCGAGCTCGTGCCCGCGCACGCGCGCCGCGGCGAGGAGGGCGAGCCGGTCGCTCTCCCCCTCGACGAGCACGGTCGGGCGGGTCACAAATCTGACGCTACCGCTCCGGCGCAGAGCGGATGCGGCGGGATTCCGGCGTCGCGCGCCCGCTCCAGAAGCTCCGTGTCGAAGCTGAGCATCGAATCGACGGCGTCCTCGAGCTCGAGTGCGGTCGCACGGTGCAGCGCACCGGGGGCGCGCAGACCAGACCGGATCACCATCGCCCGACCACGGTACGCCGAATCTAGTAGAAGTACTACACAGGGCAGCGCGCCGGCTCAGACCCGGGTGAGCGGCAGATGCGGGGGCGGCGGGAGCTCCACGGCGATCGGATCCGCGACCGAGACGGATCCGCTACGCGAGACGATGCCCATGACCCCGGCCAGACGCACGACGCGGCCGTGATCGTCCGTGTGCACGAGCTGCTTGAGCAGACCCGGCTGGAAGTCATTGATCTGCCGGCACGGATTGCGCAGCCCGGTCACCGTGATCACGGCGTCGCCGATCGTGAGCCGGGTGCCGACCGGCAGCGCGAGCAGATCCAGGTCGCGCGTGGTGATGTTCTCGCCGAGCTGGCCCGGTTCGACCTCGTGGCCGGCCTCGCGCAGTGCGTCGAAGAGCTCGGCATGGATGAGGTGCACCTGACGCAGGTTCGGCTGGGACGGATCCGCCGCCACCCGGGAGCGGTGCTGCACGGTCGCACCCGCGTGCGCGTCGCCCTCGACGCCGATCCCCTCCCGCAGCCGGATCTCCGCCCGCACCGACTTGCTGAACCCGTGCACGGGACTGGAATGCACGGCGACCACTCGAGGAGTCATGCCCCCATCGTTCCATGCGCCTGCGACGCGGCGCCCGACCTGCGGACTCTGGCACCGGGCCGCGGCACCCGGTCGGCACCCGTCCACGGCACCCGTCCCGGCGCGTCGCTACCCGTCGTTCACCGCTCCCGGCCAGACTTCCTGCATGAGCAATCCCGAGCATCCCGAACCCCAGGCGACCGCGAACAGCGGAGCCGTCGCGGTGGTGGGCCTGGAGCTGCGCGGGGACGGGCCGGCGCCGAAGAAGCAGATCTACTCGTGGGCGCTGTGGGACTGGGCGACGCAGCCCTTCCACTCGGTGATCCTCACCTTCATCTTCAC
>JAFDWM010000262.1 GCA_018268455.1 Actinomycetota bacterium | reverse complement strand
CGGACTGCTTGGTCTTGGCCTCGCGTTCGATCTCAGCACGCACCGTCTCGGCACGCTGGAGCACCTTGGGGTCGGACTTGCTGGTCTCGACCCAGGCCTCGAGGGCGATTCGGATCTCTTCGGTGACGGAGCGGTCGTTGAGCTGGGCGATGACGTCCAGCTGCGCCCGCAAGCCGTCGGTGATGCGAACGGCAAGCGTCCGCGTCGGCCCGAGTGCCGACATCGGCACCTCGTCCTTCGTGTTGTTCTCGCTCATGGCGAGCCTCCTCATCGGGAGCGGCCGGCGAACCTGGTGGTTCTCCTACAAGCCGCAAGCCGACGAGGAACGACGCTCAGTATGAACCGATGCGTCTGCGCGTCAATATTCCGTTCGAGACTGATGTAAAAACTACGACGTGCAAGACCTTGAACGAATCGCGCTCATGCTTCACAGTGAGGGCCAGTTATGGCGCGAAAGGCATCACGCACCGGTTCCAGTTCTGTATTCGATACCCCCAGGGCTACCGGATCTCGAAGGCTTCAAACAAGCCCACTACATCCTGCCGCTGGTTTCACGATCGTTGAGCTACTCATCGTGGTCGTCATCATCGCGATCCTCGCCGCGACCACCCTGGTCGCATTCAACGGCATCACGAACCGTGCCAAGGCGTCTGCTGCGGCCACAGCTGCCGAGCAGGCCGCCAAGAAGGTCGCGATCTACGCCGTCTCGAACGGCGAGACGCTGCCGAACGCATTGTCTGACGCGGGTGTATCCGATGCGAATGGAACAAGCTACCAGTACCGCACCTATGACAACGGCAAGAGCTTCTGCATCACTGCGACCGCGAACAGTGTCTCAGCGTTCGTCAACAATGTTGACCAGACGAGCCCGAAGGCTGGCGCATGCGATGGCCATAGCCCGAATGGCGGGACGACGATCACGAACATTGCGGTGAATCCTGCCCTCAGGTCAGGGACCGCTGGCTGGGGCGTCCACTTTGCCGCCAGCGCGAGCTTCACCACCGCCCGAATTGCGAACGGTGGGCCATCCGGCACTCCCTATTACTCGACACAATTTACAAGCGCCCCGCTGAGCAATAACTCCATCTCAATTGGATATGGCGGTATCGGTTGACCATTCATTCAAGTGTCGCCGGGAAAGACATACGCGTTCTCGATCGATGCGAGGACCAGCAGAGCGTTTAGCGGGTGCTACTTTCGACTCCTTTACTTCACGGGAACAACGCAAGGTCCAGGCGACCAAGTCTCTGCCTCTGCGACAGCTGCCAACGCCTGGTCCCGCTATTCGATGACGTCCGTCGCCCCAGCCGGAGTCGACGGGGCACGCGCGATGTTCACTTGCAGCACGAATGGAGGCCCGAC
>JAFDWM010000261.1 GCA_018268455.1 Actinomycetota bacterium | reverse complement strand
GAGATCGTGCACGATCTCGACCGCAACGTCGTCATAGTGGGCGGTGCCGGCGCGGAACCAGCGCGGCGCCTTCCCGGTGAGGCTGCGGATCAGCTCATGATTGCGCCAGACCTCGTCCGCCACCTCGGCCGCTGATGCGGTGCCCGGTATCCCGTATGCGGCGCCACCGTTCACGGACAGCGGACGATGGCGTGTCCCATGGTTGCCGATCTCGAACAGCGGCTCCGCGAAGAGCTGCTCCGCGAGCGCCGAGTTCGCCTGGATCCATCGGCTGTTGAGGAAGAGGGTCGCCGGCACGCTCTGGGCGACGAGAGCGCCGATCAGCTTCGCGTCGAAACCCGATCCGCCCGCTCCACCGCAGGCGTCGAAGGTCAGCGCGATGTGCTCCTCGCCGTCACGCCCATGCGAGGTGTTCAGCGTGCTGCGGATCCCGGACAGATGCATGCCCCAGTCGCGAGCATGTTCCCTCCCTCGGCGTGCGATCACGTCCTGGACCTCGGGTGGCAGCGCACCCGGGGCCGATGCCGGAGGCGGAGTCGGCGCCGTGACGCCTGCCGGCACCGTGATGTCCTGTCCCGGTACCGAGGCGGGCGCGGAGTCGACGGGCGGGGTGGGCGTGCTGGCAGGGGCAGGCCGGCCGCTCGCGCAGGCGGAGAGTCCCAGAGCGCCGGTCATCAGCAGCACGGCAAAGGCCCTCCTGCTGAGATCCGGCGCCGGCGTCATCGCCCCCGACGCTCTTCGATGCCGCCATCCTGCGCGGCAATGATGTTCACGCTGCCGGTGTGCAGCGGCACCTCGCCGGTCGGACGCGCGATCGGCACGCGGGTGCCGAGCACCTGCGCCACCACGTCCTGAGCGATCTTGCCGGCGGTGAGCCCGGCATCCTCGAGGATCTGCTCCCGGCTGGCGTGGTCGATGTACGCATCCGGCAGCCCGAGCTCGTCGACGGCGGTGTCGATGCCCGCCTCGCGCAGCACCTGCCGCACGCGGGTGCCGACGCCGCCGACCCGGATCCCGTCCTCGAGCGTGATGACGAGCCGATGCCGCGCGGCGAGCTCGACGACCGACCGCTGCACCGGGATCGCCCACCGCGGATCGATCACGGTCGCACCGATGCCCTGTGCACGCAGGCGCTCGGCGACGTCGATGGCGAGCGCAGCGAACGGGCCGATGCCGACCAGCAGCACGTCCTCGTCGCCGTGGCGCGCCAGCACGTCCACGCCGTCATCGAGACGCTCCAGCGTCGGGATCTCCGCGGCGACGCCGCCCTTCGGGAAGCGGATCACAGTGGGCGCATCGTCGACCGCGACGGCCTCCTCGAGAAGCTCGCGCAGGCGCTCACCGTCGCGCGGAGCGGAGATGCGGATCCCGGGGACGATCTGCAGCA
>JAFDWM010000260.1 GCA_018268455.1 Actinomycetota bacterium | reverse complement strand
AGCGGCGCAAACCGTCCTTATCCGGTGGGGAACGCGGATCGGCTCGCCGTGTCGGGGACGAGGGCCTCGTGATCAGCCCGCTTCCTCCTGGTGCGGCGCCGACCAGGGATCGTTTCATCGAACGGAACCGTCAGCTGGCAGCGCTGTCCGGGGCGACGGTCATCGTCGAAGCCGGCGCCCGGTCCGGCACGCTAAACGTCGCGAGCGAAGCCAAGACTCTCGGACGCCCGCTGGGGGCGGTACCCGGCCCCATCACATCGGCCGCGTCGGCCGGGTGCCATCAGCTGCTCAGGGACGGATACGCGACCGCGATCACTGGTCCCGGCGACGTGACCGAGCTCCTCGACGGCCCCGCGGCCGCGAGGTCTCTTCGCGCCCCCCTTGCGCAGTACACGCTGCGTCGTGCTGCGTCTGCGCCGAATGGTCAGCGCGCCGCACTCTGACCCACCGCCGATACGCCCAGTCTCACGGCCGTGGGGGCTGTTTCCTTTCGTCGACTCTGAACATGGAGGACCCTCATGTCGAAACGTGCCCGTACTCAGGGAGACCCGTCACCGCTGCTGGTCATGGTGCGGGTGGTCGTCGCCGACAACGGCACGCTGATTGTCACTGTCGACGGCCACCCGTACCTACCGCCCGAGTTCTCACCGCCGTGGCAGCGCTCCTCGTACCCGGCGATCGTCGATGCGATCTGCATCCAGTACGGGCGCACACTCCGCATCGACGTCGTCGAGACCGACGGCCACCGGATCACCGACTTCTACACCCCGCCGAGACCTCGCCCCACGCAGGTGCCGCCCGTCCGAGAAGCCCGCCCCGAACACGCCTCAACGACACCGGCGGCCGAGCCGCCTCGGATCGTGCAGTTGTCCGGATCGGGGTTCGTGCCCGGTGAGCACGTCGCCGTCGCCGTGATCATCGCCCACACGGACGCGTCTCCCGAGGGCGGAACCCGCGCGGTGCTCGATGCTCGCGCGCTCGCGCAGAGCCCGACCGGGGAGGTTGTTCTCCCAGGCCGAATCTCGGGCACGATCACGATCGGGTCCCCGGCATGAGCGGACCGATCCGCCCGATCGGCTCGCTCGGCGACGAACTCACCAACGCTGCCCTCGCCGGGCTTGCGGCTCTCGCGGTCCTCACGTTCCTACTTCGCGCCGCCGGGTCGGTGTCCGCGTTTCTCACCGGGATCCCGCAGCCGCGCGCGGGGATCGCCGCCGGCCTCGGGGTGCTGTTCGCGCCCAGCGATCCCGCCCTGGCGCTCGAAGCCCCCGGCTTGAACCCTGTCGTGTACTGGGTCGTGGCCGGGATGCTGATCCTTGGAGCGGGAACTGCGGGCTGGTGGGTGTGGCGAACGCTCCGTGCCCTCGGACGGGAGACGGAGACGGATC
>JAFDWM010000025.1 GCA_018268455.1 Actinomycetota bacterium | reverse complement strand
TTGGGGCGAACAAGTAATAACCTACGCGGAACCCCGGGTTCCAGCAAATCGAGCCACCCCCTCGGGCGTGTCGCACACCGCACCCCGCTCAATCACCGCGATTCCACGGCGTCGACGACTTCGGCGCTCCGCCCCCGCACGACCCTCAGGACCACGATGAGCGCGACGGTGAGCGCGCCCCAGACTCCGCAGGCGAGCGGGAGGGTGCGATAGGCGAGGTGCTGCACGGTGAACTCCTCCGTGAGCGGCCCGTACACCGCGAAGCCGATGACGACTGCGCCGACCAGCATCACGGGTAGCGACAGCCACCAGCTCAGCCGGATCCCCAGCGGCGCCGGATCGATCGGCCCCGGGGTGCGTCCCCGCATCCAGAGCGCGCCGGCGATCGCGAGCACGATCATGCCGCCGACGCCGGATCCGTACTGCAGCCACTTGTACCCGAGCAGCGTGCCCCACTGCTCGTCGAGGGCGGGAAGCAGCCCGACGCCGGCTCTCCCCTCGTGCGTGAATGCGTCCCAGAGGATGTGCGTCACCACGCCCAGCGCGAGGGCGAGCACCAGCAGGACCACCCGCGCGACGGATCCGAAGGTCTCGCGAAGCGCGGCGGGCGCTCCCCGTCCCACTCCCTCGGGAGGCGAGCGCCGAGGAACCGCGGTGCAAGCATTCGGCAGGCCGGCCGCAGCACCAGTCGCCAGACGAGAAGAAGGGCGTGCGACAGCAGTACGGTGACCGGCAGCCAGCGGAGGTCGTGCGTCACCGAGTAGTCGACGATCAGACCGCGGGTGAACAGCGGCAGGTCGGGCGCCATCGCACCGATCGCGATCGCCGCGGGCACGAGCGGCATACGGACGAAGGGGAGCGCCACGATCGCATGACTGGGCGTGAACGGCATGCCGTCACGCTACTCGGCATCCTGCCGGCCTCCGCGAACCGGGTGTCCTCGCGGTCGGACAGGTCGTCGTTCGCGGATTCGTCGGCCCCCGCCGGGCACGGGATCGGTTCAGGGCGTGGCGACGAGGCGGTCGACGGCATCGACGAGGCGATCGGTCATGCCGGTCTCGTCGGCGACGCGGTCGCGCTCGGTCAGCGCGATATCGGGGTGATCGGTGATGATGCCGTCGACGTTGTCGCGATACAGCGCGCGCATCGCCTCGGCATCCTGCACCGTCCAGACGAACAGCGACTTGCCCTCGTCCCAGACCGCGTCGCGCAGCTGCCGCGAGTAGACGCTCTGCTCCACCACCAGGAAGTCCGCGGGGGTGTCCGGCACCCCGCCGAAGGCGAGGGGCACGATGAATCCGACCGTGAGCTCGGGGCGCAGTCGCTTCATCTCGGCGACGACGTCGGCACTCAACGAGTGGTAGATGTGCTGGTCCGCGCCGTCCACGCGGTCGATGAGCGCGAGCAGCCCCGCCACGAAGCCGCGGCTCTCCCCGCCGTGCAGCTTCACCTCGATGAGCAGCGGCTGGTCGAGTTCGTCGGCACGGCGCAGGTACGCCTCGAGGGATGGGATCCGCTCCGCGTGCCCGGCTTCGTCGTGCACGGTGACCGCCGTCGCCTCGGCGAGCGTCATGCGGCCCACGGATCCGGCGATGCCGGCGAGGCGCGTGAGGTCGTTGTCGTGCATGAGCACCCAGCCGCCGTCGCTGGTCTGCTGCACGTCCATCTCGACGAGGTCGGCGCCGGCGGCGTGCGCCGCCTCCAGCGCGCCGATCGTGTTCTCCACGCCGCCGTCGACGAAGCCCCGGTGCGCGAGCACCTGCGTCGCCCCGTCCGCGTGCTCGTTGAGCACGGCCGCCGCCCCGAGACTGGCACCGCCCGCGGCCACGAGCGTGCCGGCGATCACGACGCCGGTGGTCACCCGGCGCACCCGCAGCGACCACGGCATGACGTCGGCACGGGGCAGTTCGATCTCGCCGGCGGCCCCGGCCGCGGCGACGAGCGTCTGCGCCTGCACCAGCAGGAACACCCCGACCACGAAGAACGCCACCACCTCGGCGAGGCCCAGCACGATCGCCGCGACCACCGGCGACGCATCTCGCGCCGCCGCATCGCTGATCATCACCGGCACGATCGCGATCAGTGCGAGTGCACCGAGGGTCAGGCCGAGCGGGATCAGCACCGCCGCCAGCAGTCCGATCACGCGCACACTGCGCCAGCGGGTGAGCCTCCAGCTGCGACCCAGCGCCGCCGCGACGCCGATGGGCTCGAGCACGAGCAGCGGCACCGTGAGGATCAGGCGCAGGTTCAGCCACCAGAGCACCAGGAGGAGCGCCAGATAGAGGACGGCCGTGCGGGGCTCCTTGAACAGCTCATCCGAGACGAACGCGGGCACAGCGACCCAGCGGCTGAGCACGGATCCGATCCCCGCCTGTCCGAGGGGCACGAGCAGCAGCAGGTAGGGGATCAGCAGGAGCGTCGTCGGCTTGCGGATGAGCGCCGTGATGCGGGCCCGCAGCAGCGCGAGCGCGGAGCGGAACGGGCGCCGGTCTGCGGCGGACGGGTCGGACGGATCCGATGACGTCACCGCGTCGAGGCGCGTCGCCGCGACCGCCGCGTACAGTGCCAGCTGCATCAGCAGCGCGAGCACCACGAGCAGCAGCGACAGCACGGCGAGACCGAGCCCGAGCGGGCTGCGCAGGAACTGACCGGCCGTGGTCGTGGTGAGCGCGGACAGTCCCGCGGCCCGCGTCGCCAGGTTGAACAGGCTGACGAGCATCGGGGCGGCGACGATCGCCACGGCTCCCTGGGTGAGCGCGACGATCACGAGCGTGCGACCGAGGTCGCGGAAGGTCAGCCGATACCCGAGGCCGATGCTGCGCCGCACCGGCATCGACGGGCGGGTGCGCGCGCGTTCCATGGCACGAGTCAACCAGATGCCGCCGGTCTCATCGGAGCTGTCGGGGTTGCAGGGTTGGTCGCGCTGTGACGCTCTCCGTCGCGGACGAGGGATGCGGATCCGTGCCGGGATGGATCCGCCCCAGGCACGCCCCGGGACGACGATGCCCCTCGTACCGGGGTGCGAGGGGCATCGAGGCGATGGGTCAGGCCGGGAGGAGCCCCGCGAGCGTCTTCTTGCCGCGGCGCAGCACCGACACCCCGCCGGGCAGGCCCAGCGGAACGACCGCGTCGTCGGACTCCACCTTCGCGCCGTCGACGGACACGCCGCCCTGGGCGATCGCGCGGCGCGCCTCGGACGCGCTCGAGACGAGTCCGGTCGCGACCAGCGCGTCGACGACCGAGGATCCGGATCCGATCCGCGCGTTCGGGAGCTCCTCGAGTGCCGAACGCAGGGTGGCGGCATCGAGCGCGGCCAGATCACCCTGTCCGAACAGCGCCTCCGATGCGGCGATCACCGCGCCGGCCGCATCGACGCCGTGCACGGTGGCGACCACCTCGAGGGCGAGGCGCTTCTGTGCGGCGCGGCGGAACGGCTCCGCCTCGACCAGTGCCGCGTACTCCTCGATCTCGGCGCGGGTGAGGAAGGTGAAGACCTTGAGCCGGTCGATCACGTCGGCGTCCGCGGTGCTGAGCCAGAACTGGTACATCCGGTACGGGCTGCACATCTCGGCGTCGAGCCAGATCGCGTTGCCCTCGCTCTTGCCGAACTTGGTGCCGTCGCTGTTCGTGATCAACGGCGTGCCGATCGCGTGCACCGACGTTCCCTCGACGCGGTGGATCAGATCCGTGCCGCTGGTGAGGTTGCCCCACTGGTCGGATCCGCCGGTCTGCAGCACGCAGCCGTACTGGCGGTGCAGCTCGAGGTAGTCGAGCGCCTGCAGGATCTGGTAGCTGAACTCGGTGTAGCTGATGCCGGCGTCGGAGTTCAGCCGGGCGCTGACAGCGTCCTTCTTCAGCATCGTGCCGACGCGGAAGTGCTTGCCGATCTCGCGCAGGAAGTCGATCGCGCTCAGCGGCGCCGTCCAGTCGAGGTTGTTCACGATGCGCGCGGCGCTGTCGCCCTCGAAGCTGAGGAAGCGCTCGACCTGCGCCCGCAGGCGCCCCACCCACTCCTCGACGGTCTCCCGGGTGTTCAGCGTGCGCTCGGCCGTGGGGCGCGGGTCGCCGACGAGTCCGGTGGATCCGCCGACCAGACCGAGCGGCTTGTGACCGGCCAACTGCAGGCGGCGCATGGTGAGCAGCTGCACGAGGTTGCCCAGGTGCAGGCTCGGCGCGGTCGGGTCGAAGCCGCAGTAATACGTGATCGCGGGACCGGCGAGAAGGGCGCGCAGCGCCTCGGGATCCGTGGACACGTGGACGAGTCCGCGCCAGACCAGCTCATCCCACACGTTCTCGAACGTGGGGTCGATGGCCGGTGCCGCGGTCGTCAGGGATGGGTTCGACACCGGATCAGGGTATCAGCGCGGATGCGGCCGGCTTCGCGGTCGCCGCGGGGCATCGGTAGGCTGGACGTGTGTGGGGAACGCGCGCGGGACGCACGATCCGGGGCCTCATCGCCGCCGGCATCGCGACGTTCGTCGCCTCCGTCTCGCATTCCGTCTCCGACGGATCCCCCGCGCCGATGATCGGGATCGTGCTGGCGCTGATCTTCGCCGCCCCCGTGTGCATCGCGCTCGCCGGGCGCCGGCTGAGCTGGATCCGCCTCGCCCTCGCGGTCGCGCTGAGCCAGTTCGCGTTCCATCTGCTCCTGCTCGTGGGGGTCGGATCCGGATCCGGATCCACGCTGCCGACCGGTCATGTGCACGGCCTCGCCGCCGCCGACGCCCTCGGTGCGACGACCGTGGCACAGGCCGCCGCCGAGCACGGGAGCATGTGGATCGCGCATGCGATCGCCGCCGCCGTCACCGTGCTGGCGCTCGGACGCGGCGAGCAGGCGCTGCGCGCGCTGCTCGCGCTGACCGGGTGGAACCTCGTGGCACTGGTGCTCGCGCCTCTGCCGGCTCCCGTCCGCCGCACGCCGCCCGCGCCGCGCCGCGCGCCGCGCGCACTGCGTTCGCTGTTCACCCTGACCGTCGTGAGCCGAAGGGGTCCGCCGCTCGCGGCCTGACCTCCTTCCCCGCGCGTCCGCCGCTCCCGGCGGATCACTGTCGCGCACCCACGACGAAACAGAAACGAACCCCTCATGCGCAAGTCCCTGCTCTCCCGCACCCTCGTCGGCCTCGCCGCCGGCGCCGCACTCGCCCTCGCCGCACCCCTCGCCGCCTCGGCCCACGTCACCGTCTCCCCCGGCCAGGCCACCGCCGGATCCTGGACGTACGTCACCTTCCGTGTGCCGAACGAGTCGGCCACCGCCAGCACCGTCAAGCTCGAGATCCACCTGCCGGCCGAGACGCCGTTCCTCAGCGTCAGCTACCAGCCCACCGCCGGCTGGACCGGATCCGCCCCCAAGGCCGCGCTGCCGAAGCCGGTGACCATCGAGGGCAACACGGTCACCGAGGCCGTCACCGAGGTGACCTTCACCGCCGACGCCGGCGGCGTCGCGCCCGGGCAGTTCCAGACGTTCACGCTCTCGCTCGGCCCCGTGCCCGACACCGGGCACATCGTGCTCCCGGTCACGCAGACCTACTCCGACGGCAAGGTCGCGGAATGGGCGGCCACGCCCGAGGCCGCGGCGAAGGACGACTCGGTCGAGCCCGCGCCCGTGCTGTGGGTGAACGACGCCCCGCCGGCGGATCACCACGGCGGCGCCACCGCCACGGCCGTGCCGATCTCCGCTCCCGCGGATTCGGGGCAGGGCGGTCTCGCGCTGGGCATCAGCATCGCCGCGCTGGTGATCGCCGCGGGCGGCGCACTGCTCGCGGCCCTCTCGCTCGGGCGTCTGAAGACCGCGCGGCGCGCGGGAGTCGCGCCGGGTTCTGCGGGTTCGGGCGCCGCCGGCGCCGCGGCGGGTTCTGCGGGTTCGAGCGCCGCGCCGGGTTCTGCGGGTTCGGGCGCCGCGCCGGGTTCTGCGGGTTCGGGCGCCGCGGGCGCCGCCGGCGCCGCGTCGGAGCGCGACGCATGAGCGCGCGCCACCGCATCGCCGCGCTCGCCGCGGCCGTCGGACTCGGCGCGGTGCTTGCGATCGCCGGCACCGGTGCGGCCAGTGCACACGACGCCCTGGAGAGCACGGATCCGGCATCCGGCGCGACCGTCTCGAGCCTCTCGGCGGTCACGCTGACGTTCAGCGGGGATCCGCTCGGCGCCGACGGCGCGACCGTGGTGCAGGTGATCGGGCCCGACAAGCGGTACTACGAGACGGCCTGCCCCGACCTGAACGGCCCGGCCGTGGCGTCGCCCGTCGCCCTCGGCCCGGCCGGCGACTACGAGGTGCTCTGGCGCGTGGTGTCGTCGGACGGTCATCCGATCTCGGGCAGCTACGCGTTCACCTACGCGCCGACCGGATCCGCGACGGCTGCGGCCGGATCCGCGACGCCCCTGTGCGGCCCCGCCGCGGCGTCGCCTCCGACGGACGTCGCGAACGACCCGAACATGCAGACCGACTCCAGCACGCTCTGGATCGGGCTCGGCATCGGCGCGGTCGTTCTGATCGGCGTCGGCGTGGGCGCCTGGGCGCTCGCCCGCGGCCGCAAGGGCTGACACCGGCGGCACGACGCGGGGCGGTCGCAGGGATCCGGCGCCGGTGGCGCGTGGGGCGACGCCCAACTTCGGAGCAGACCCGCGACACGCCGGATCCACCCCACCGGAACACGGCGTGTCGTGCCTTTGCTCCGAAGTTGGGTTCCTGGCGCCGGATCCCAGGCCGAGGGGCGGGCCCGCGGCGCGTGGCCCGCGGCGCCCGTGGCGACGCCCAACTTCGGAGCCGACGGGCAACACGCCGGATCCACCCCGCCCGAACACGGCGTGTCGTGCCTTAGCTCCGAAGTTGGGTTCCTGCGCCGCGGATCCGGAGCCGTGAGAAAGACCGGATCCGGCATGGGCACCCGGCTCCGGAGCGAGACGCCCGTGGGCCGAGCTCGGGCATCGGGATCCGACCCAACTTCGGAGCCGACGGGCAACACGCCGGATCCACCCCGCCCGAACACGGCGTGTCGTGCCTTAGCTCCGAAGTTGGGTTCCTGCGCCGGATCCCAGGCCGAGGATCGGGCCCTCGGCACGTGGCTCGGGATCCGCGGCGCGTGGCCCGCGGCGCGTGGCCCGCAGCGCCCGTGGCGACGCCCAACTTCGGAGCAGACCCCCGACACGCCGGATCCACCCCACCGGAACACGGCGTGTCGTTCCTTGGCTCCGAAGTTGGGTTTGCCGGGCCGCGGATCCTGAGCCGTGAGACCGCCCGGATCCGGCATGGGCACCCGGCTCCAGAGTGAGACACCCGTGGGCCGGGCTCGGGCATCGGGATCCGACCCAACTTCGGAGCCGACGTGCGACACGCCGGATCCACCCCACCCGAACACGGCGTGTCGTGCCTTAGCTCCGAAGTTGGGGTCTGCAGAGGGATCCGGCGTGGGGCACCGGCGGTGGGATCGGTGCGCGGCGGCGGATCCGGGTGCGGGATCAGGCGAGGGCGATGCCCGCCCGCGTCGCCCACCACAGCAGCAGCGCACCGCCGAGGGCGACCACCCAGCTGACCAGACTGCCGACGAGGAAGTACTCGGCGCGGCCGCCGCCTGCCCCGTCGCGGGAGATCTCGGGGAAGCGCACGATGCCCTTCGCGGCGAGCATCGCGGCGAGCAGCGGATAGGCCGCGAACAGGGTGAGCAGCAGCACCAGCACCCGCTCGAGCGGTCCGATCAGACGGCCGCCGCGGAACGCCTGATCCGGGGCCGGAGCCGCCGGAGTGGGCTCGGGCGCGGTCGGCGTGCCCGGATCCCGCCCCGCAGGCGCCTCGGCGAGCGGCACGGATCCGACCGGCAGCCCGAGGAAGCCCCCGCCGGCTCCAGACCCGCCGGAGCCGGAACCCGCGCCGGACGCGTCAAGTGCCGCAGCGTCGGGTGCGGCGGCGACGTCGGCCGGGATCTCGGCACGCTCGCCGAGGAGGGCCGCCCGCACGATCACGTTGCCCGACTCGAGCAGCACGGCGAACACGCCCAGCGCGAGCACGAGCAGGTCGAAGCCGATCGGTCCGAACGGTGTGGCGAGCCAGCGCCCGCCCAGCAGGCCGGCAGTCGCGCGCGCTGGGACCAGCGCGACCGCGGCGGCGACCACGACGGCGAGCAGCACCGCGGGCCAGAAGGACAGCCGCGGCCGTCCGTCGATCGGCAGCAGCCAGGCCCACAGCGCGGCGAGCACGATCCCGATCAGGGCGAACAGGTACGCACCGCCGAACGACGCGCCGACGAGCACGAGCACCCCGGTGATCGCGACCCCGATCCACAGGGCGCGACCGCGCAGGAACCGGCGCAGCACATCCGCGAGCCCGATCGAGAGCAGGACGAAGCCGGCGAGGATCATGACTCCTCCTCTCCGGTGGCACCATCCCGGCCGGCGGCGACCCGCCCTCCGGCAGCGACACGATCGTCCGCGGTGACCCGCCGGTGCGCCGCGATGCGGTCGCGGAGTCCGTCGAGCCCGAGCACGACGGCCGCGGCCCCGGCGCTCGCGAGCGCCTGCGAGACCGCGGGCTGACTGATGCCCTCGGCGGCGGCGAGCTCGGTCTGCGTGCGCCCGAGTGCCCGCCCGTACACGAGCCTCCGCTCGCGCGGACTCATCCGGACCACGAGCTCGTCGCGAGCGAGCACGTAGGCGTTGGCGAGGTCGATGGCGGTGCGCATGCTCTCATCCTGCTCGCCGCCACCGACGATCCAGGTGCGCGCGGTCGGCACGGCGCGCTGCTGACGTGCATGCACGATACCGATCGCGTTGCGCGCGGCCCACCAGCCCGGGCCGTCCTGCAGGGCCGCGGATCCGGCGCCCCGCCCGATCTCGTGCACATCGCCCACCCCCACCCCGAAGCGCAGCTCGTGCTCGGGCGGCAGCGCGAGCTGCACGAGCAGCAGCGATGCGAGGGCCGCCTCGAGCGAGGCGTAGCGGCCCTGCAGCTCGTCGCCGGCCGTGGGGCGCAGCGGTTCGTCGGCGAGCGGCAGATCGATCTCGGCCTGCGCGATGGCGGCCTCGAAGGCGCGCTGCGCTTCGGCGCGGTCCTGCAGCCGGCGGGAACCGACGATGTCGGCGATGACGGCGACGTCCATGTTCCGATTCTACCGACTTATATCTATAGATCAATAAGGGATCTGCTTTTATTTGCGAATCCATCACGAGGAGCGGTGCGTGCGCCTCGATCCCCGCGAGCCCGGCCGTGACGCCGCACGCCCCGCTGGATAGGCTGGTTCCGCAACGCGCAAGCCGCGTTGCATCACACGCAACAAAGGAGCGCCCATGAATCTCCTGCCCCAGCCTGCCCACGTCGACGAGCACGAGGGCGCCTTCACGCTGGTCTCCGGCCTGCGGATCCGTGTCGACGCCGCCCTCCAGGAGGCGGCCGACCGCCTGCAGGAGACGGTGCGCGCGGGGCTCGGGATCCGGCTCGCGCAGGACGCAGGCACGGCAGACATCGGGGGCACCGCGGGCACGGCAGGCACGGCAGGCACCGCAGGCACCGCGGGCACGGCAGACACCGCCGGCATCGCGGGCACGGCAGACACCGCAGCCACCGCGGGCACCGCGGGCACCGCGGGCACGGCAGACACCGCAGCCACCGCGGGCACCACACCCACCGCGGGCACGGCAGGCACCGCAGACACCGCCGGCACCACAGGAACCGCAGACATCGCCGACACCGCACCCACCGCACCCACCGCCGCGATCACGATCACAGCGGATCCGTCGCTCGCGGCCGAGGCGTATGTGCTCGAGATCGACGCGGAGCGGATCCGCATCTCCGCCGCCGACCTGCGCGCCGCGCACAGCGCCGTGCAGACCCTGCTGCAGCTGCTGCCGGCCCGTGTGCACCGTCGCGCGAGCGTCTCCCCGACCGCGGCTGTGTCGGTGCCGGCGCTGCGCATCGACGACGCCCCGCGCCACCGCTGGCGCGGGGTCATGCTCGACGTCGCGCGCCGCTTCGCGCCCGTGCACGAGGTGCTGCGCCTGATCGACCAGCTCGCCATGCACCGCCTCAACGTGCTGCACCTGCACCTCACAGACGACCAGGGCTGGCGCGCCGAGATCCGCCGGTATCCGCGGCTGACCGAGGTCGGCGGGTGGCGCACGTCGTCGCAGCTCGGCGCGGGCCCCGGCGCCACGCAGGACGGCCGCCCGCACGGCGGCTTCTACACGCAGGACGACCTGCGCGAGATCGTCGCCTATGCCGCCGCGCGCGGGATCGAGGTCGTGCCGGAGATCGAGCTGCCCGGGCACGTGCAGGCTGCGATCGCCGCATACCCGCAGCTGGGCCTGGCCGCCGAGCCGCTCGAACCGTGGTGCGGCTGGGGCGTCAATCCGCACGCGCTGAACGTCGAGGAGTCGACAGTCGCGTTCTTCTGCGACGTGCTCGACGAGATCATCGAGATCTTCCCCTCCGCCGTCATCGGGATCGGCGGCGACGAGTGCCGCAAGGGCGAATGGCAGGCGGATCCGCGTACGCAGGAGCTCATGCGCGAACGTGGTCTCGCTGACGAAGAGGAGCTGCAGGCCTGGTTCATCGCGCGCATCGACGAGCACGTGCGCTCGCGCGGACGGCGCCTGTTCGGCTGGGACGAGATCCTCGAGGGCGGGCGCGTGTCCGGCGCGACCGTCGCGTCCTGGCGCGGGACCGCGGGCGCGATGATCGCCGCGCGGCGCGGATCCGATGTCGTGATGTGCCCGGAGGACACCGTCTATCTGGACTACCGACAGTCCGACTCCCCCGACGAGCCCATCGCGACGGGCCTGGTCACGACCGTCGCGCACGTGCGCGCCTTCGACCCGGTGCCCGCGGGCCTCGAGCCGGAGCACCGCCACCGCATCGTGGGCGGCCAGGCGAACCTGTGGACCGAGCACGTCGATTCCGCCCGCCGCATCGACTATCAGCTCTTCCCCCGCGTGGCGGCGCTCGCCGAGGCCCTCTGGAGCGGGCAGGATCCCGCCGACGTCGCCTCCTTCCCGGCCCGCCTCGACGCGCATCTGGAACGGCTCGAAGCCGCCGGGATCGAGTACCGTCGCACCTCGGGACCGCAGCCGTGGCAGCGCATCCCGGGCGTGCGCGGCAAGACCTACGACCGCGCCGAGCGGGCGGCGGAGATCGCCCGGCTCACCGCGAACCTGGAGTGACAGCGGACGGATCCGCCCCGCACCGGCCTGGGCGGACAGATCCGCCCCGCACCGGTCAGGGACGGGAGGCGGCCTGGAATGCCCGGGCCCGCTCGGTGACCGCGTCCCAGCGGCCTTCGGCGACGTCGGTCGCCGACACCACGCTGGATCCGGCAGTCACGGCGAGGGCGCCGGCGCGGAGGTACTCGGCGGCGTTGCCCTCGTGCAGACCGCCCGAGGCGACCAGCGGCAGGTGCGGGAACGGGCCGTGCAGGTGCCGGAAGTAGCCGGGGCCCACGGTCTCGGCGGGGAAGATCTTCACGGCAGCCGCACCCAGCCGGTGCGCGCCGAGCGCCTCGGTCGGGGTGAACGCGCCCATGATCACCGGCACGCCGTGCGCGGCGCCCGCCTCGGCGACCTCGGTGATCACGGCCGGCGTGACGAGGAACGCGGCCCCCGCCGCGATCGCGTCGCGGGCCTCGGCGGCGGTCGTGACCGTGCCGGCACCGACTCGCACACCCGGTGCGTCGGCGCTCGCGGCGATGAGATCGGTCACGCCGGGTGTGGTGAAGGCGAACTCGACGACGTGGATCCCGCCTGCGGCGAGCGCGGCCAGCAGCGGCAGCGGATCCGGGATGTCCGCCAGCCGGGGCAGGGCGAGCGCCCGATCCTCGCGTAGCAGCTCCATCACATCGGCGGTCATCGCGTTCCCTCCTTCGTCGCCCGAGGGCTGCTGCCCACGGGTCGTCCGCGCGCTCGCCATCGCGAGCCGCGCGTACCACCCGTCCATGATGGACCCCCATTGCATCGCGTGCAATCTTCATTGCAGGACGGCCGAACGCTGAGTACCCTCGACCTATGGCCGATTCCTCCGATTCCCCGCCGGCGGCACGGCGATGAATCAGACCGTCACCCGTGCGCTCGATCTGCTGATCGCCCTGCAGGACGGCGCGCGCGCGCTCGACGAGTGCGCGGAGCGGCTCGGCGTGCACAAGTCCACGGTGCTGCGTCTGCTGCAGACGCTCGAGGCGCAGCGCTTCGTGACGCATGACGCCCAGCATCGCTACCGGCTCGGCAGCCGACTGTTCGAGCTTTCCGGCGCGGCGCTCGCCCAGCGCGACGTGCGCGAGACCGCGCGCCCGCATCTGGAGCGGCTGAACGAGCAGACCGGCCAGACCGTGCACCTCGCCGCGTATGAGTCCGGCGATGTCGTCTACATCGACAAGCTCGAGGCGCGCACCGGGATCCGCATGTACTCGCGCGTGGGTCTGCGCGCCCCGCTGCACGCAACCGCCGTGGCCAAGGTGCTGCTCGCCGACCAGCCCGTCAGCGCCCGCCGCGAGATCGCCGAGCGCATCGAGTACACCCCGTTCACCGCGCAGACGATCACGGATCCGGCCGCCTTCCTCGCCTCGCTCGAGCAGGTGCACTCCGACGGGTTCGCCTTCGACACCGGCGAGCACGAGAGCTTCATCAACTGCATCGCGGCGCCGATCCGCGACGGCAGCGGCGCCGTGGTCGCCGCCGCCAGCGTGTCTGTGCCGACCATGTCGCTGTCGGCGGACGAGGTGCGTGCGCTGCTGCCCACGCTCCTCACGGCCGTCGACGCCGCGTCCGCCGATCTCGGCTGGACCCCGCGCCCGGCCGCCTGAGCGAGGCGGATCCGGCAGACCCTCGGCCTCCGGATCCGCCCACGCTCGCTATGCGGAGAAGTCCTCCGGCACCTCCAGCGGACGCCGGTGGAAGTAGGCGTCGCGCGCCTTGCGATAGAAGAAGGCCAGCGGGATCACGCCGATCACGAGCAGGCCGATGCCGAGATAGTTCACGACCGGCTCGTTGTTCGGGATGGACGTGAAGAAGATGTACATCATGAAGACGGATCCGACCGCCGGCCACAGCCCGATCAGGAAGAAGTTCTTCACCGAGCGGAAGATCACCTTGCGGAACCCGATCACGACCGCGAGGCCGGCGAGGGCGTAGTAGAACGCGATCTGCAGGCCGATGGACGAGACCGCCCAGCCGAGGATCTGCCCCACGCTGTCACCGAAGATGTTCGCGAGCACGAACAGCAGCAGGGATACCACCACCACGACCAGCGTCGCGAACACCGGCGTCTTCCACTTGCGGTTGATCCGGCCGAAGGCGAACGGGATCGTGCGGTCGCGCCCCATCGCGAACAGCGTGCGGCTGACCTGCACCAGGGTGGTCTCGAGTGTGGCGATCGTGGACAGCGCGACGGCGATGATCAGGATCTTGCCGCCGATGCCCGGCATGATCGCGTCCCCCAGCACGCTGAGCACGTTTCCGCTGTTGTTCTCGATGGTCTTGTCGGGCAGCATCACCAGCGTGGTCGTCGTGTAGATCTCGAACAGGATGAAGACGATCACGATGCCGAGGATCCCGGCGAGGCCCGTGGTCTTGTGCGCGTTCTTGGTCTCCTCGCCGAGGTTCGCGGTGACGTCCCAGCCCCAGTAGTAGAAGGCCGCGATGAGCGCCGCGGAGACGAACACGCCCGCGCCGGTGAGGTGTCCGAAGCCGAACCAGTCCCAGGAGAACGTGGCGCCGTGGTGATAGGTGCTGATCGCGCGCGGGATGGCGATGGCGGCGAAGACCACGAGGATCCCGACCTCGATCACCGACATGATCCACTGCGCGCGCTCGGTCGTATGCACGCCGAAGATCACCGCCGCGGCCATCACGAGGAACCAGATGGATCCGACCAGCGTGACCAGGAGCGTGTCGTTCGCCTTATCAGGGGCGAACAGCGCGACGGTCATCTGGCCCGCGGGGATGGCGCCGGCGACCATGAACACCGTCGCCGAGATCACCAGCGCCCAGCCGGCGAAGAAGCCGAGCACCGGATGCAGGCCGCGCGCGACCCAGGAGAACGAGGCGCCGGCATGGCTGTCCACCCGGGCGAGATGGCTGAACGCGAAGGCGATGCCGAGCATCGGGATGCCGCACCACAGCAGTGCCGCGGGGGCGCCGACGCCGGCGGCGCCGATGAGCAGGGCCGTGCTCGCAGCGATCGAGTAGGCGGGCGCGCTGCCCGCGACGGCCATCAGCGTCGAGCCGGCTTTGGACACGCCTCCGGCCTGCAGCGCGTGCTCCTGGTAGTCGATCGCGCGTTGCGCAGACGTTTCCGTCTCGAGCGGTTTCTGAGTCATGCGGGTCCCCTGTCTCATCGTCGGGTGTGGGGGATGACAGAGGGACGCTAGCACCGCGGATCCGGCGCCGGATAGAGCGGATCCGACGCGGATCGCAACCCTATGAGCAGGCTGTGCGCGTCGGGCGGACGATCCGCGGAATCACGCGGCTCCCGGCCGCACTCTAGGCAGATCCATAGGACCGATCCGGAGGCTCCGAGCCGCCCCGGCGACGCTCCCGCACGGGCGGCGAATCCCCGGGACGGCTGGGTCAACGCGCTCGCCCGCTCGCTCGGGCGCACGCTCGCTCGGGAGGAGTTCTCACGCTCGGGAGGAGGAATCCCGCGTGCGGCTCCGCCCGAGCGCGAGTTCTCCTCCCGACGGGGTGCCGCACCGCGTGCACCGCCGCACCGGCAGGCCCGGATCCGGCCCTTCGAAAGCCCGGTGCGGGCCGGCTACAACTCGATCTGCGAGCCCATCACGATCACCCGGTCGCGGGGCAGGGCGAAGTGATCGCTCGCGTCGGAGGTGATGTGCGAGGCCGCGAGGAACAGCCGCTTGCGCCAGAGCGCCATGCCGCCGCGGCGCCCCTCGCGCAGCTCGATCTTCGACAGGAAGTACGTGGCATGATCCAGATCCAGCCACCCCTGGGTCTTCTCCGGAGGGATGGTGCGCAGCGCCCGCGGCAGATCGGGCTTGTCCGCGTAGCCGAACCGCGCGGTGATGAACAGGATCCCGTCGGTCGGATCCCCCAGGTCGTCGACCGAGCAGCGCTGGTACTGCGGCACCCGCGGGACGTTCTGCACGTCGACGGACAGGATGATCACGCGGGCGTGGCGCACATGGTTGTGCTCGACGTTGGCGCGCAGCGCCAGCGGCGTCGTGGTGGCGCCGGGGTTGAGGAAGATCGCCGTTCCCGGCACCCGGTCCACCAGCTTCGGATGCGTGCGCAGGTTGCGCACGAAGTCGGCGAGCGATCCCTCCGCCTCGGTGCGGCGGGCGGTGATGAGCTGGCGTCCGCGCTGCCAGGTCGTCATCACGATGAACGCGAGCAGGCCTATCGCGAGCGGCAGCCAGGCGCCGTGCACGAACTTGGTGGCGTTGGCGGCGAGGAACAGCAGATCCACCGCGAGCAGCAGGACTGCGCCGGTCCAGAGGATCCAGCCCGGCGTCCTCCAGCGCCGCCGGGCCAGGTAGAAGAACAGGAGCGTCGTGATCGTGATGGTGCCGATGACCGCCATCCCGTACGCGAACGCGAGCGACGCGGAGCTGCGGAATACGAAGACCAGGGTGATCACCGACACCATGAGCAGCCAGTTGATCCACGGCACGTAGATCTGCCCGTGCGTCTCGGACGAGGTGTGGTCCACGCGCAGCCGCGGCAGGTATCCCAGGCCCGACGCCTGTGCGGCCACCGAGAAGGCGCCGGAGATCACCGCCTGCGACGCGATCACCGTGGCGGCGGTGGCCAGCAGCACCAGCCCGATCCGCGCCCACCCCGGTGCGAGGAGGAAGAACGGCGCGGACATGTTCGCCTTGTCCTGCAGCAGCAGCGCGCCCTGCCCGAGGTAGGTGAGGGCGAGCGCAGGAAAGACCAGGAACAGCCAGGCCAGGGAGATCGGCTTGCGCCCGAAGTGGCCCATGTCCGCGTACAGCGCCTCGGCGCCGGTGACCGAGAGCACGACCGCGGCGAGCGCGAAGAAGGCGATGCCGAAGTGCCCCGCCATGAACTCGACCGCATAGGTCGGCGACAGCGCCAGCAGGATCCGCGGGTCGTGCAGGATCCCGCCGACGCCCAGCACGCCGATGGTGATGAACCAGACCGCCATGATCGGCCCGAACAGCCGGCCGACCACCGAGCTGCCGAGCTTCTGGATCAGGAACAGGATCAGCAGGATGGTGGCGGTGATCGGGACCACCCATTCGTCCAGGCCGGGGTTGATGGTCTTCAGCCCCTCGACGGCGGAGAGCACCGAGATCGCGGGCGTGATCATGCTGTCGCCGAGGAACAGTGCGGCCCCGAGCACGGCCAGACCCGACAACACGGCGACGGTGCGGGTGCGCTTGCCCGTCGGCGCCCATCGGCGCAGCAGGGTCAGCAGCGCCATGATGCCGCCCTCACCGTCGTTGTCCATCCGCATCGCGAGCAGCACGTAGGTGACCGTCACGATCAGGATCACCGACCACACGATGAGTGACACCACGCCGTACAGGTTGTCCGTGGTGAGCGGGATCGGATGCGGATCCTCGGGGTTGAACACCGTCTGCAGCGCGTAGATCGGGCTGGTGCCGATGTCGCCGAACACAACCCCCAGCGCTCCGACGATGAGCGCGAGCCGCAGCGGGCTGCGGGCGGTGACGGCGGGCGCGTGGCTGGACACATCCGAAGCCTAGGGCCGCCCCGACCCACACGCCGCGCTCCTCGCGGAATCCTCACGGCGCGGGTCGACGCGATCCTCACGGCACCGGTACGGGATCCTCACGTCCGCGCCCCGGGGACGCCGGAACGCCGGCCCCGACGGGTGTCGGTGACCGGCGTTCCTAGTGTGATGGGGCGGATCCGGCTGCGCGGATCCGCCCCTCGGGGATCGAGCGGGTCAGCCCTTGCGGGGAGCGGTCACGTCGATCAGAGCGGCCGTGTTGTTCTGCATGGACTTCTTCACGCTGATCACGGTGCCGTAGCCCACGCCGCTGTCGGCGGGGTTTCCGGTGCCGAGCACGGTGAATTCGAGGTCCACGCCGTAGGCGTCGGTGGCCGGAGTGCCGTCGGGGTTGACGACGCGCGTGGTGTACGGCGCGCCGCCGACCGAGGGCACGACCACCGAGGCGTCGCGCAGGCGGTTGAACAGCTGGCCATCGCGCACCTCGAGGCCGGCGACCCAGCCCTTGTCGTCGGTGAAGGTGCTCACCGGCGCCTGCGGGGCGAGGGTCGTGCATGCCTCGTTGTAGTCCGCGTCGACCATGCAGTCCTTGAACGGCAGGGTCGGCGTCAGGCCGAACGCGGCATTGGACGACTGGGCGCGGCTCGGCAGGTTCTTCAGCACCGACGGGTCGAGTGCGGCCTCGTCACCGGTGCGGCGCAGCGGATCGAAGTGGCTGTCCACCAGGAGCAGGCCGCCCTTCGCACCGTAGCTCGGCAGGTTCGTCAGGTTCGCGGAGACCTGGTTCGAGTCGCCGTAGGTGGTGTCCCGGTACCAGACCAGCGCGCCGGGCGCGTTGTACGGAACCTTCTCGACCTTCCAGGCGCCGTCGCCGCTGTACACCGTGGTGTAGCCGTACTTCAGGCCGTTGTCGAAGCCGTCGAAGTTGCGCCACTCGACCAGGTAGTACTGCGCCTTGATCTGGGTTCCCGTGTCGCGCACCCAGCCCGCACCCGTGGTGTCGGTGAGGGTGGTGTCCAGTGCCGTCCAGCCGTTGTCGCCGGACTCCACATCGTCGCTCCACACCGTCGCACCGCCCGCGGTCAGCGAGAAGTCGTCGGAGAACCAGCCGCGGTCCTGGTAGGCCGCGTCGGTGAGCTGGCGGAGGCGGATCTGGATGTTCTGCCCCGCGTACGCCGACAGGTCGACGTTGTGGTGGCGCCAGCCGCCGCTGTCCCCGGTCAGGCCGTACTTCTTGCCGCCGTAGTCCTTCATCCGGCCGTTCGGATCGGCGTAATCGGCGGGCGTGGTGACGAACTCGCCCGCGTCATCGCGCACCTGCTGCTCGGTCCAGGTCGAGCCGCCGTCGGTCGAGACCTCGACGAAGCCCATGTCCCAGTCCTTCTCGATGATGTAGTTGTTCCACATCGAGAAGGTCGCACCGGCCGGCACGTTGTCGATCGACCGGGTCAGACGCGCGTCGGCCCAGCTCTGGTCGGCGTTGGAGTACCACATCTCGCTGCCGCCATGCGGCTGGGCGAGCACGACGGTCTTGTCCGGCAGGTTGACCTTGATCCCGTCCTGCGTGCCCTTCGCGGGGCGCGAGGTCTGACCGACCTTGATCGTCTGCTTGCCGTCGCCGGGGTTGACCTCCACCGGGTCGGCCCAGCCGAGCACCCACTTGTCCCAGATGCCCATGTGGGTCGGCTGCGACTGGAAGATCGGACCGGAGTGCGAGCCGGAGCTCATCAGATCCCAGAAGTCGATGTCGGAGCTGCCCGCGTTGGACGTGTCGTAGAGGTCCGGAAGACCGAGGTCGTGACCGTACTCGTGCGCGAACACGCCGACGCCGGAGTTCTCCGGCTGCACGATGTAGTTCTGCAGCTTGAGGTCGGTGCCGGGGATCGGGGCGCCGCCCGCGACGTCGGACGAGTGCGCCCAGATCGCGTAGGTGCCCTCCTTGCCGCCGCCTCCGGACTTGTCCTCACCGGCGTGCACGAGCACGACGTGATCGATGATGCCGTCCGGCTCGAGCAGGTTGCCGTCGCCGTCCAGGTCGCCCTGGTCCTCGATGTCGTAGTCCGCCCACGGGAAGTCGGGGTTCTGTGCCGACAGCGCCGCGACGGCGTCGATGGGCAGCTGACCGGGGCCGAGCGGGTTCTCCGGGGATCCCTGCATGTCCTGCATGGGTCCGGCCTCGTACTCACCCTTGTCGTTCTTGTGGCAGACGGTCGCCCCGTAGTACGCCTCGGAGTGCGGAACCGTCACCCACGCGGTCGCGGCGCCGGTGAGGGTGTATGCCCCGCGGGACATCTCCTCGTACATGTTCTTCATGGTGTTGCCGGAGATGTCGAACCCGGCCTTGCCGTCGAGCCCGGTGAGGTCCGTGCGCACGCGCTGCGTGACGCCCTCCTTCGAGAAGAGCATCTTGTTGTAGAAGTCGCTCGAGAAGTCCGGCACCCACATGGTGTTGTTGTCCTTGTGGGCCGCGTTCGCGGGATCGGGGATCTCGTTGTGCAGCGTCGGCCCGACGACGTCGCCGGGCTTGCAGTCGGTCGCGCCGAACGCCGTGGGCACCTGGAGGTTCGAGAAGTCGTCGGTGCCGTCGAACTCGACCAGGATCGTGAGCAGCTTCGCCTGCTGCGTCGTCTTGGAGTGCTTCAGGTTCTTCGGGCTCTTCCCGGTCTTCACCGCCTTCGCCTCGCCGATCGCCAGCTGCTTGGCAGCTCTGGGGTTGCCCTGCGCGTGCTTCTGGTCGTTCGCCTTAGCGCGTTCGAAGGCCGCGCCGCTGATGGCGCCCTTCACGTTGCCCTGGACGTCGGCGACAGCGGTGTCGTCGGTCGAGCCGAACAGCTGCTCCACCTGCGGAGCAACGTAGTTGATGTAGTGATCGTCGATACCGGACCATGGCCCGGATGCAGTGCTTGCCACGGTCGGCGACGTCCCCGGCGCGGCGGCGACCGCCGGAATGGCGCCGAAAGTCGCCACCCCCGCTGCCGCCAGCGCGAACGCCGATGTCGTCGCGACCACACGTCGTCGTGTGCGAGCGCTCTGTTCTGACATTGCTTCTCTCTCCCTCGGCTCGAGCCGCAGCGAGGTCCGCCGCAGCGCGAATCTGGTGCGCCGATCGGACGCACAAGACTCAGGATTACCGTGAAATCACTATGCAAGGGAAGTGGATCCGCTGAAAAAAACCAGCCGCCTGCGCGGCCCTTCGGCCTCGTCGCCCGGAATCACGCGGCAGGATGGCCAACCGGCATACCGGAAGATCTCAGCACTGCGGAGGCGCCCGGGCGTGTCGCTTACGGTATGACGAACGCCGCCCGGAGTATCCGAGCGGCGTTCGATCGCGGGGCGCAGAGCGGAGCTCAGCCCTTCGTGCAGACGTCCTGCAGCTTCTTGCTCAGGTCCTGGAGCTTGCTGCTCTCGGCCTGGGTCTTGGTCGAGATCTCCTCGATCTTCTTCTGCGCCTCGGTGATCTTGTCCATGGCGGTCGGGTCGGTCGGGTCGAGGCTCTTCAGGTCGGGGACCTCGAAGCCGGCGAACGACGTGGTGAAGGTCTTGAACTGCTTGGCGAAGGCCGACAGCGGCACCTTCACGGTCTCGTTCGTGACCTTCTTCTGCGCCTCGTCCAGGCCCTTCTGGACCGGGGCGAACAGGCCCTCGAAGTCGACCTTCTCCCCCGACGTCGCGTTCTGCATGGCGTCGCTCAGGTCGCTGCTGACGCTGGAGGAGGCCTTCGTGATCTCCTCGTTGGCGATCTTGCATGCGTCGGCGACGCTCTGGCCGCCGAGCATCGAGCAGCCGGTCATGGTCGCTGCGAGCGCGAAGGCTGCGGCGACGCCGCCGATTCGGGACATGGTGGTGCGCTTCATGTGGGATCTCCGGTCTCCATAGGTGAGCCGCCGGTCCGCGACGCGGGCACGACGGCCTTGTTCACCTTCGATCCTATTCTGAGCAAAAACATAGAATCGGACGGCTCCGCCGGATCCGGTGACATCGTGACCGCACCGAGATGTCGGGATCCGGTGCAGGGAGTGGTTGTGCGGAGGCACTTGCGGCGGGTGGTGCGAGGGTCGGACCGCCGCTCTCGGCGGCTCGGGTGTGGGGGCTCGGGTGGGGGTTCGTCGGCCGAGGGTTCCGGCCTCTGGGCAGCCGGGATGCCGGGATCATCGAGCGGTTACCCTGGAAGCATGCCGAGCAGTGTCGTAGCCATCCTGCTGGTGCTCGTGGTGGTGGCGCTCGGCGTTGCCGTGGCAGTGCGCGTCGGACAGAAGTACGCGCACGGATCCGACCGCGGCGACAATCCCGCCAGGTCCGCGCGAGGAAGCGTCGCCGACGCGCCGGTGATCCCGCCGCTCGACGACGGCTGGCTCAGGACCGCAGCTGCCGAGGCGGTCGCGGCGGCCCCGAGTGCTGCGGATCCCGCGACGGAGGACGGTGCCGCGGATCCCGCTCCGGCAGATCCCGCGACGGAGGACGGTGCCACGGTCGACGGTACCGCGATGGACCACGCCGAGGCGGACGGTGCCGTGGTGGACGACGCCGCGGTGGACGATGCCTCGGCGGACCCGGATGCTGCTGATTCCACGAAGGCGGACGATGAAGACGCGCACATCGAGGAGCGCGCGTCAGGTGAGGGCGCTCCGGCCGCCGACGCCCGTGCCACGGACGCGGACGCGGACGCGGATCAGGATCCCGCTTCCGAGCCGATCGCCGATGCCGGTGCCGCCTTCGCCGGGCGCGCATTCGACGCGACGCTCGACGTGACAGCGCCCGCGGACGCCCCGACGGTGTCGAGCACGATCCGCGGCGTCGACGGCGACGGAGCCGCAACAGGTCCGTTCGAGGGCACGTGCCGTCTCGTCGCCGATCCCGACGACGAGACCGCCGTATTCGTGTATTTCGGCGCGGTCAGAGGCGGAATCCTTCCCGCCGGTCGCGCGAAGTCGTACGCCCCGCTGCTCGCGCAGCTGCCGGGCCCGCTCGTCGTCGGCTACCGCGACGGGGGCACGGCGGATCCGCGCCTCGAACTGCCGACGGTGCCCGCGCTGCGGGCGTTCGTGCGCGATCGCACGTAACCCCGAGAGCCCTTGAGTCCTGTTCGCCACGGCGCGACACTGAGGGCATGGCCCCGTCCCTGCACGTCGTGCCCGCGGTCGTCGGGATGATGTTCCACGACGCGCGCGATCTGGCCGCCGAGCGCGAGCTGGCGCTGGCGAGCTTCGATCCGGACGGGCCGTCGATCGCCTCGCTCGCCTGGCCGGGGTACTGGCGCATCGTGCGGCAGGATCCTGTGCCCGAGATGCTCCTCGGGCGCTGGGAATCGGTGCGGGTCGACGTCGAGCCGTGGGGTCACGGTGACGCAGGCATCCCCGCCCGGATTCCCCGGCCTCCCTCGGAGCTCGATGCGAGCGCCGCCCTCGACGAGCCGGACTGACCACTTTCGAAGTGCGCACCTCAAAATGAGAGACTCGGCCTGCGCCGGGGCCGGCACCGGCACAGGGCAGGCGTGCGAACACGAAGAAATCCCCGATCTCTCAGGGGTTTCTCTGGCGGTGACGGTGGGATTTGAACCCTTCTACGGACCAGTTCGAGGAGCGACTGCCTCGTCTGGCGCAGTCGATCACGCAGCAGCCGAGCTGATCCACTCCAGTCGTGAATGGTCCCGCGCCAAGCCCCGACACCGTCAGCTCCGCAGCCGCCGCTTTGCTCGACTCCTCAACACCACCCGCGCTGCGCGGATCGAATCATCAAGGCAAAAGCGGGCGAGAGTCAGCGTACTCTCGCCCCGCGCTTCGCTCTATCGATCCCCATGACTGGTCGACGCTAGGTCGCTACCCGCTCGTCTGGACGTGTGGCTGAAGACGACCGTGAGCGTGATGAGGGCGATCACGGTGAGCAGCAGGCCTGGAGCGGTCAGCAGCGTGGACACCAGGTCGTGCGTGGGGTCGTGGAGGGCTTGCTCGCCGATGTCCGGGCCGGGCTCGTTGAATACAACGGCCAGTTCGGCTGCCTGCCCGAGGATGAACAGTCCCTGAGCCGCGGCAACAACAAGTGCGGCGATCCGGGTCGCTCGGCTGCGTGACGTGTGCCTCAGAAGGAGCGCGAAGACGATCGCCGCAACCGCGCAGGTGATGTACGCGAGGTGAAATCCGACGTGGCCCCAAGGTGCTTCGGGTCCGCCCGTGGCGGCCGCGAGGCCGAAGGGCACGAGGACGGCGAGCCAGGTCGCGACGAGCCATCTGGTCATGATGATCTCCTGTCATTGAGGAATCGGTGCGACTTCGAGCCAACCGGTCAGGCCCACCCGGCGAATAGGGCGAAGTTCGTCGAGCCTGCGGGCGCATGTCGCTGAATACCGGTGATAGGTGTCCCTAGTCGGGTCACAGCTGTTGCCCTACTGTGTGGTCATGCGATCGCGTCAATGGGTGCTCGCGGTGGCATTCGTTGCCGCTGGATGCTGGACGGCACTGTGCGCGGTCTACGCCGTTACCGGCCTCGCTCACATGTACGCGACGGTGTCCACCCCGTGCGTACTTCCCGCCTGTCCACCACCCCGTCTGAGCAGTGCCCCGTTCTCTTTGACTGCATACGCCGTCATCGTCGTCGCCTTCGCGTCGATCGTCGTCATCGCCTTCTTTGCACTAGCGCTGCTCATCGGCGTTCACGCTCGAACAGTGCCTCGCGTTGCCGTCGCCGTCGTGTTCGCGACGCTCGCGGCATCATCGGTCTCGGCTGGTCCGCAAGATGGCCTGGCTGCGGTCATCTGGCTCGTAGGGACAGCCGGTCTTTTCTGGTTGATCGCGGTCTATCCGACGCTCACGTTCCGGCCCCGATGGGTCGTTGCTCCCGTGGTGGTCGCCGTCGGCTGGTCCCTCGTGATAGCTGCCGTCTCCCACGGCTCATCGAATGGGGCATGGTCGTGGCTGGAAGGGCTCGTGTTCGCACTCGCCCTGCTCGGCGTACTCATCGCCCAGGTCGTCCGATTCGTGACGGTACTGTCACGGAGAGGAGACAGGTTCGCCTCCTCCTGCTCGTCATTGCCGCGTTGGCACTCACGAGCATTGCCTGGATCGCGGGCGCCTCTGCGAATCCTTCGTGGGGTCCCGGATCGGTGCCGCCGGCGGTTGCGTCGGAGTGGTCAGCTGTCCTGGTGCTGGTCGCAGCGGCCTGCGTGGCCTGGGCGGTGGCACGCGAGGGTGCTTTGGGAATCATCGTCAGCCGCGGAGTCGTCGGAGCTCTCCTATCCGGCATCTTCTTCGCCTGCTACGCGTTGGTAGTGGCCGCGGTGGGGGCGTTGGTCGGAGGTGGGGCGCCCACAGCGGCGGGGGCAGCGTTCGGCTCGGCGGTCCTGTTCGCCGCACTCGCGCGGCCGATCACCCAGCACGTGGAGAACCTCACATACGGGGATGACGAGGCCCCCGACGTTCTGGTAGCCCTGCTCACCGCGCGCTTGGCCTCCCACTCGGAGGGCCCCGCCCTTCCAGCCCTGCTAAGCCTCACCTGCGAACGGCTCCACCTAGACGAAGTGCGACTGGATCCTCCGGTGGCGGACCCGCGGCCAGCAAGTGCCGGGGAAGTGAACACTCTGGTCGGCGGTGTGCCGCACAGAATCTGGGCACAACCGACCCGCGGGTCTCGGCTTACGCGCAGAACGCAGCGCGCGCTGGCTGCGGCAGCCGACCCGCTGGTCGCCGGCGCTCTCCTGGATACACGTACGGAGGACCTTCGCCTCTCACGACTCCGGCTCGCGACGACGCGCGAGGAGGAACGCCGAGAACTGCGTAGTCAGCTGCACGACGACGTCGTCCCGTCCCTGGCCGCGACCCGGCACAGGATCACGGCCGCAGCCGATGCGTCTGAGAATGGCCGAGTAGCACACCTCGACGCCGCGGTTCGATCGATCGATGACGCAGTCGAGTCCCTGCGAAGCCTCGCGAGAACGCTGCGACCACCCGAGCTCGACTCGCTCGGATTCCTGCCCGCGCTCCAACTCTTCGCCGCACGCATGTCGATTCCCGTCGCGATCACCGGGAACGGAGATCGACTACCTGAGAGCACGGAGGCAACCGTCTATCGGATCGCGGTCGAAGCGCTCCTCAACGCGGAACGCCACGCGCACGCCACGGCGGCTGAAGTCGATCTCACCGAGTTAGCCGGCTCAATCAGCCTGGTGGTTACCGACGACGGCGTCGGCGGCGCGGAGGGGCTGACGTGGGGAGTCGGCCTGGTGAGCATCCGGGAGCGGGTCAGCGAACTTGGCGGTCGACTTTATCTGGCGGACAACCACCCACGCGGCCTGCGCCTCGAGTGCCAGCTCCCACTGGGGGCGGGACGATGAGTGTGCGCGTCATCATCGTCGACGACCATGCTGTCTTCCGGGAGAGCTTGAGGGCAGTCCTCCAAGACCGCGACGGTATCGATGTCGTCGATGACGTCGGAACGGGCGTCGAGGCCATCGCCAGCGCCGAACAACGGGCCTTGCCCCCGGATGTTGGACACGGGGTGTGGGTGTTTAGGCTGCTTCCGTGAGAGTAGCAGCGGTGAGGGCGGCTTCGAACGCGTCGGGCGGGAT
>JAFDWM010000259.1 GCA_018268455.1 Actinomycetota bacterium | reverse complement strand
GTCGACGTGAACCCGGAGGCGATCCGCATCATGCGTCAGCGGATCCCGCACGCGAGCGTGCGCGAGGCCTGAACCCCGCCTGCCGGAGCGTGACGATCAGCACAGGTTGTGACGATCGGCACGCGGATCCGGCGAAGACGTGTGCTGATCGTCACATCGTGTGCGGATCGTGACAGGCCCGGGCCGGTCGGGCTCCGGCCCGGGCCGGTCGGGGGAGCCCGGCTGCGGCCGTCGGATCTCCGGGCGCGGGGTGCATCGCGCTCAGCGGGCGCGCGGGCGGCGGTGCTGGGCGAACGCCTCCGCGAGCGCGCCGCGCACGGCGCCGATCGCCTCGGATCCGCGTGCCGACTCGCGCACGGCCGTGAAGACCTCGCGCACCGGGGATCCCGGAAGTTCGGCCAGGGCGACCGGCGGCGGGGCGTCACCCCAGATCAGGTCGGGCAGCATGCCCACGGCGTGACCGGCCTCGATCAGACGCACATGGGCCGTCAGATCGGCTGCCTCGAAGCGCACGTCGGGCTCGAACCCGGCCGCACGGCACTGCTGCACCGCCCACTGCCGGGCGGCGGATCCGGTCGGCTCCATCACCCAGGCGCGCGTGCGGAGGGCGGTGAGCGGCACCGGATCCTCGCCGGGCGGCAGCACCAGGCGGATCGGATCCTCGCCGATGAGCTCGTGCACGTTGCCCTCGTGCCGCTCGCGGGTGTGGCCGGGGTACTGCTCGGCGATCACGAGGTCGAACCGGCGGGCGGTGAGCTCGAACAGCCCCTCCTCGGGCGGCGCCTCGGTCATCTCGACGCGCAGCTGCGGATGGGTGTCGGCGAGGGCGGAGAGCGCGGCGGGCACGATGGTCTCGGCGGCGGTGGGCATCGCGCTGATCCGCACGGCCTCGGCGGGGGCGGCGGCGAGAGCCTGTCGCGCCTGCTCGTCGAGCTCCAGCGCCCGCGCGGCGTGCGCGGCGAGCACGCGCCCCTCCGGGGTGAGGCGGATCCGGCGCCCGTCGGGCTCGAGCAACGCGACCCCCGCCTCCCGCTCGAGCAGGGACAGCTGCTGCGACACCGTCGACGGGCTGTACGACAGCGAATGCGCGACCTCGGCGACCGTGCCGCGCAGCGCGAACTCGTGCAGCAGTCGCAGCCGACGCAACTCGAACATCTCGGTCCCCTTCCGCGCGCGTCTCCGCTGCGCCTTCGCGTCCGACGACTGCCCGCGAGACCGAACCCGCGTCCCGAGACCGACGGTGATATCGGCGGTCTCGGGACAGAAGTTCGGTCTCGCGGTCAGCGTGGGCAATCTATTTGATAGAACCGAATGATACTCACCATGAATGATCGCTTTTCCTGTAGGGAGATCGGATCCATGCTGGGACCATCCCCGCGCGCGTGCGCGACC
>JAFDWM010000258.1 GCA_018268455.1 Actinomycetota bacterium | reverse complement strand
CCGGCGAGCACGTCGACGGCGACCACCACGATCGGGGTGAGGGCGAGCACGACCGCGGTCAGGACCAGCACGGGCACGACGAGCACCACGGCTGAGTCCGTTCGCGACCTGAGACGCCCCCGCGCCATCGGCGACGGGGGCGTTTCGTCTGGCTGGGCTCGTTCGGCGACCGACCCCGGTCGTCGAGCATGCGTCGGGCAGAGCGGCCGCCGCGACCTCGGCGGCGAAGACGCGTCAGGCTGGGCGGACCGCCGGCTTGCGCCGCTTCGACGCGGGCTTCGGATCCGGCACCGGAATCGCACCGGTCGCGGCGATGTCGGTGACCTCGGCCAGCTCGCTCGTGGCGTCGAGGCGGAGTGCCTGGGCGAGCGCAAGCCCGTGCCGCGTGGTGAGGACCAGACGCTGGAACTCCGCGCCGTCCAAGTCGATCACGACGCTCGGCTTGTGCCGACGGATGAGGACGAAGTCGTCGCCGTTCGCTGACTTCCAGGTGCCGGCGGCGAGCACGAGCGGCACGTGCGTGCCGGGGCTGCCGACACCACGCAGCCAGGTCCAGGCGTCGTCGGTGAGCTGAACCTTGACGATCGCCTCGCGCGGGATGTGCAGGTTGTCGCGGCGGAACGACGCGGCGCGCTCGAGCGGAGAGAGCTCCACCTCGAGGCGGGTGCGGTCCAGCAGCAGCGTCACCATCTCTCCAGTCTGCCAGTGCCCATCGGGGATCCGCCCGAGAGGCACCTCACAGGACAGCAACGATCCCGCTGGCAGGATCCGACAACGCTCGCGCTGCGCTTTCCCGAGCACGCTGCATATTCCTGACGACGTTGACGCTCGCGCTGTCCATTCCTGAGGGCGCTGCACAGTTATCTGCAGCGGCACGACGAATCGACAGCGCGAGCGTGGGGGCGCACCCCGACGGACGCTCGCGGCTCAGGCGATCGCGCGGGCGGCGGCTCAGGCGATCGCGCGGGCGGCGGCTCAGGCGATCGCGCGGGCGGCGGCTTGGGCGGCGACGGGCAGTGCCGCTTCGATCGCGGCGAGTTCGGCGTCGCCGTGCGCGGCAGTGAGGAACCACGCCTCGAATACGCTCGGCGGCAGTGCGACGCCCTGCTCGCGCATCGCGTGGAAGAACGGTGCGTACCGGAACGTCTGCTGGGCCTGCGCCTCGGCGTAGTCGCGCGGCGCTGCGTCGGCGAACGCGAGCCCGAACAGGTTGCCGGCCCGCGGCACGGCGTGCACGACGCCCGCGTCGGTCAGCGCCCGGTCGAGTGATGCCGACAGGCGCGCGGCCGCAGAGTCGATCTGCGCGTACACCTCCGGCGTCGCGAGTCGCAGCGTCGCGAGGCCCGCGGCCACGGAGAGCGGGTTCCCGCTGAGGGTCCCGGCCTGGTACACCGGTCC
>JAFDWM010000257.1 GCA_018268455.1 Actinomycetota bacterium | reverse complement strand
GTCGCGCAGACGCCGACGCAGCCGATCCCGCCCTCGCAGAGCAGCCCGTGGGCACCCGTGCAGGACGACGGCTGGACGGCACCCGGGTCCGAATCCGGTACCGCCGGGCGATGACGGTGCCCCGCCCGCTCGTCGTCGCGCTCGCGGCGGTCCCGCTCGCGGCGATCCCGCTCGTGCCGGACGGCGACGGCGCCCGTGAACTCGCGCAGAAGGAGCTCGCCAAGCCCGAGTACCAGGCCGCGAAGCCGACGCTGATCGATCAGTGGGCGCAGGCTGTCGCCGACTGGCTCGGCAGGTTGCTCACCGCGCAGAACGGCGTCGCGCTCGGCCCATGGGCGGCGGTCGTCATCGCAGTCGTGCTCGCCGCCGCGCTCGTGGCCGTGCTGGTCATCTGGGGCCGGCCACGGCGGTCGCGGGCTCGCGCCACCGGATCCGTGCTGCTCGGCGCCGTCGACGACCGCACCGCCGCGCAGTTGCGCACCGACGCCGAGCGTGCGGCGCGCGACGAGCATTGGGCGCAGGCGATCGTGCTGCGTTACCGGGCCCTCGCGCGCGGACTCATCGAACGCGACCTCATCGCCCCGGCACCCGGCGCGACCGCGCAGACGATCGCACGGGAGGCCACGTCTCCCTTCCCCGAGGAGGCGGAGCCGCTGCACGACGCCGCGGTCGCGTTCGACGACGTGCGCTACCTGGGCCGGCCCGGCGACGCCGCACTGTACCGGCGTGTGGCCGACATCGACGAACAGCTGAGCCGACAGCGCCCGCGGCTGCTCGAGGACGCTGCCGCCGGGGCCGCCGGAGGCGCTCCGTGAGCACGATCGCCCCCGAGACGCGCACGGGTGCCGACCAGGGATCCGGATCGGATGCGGCCGCGGCGCGGGCAGGATCCGCCACTCTCGTGCACGCTCCCGGGCGGATGCGGCGCGTGCTCGGCTGGATCCTCGTGGTCGCGCTGCTCTTCGGCGTGGCCGTGGTGGGACTCCTGCTCGGCCGCGTCTCGCCGGGTCAGCGGGGCACGCTCGATCCGGAGGTCCCCGGCCCCGGCGGCACGCGGGCGCTCGCCCAGATCCTGCGCCAGCAGGGCGTCACGGTCGACGTCGTGCGCAGCCGCGTCGAGGCGGAGAGCCGGCTCGACGAGCACACCACACTCGTGATGTCGGACCCGTACACGCTCAGCGACGACGCCGTGAACACGCTCATCGACGCCGCGCACGGCGTCGTGGTGCTCAGCCCGAGCGCGCGCCTGCTGCGCATCCTCGACCTCGGCGGCTACGCCTCCTCCCCCGCAGGCTCCGCCGCTCCCGGCAATTGCGACGTGCCGGCGTTCGCGCACGTGGGCGCGGTCGGCCCCGGCCAGCGGTACCGCGCAGATCCCGGCGTGACGGCGTGCTTCGGCGACGCGGAGAGCGC
>JAFDWM010000256.1 GCA_018268455.1 Actinomycetota bacterium | reverse complement strand
GCGACGGGTCGACACCGTGCGAGAGTGACGATCCGAAGTACGACACCATGACGTAGCGCTGCACGGACGCTGCCGCGACCGCCGCCATCGAGCGCGTGGCCGCCTCGTCGTCGACGGCACGTGTGCGCGCCGCCGATCCGCCACCGGCTCCCGCCGACCAGACGACGGCGTCGTGGCCGGCGATCAGCGTCGTCATCGCCTGCTCGGACTCGCATTCCACGTCGAAGACGACGGGATCCGCTCCGGTCGCTCGCACGTCGTCGACCTGCGCCGGATCACGGATCACCGCCGTGACCTGGTCGCCGCGGGCGGTGAGGAGGGGCTCGAGGAGCAGGGCGACCTTGCCGTGACCGCCGAAGATCAGGATCCGTGCCATGCCTCCACGCTATTCCTGATCTCCGCGCGGCGGTCGCGGATCGCTGTCTGCGAGCGGATCCGCGGATCCTGGATCTGTCCTACGCTGGCGATCGGGACCACGAGAAGCGGAGCCGACGGTGATTCTCGATCTGAACAGCGACCTGGGCGAGTCTTTCGGTGACCGGCGGATGGGCGACGACGAGGCGATGCTGCAGGTCGTGACGAGCGCGAACGTCGCCTGCGGCTTCCACGCCGGCGATGCGAGCACCGCGCGACGGACCGTGCGTCTGGCGGCCCAGCACGGTGTCGCCGTCGGTGCGCATGTCGGTTACCGCGACCTGGCGGGCTTCGGACGCCGCTCCATGGACGTCGACGCTCGCACGCTGACCGACGAGACGATCTATCAGATCGGCGCGCTGCGTGCGCTCGCGGCCGCGGAGGGTGTGCGCGTCTCGTATGTGAAGCCGCACGGCGCGCTGTACAACCGCATCGTGCATGACGAGGTGCAGGCCACCGCCGTGCTCGACGGGATCGTGGCCGCCGGTGACGACCTCGCCGTGATGGGCCTGCCCGGCTCCCGCGTGCTGCAGCTGGCCGCTGAGCGCGGGCTGCGGGTGCTGCGCGAGGCGTTCGCCGACCGGGCCTACCGTGCGGACGGCACCCTGGTCCCCCGCACCGAACCGGGTGCGGTGCTGCATGACGCGGAGGCGATCGCCGCGCGCGTCGTCGCGCTGGCGACGACCGGTGCCGTCACCGCGCTCACCGGCGAGCGCGTGGCGATCGCCGCCGACAGCGTGTGCGTGCACGGTGACACTCCCGGCGCTGTCGTCATCGCACGCGCCGTGCGCATCGCCCTGGACCGCGCGGGTGTCGAGGTCGCGCCGCCGCGCATCTGATCCGGCCATGCGCATCCTCACCGCCTCCGACCGCGCGCTGCTCACGGAGTTCGACGACCTCGACGAGGCGCTCCGCCGGCACCTCGCCTGGGCCGATGTCCCCGGCGTCATCGAGCTCGTGCCCGCCGCGCGCACCGTGCTGGTGCGGTACGACCCGTCTCGCACCTCGGCGTCGGCGCT
>JAFDWM010000255.1 GCA_018268455.1 Actinomycetota bacterium | reverse complement strand
AGGGCGTGCCGCTGCGCGGTGGGCAGGGTGTGCACGTTGACGCCGTTGATCCACAGGCCGCTCGCCTCGGCGATCGCGTTGGAGGGCAGCAGGCCCAGCAGCGCGAACACGGACTGCGACTTCCCGGAGCCGGATTCGCCGACGATGCCGAGCACCTCACCCTGCTTGACGGCGAAGTCGACGCCGTGCAGCACCTCGGTCTCGCGGCTGGCGAGGGCGTAGGTGACCTTCAGGCCGCTCACCCTGGCCACCACGTCCGCGTCGGTCTCGACCGGGGCGGACGCCGCGTCGGCGAGCGCGGCGGCGCGGATGCTGCGCCGTGCGGCGCGGCTCAGGTGGCGCACCTTCTCGCTGCGGGTGCCGGTGATCTGGCCGAGCGTGGAGCCGATGATCGCGAAAGACGCGATCACGATGCCGAGCACGAAGGCCGGTGGCACCATCAGCCACTGATTGCTGAGGATGGCCTTCATGCCGTCGCTCATCATCGCGCCCCAGCTGGGAGCGAGCGAGTCGCCGATGCCGATGAACTGCAGGCCCGCCTGCATGCCCAGCGCGACGCCGGCGGTGAGGGAGGTCTGGATGATGATCGGTGCCGCGATGACGCGGGCGATGTGCGAGGCGATGATGCGACGGTTGCTCACGCCGGAGACGCGTGCGGCGTCGACGTAGGGCTCGTTGCGCACGGCGATGGTCGCGGCCCGTGTGAGCCGGTAGTAGCCGGGCGCCATGAACACGCCCATGACGGCCATCAGGATCAGCATGTTGCCGTTGGTGCCGCCCGCGACGATGAGCAGCACGATCATGCCGGGAACGGCCATCATCGCGTCGCTGACCCAGCTGAAGGCGGTGTCGGTGAAGCCGGCGTAGTAGCCGCCGATGAGTCCGGCCGGCACGCCGATGCCGAGGCCGACGACCATCACGATCAGGGCTCCGATGAACGCCTCCCTGCCGCCCCAGACCAGGCGGGCCCAGACATCGCGGCCGACGGCGTCGCCGCCGAGCGGGTGCGCCCAGCTGGGCATCGCGTTCACGATGTTGTAGTCGATGAAGGCGGGGTCGTGCAGCTGGATCACCGGGGCCAGGATGCTCAGCAGCACGACCAGCGCGATGATCGCCAGCGGGATGTACCCGCCGGGGTGCGTGAAGAACCGTCGGGCGATGCTGCGGGACTGGCGTTTGGCGGCGCGGCCCCCCGCGTGCATGGACTTGTTCTTGCTGTAGATGACTCCGGTGGTCATCGGATCCTCGCCTTCGGGTTGATCCAGCCGAGCACCAGGTCGAGCAGGAAGTTGACGACGACGACGAACATCACGGTCGTCAGGGTGATGGCCAGCAGCATGGGGATGTCGCCGACCTGGGAGGCCTGCTGCGTCGCGACCCCGAGACCGGGAAGGTTGAAGACCATCTCCAGCACGATCACGCCGCCCAGCAGGCTCACGAACATCAGGGCGAGCACGGTGACCGCCGCCGGCGCG
>JAFDWM010000254.1 GCA_018268455.1 Actinomycetota bacterium | reverse complement strand
GCGCCGCCAAGGTCGGCGCATACGCGTTCGACCACCCGCTCGTCGCCGCCCTGCCGCCGCAGGGAGACGGACATGACTGACGCGGATCCATATGACGTGATCGTGATCGGCGGTGGCCCGGCCGGGCTGTCCGCCGCCCTCAACCTCGCCCGCTCGCTGGCCCGGGTGCTCGTCGTCGACGCGGATCGGCCGCGCAACGCCGCGACCGTGAACTCGCACGGCTTCCTCACCCGCGACGGGATCCCCCCGCACGAGTTGCGCAAGCTCGCCCGGGAGGAGCTCGCGGCGTACCCGACGGTCGACATCCGCACCCGGTTCCGCGCGCTCTCGATCACCCGCGTCGGCGGCGGCCTGTTCACGGTCGAGATCGGGCGGGCGACGGCCCGCCCGGTCGTATCGGAGTCGGTGCGCGCACAGACCGTGCTGCTCGCGACCGGCCTGCACGAGACCCTCCCGCCGGTGCCCGATCTGCGCGGCTTCTACGGCGTGACCCTGTTCAGCTGCGCCGCCTGCGACGGCTTCGAGCTGCGCGACCGCCCCATCGCCCTGTTCGGCGCGTCGGCCGACCTCGCCGACCGTGCCCGGCTGATCGCACGGTGGAGCAGCGACCTCACCGTCTTCACGAACGGCCTCGACCTGATCGACCCGGTCTCCGAGGCAGAGCTCGCCGCGGCCGGCATCGCCGTGGAGCGTCGCGGGATCCGCGCCCTGCACGGTGAGAAGGGCCGCATCGAGTCCGTCGAGCTGCAGGAGGGGACCCGGATCCCGATCGAGGGCGGCTTCGTGCGCCCGGAGTGGTCACTCGATCTGTCCTTCCTGGCGGGGATCCATCCGCAGCGCGACCCGGACGGGCACCTGGTGACCGACGGATCCGGACGCACCAGCGTGCCCGGCCTGTACGCGGCCGGCGACGCCGCCGCCCCAGGCCCGCAGCAGCTCATCGTCGCCGCCGGCACCGGAGCCCGCGCCGCCGCCGTGATCGTGCACGACGCGCTGGGGCTGACGACCGCGCACTGACGCCTGGGCGTCGCCGGCAGGCGCCCGGCTGCCGACACGGCGCCTGGCCGTCGGCCGTCACCCAGTCGCGGCCACCGCGTCGAGCAGTCGGGCGAGCGGATCCGGGATCCGGTCCGCCGGAAGGGTCGCGATGACGTCGGCGGCGAAGTGCGCCTTGCGGCCGCTCGCGGTGCCGGCGAACCGATGCAGCTGCGCCTCGACCGACCGCACGCGCTGCGCCGGCTGTCCCTGGAACACGCGGAACAGGGCCAGCTCGCCGCGCGCGGCGAGGGTGTCGATCACGGCGTCGGATCCGGCCGCGCGGATCACCTCGTCCTCGAGATCCTGCTCGCACCCGAAGAATCCGGCGCGTTCGACCGCGGCCGGATCCGCCTCCCCGTCGGCGAGCAGGTCCGCGGCGACCAGCGCACCGAGCACGTACCGCAGCTCCGCGGCGTCGTAGAGCCCGAGCACGGCGA
>JAFDWM010000253.1 GCA_018268455.1 Actinomycetota bacterium | reverse complement strand
GTCGACGGCAAGGCGGTGCTGGATCCGTCATTCTGGTACGTCCCGCGGTCGCTCGACCCCACCGGCGCTCTGATCTCGAGCGCTCGCGATCAACTGAGCTACCTGCGCTTCCACCTGGGCGACGGCACCGGACCCGATGGCGGGGTCGTCCTCAGTCCCGGTTCGTTCGAGGCGATGCATTCGCATCCGGGCCCGGGGGGAACGATCTTCATCGAGATCGACGGGTATGCCGTCAGCTTCCGGCTGCGGCCGACCGCCGAGGGCGTCCCGGTCGTCCAGCACGGCGGCGACTGGCCGGGACAGCACAGCGGATTCCTCTTCGTGCCCGAGCGGAAATTCGGCATCGCCATGCTCACGAACTCCGAGGACGGGCCGAAGCTCCTGAGCAGCTTCTTCCAGGACGACTGGGCGCTGTCGCGGTTCGCCGGTCTGCACAACCTGCCGGCCGAGCCGCAGACCAGAACCGCGGCGCAGCTGGCCCCCTACGAAGGCCGGTACGACCTCGCCGAGATCGGGCCGGACGGCAACACGGCGAGGGCGACGCTCGAATTCACCGCCGAGGACGGTCGGCTCCGCATCCGCGCGCTGAATCCGGATGGCACGGCGGCCGACGAGGCGGCGCCGGAGTACGTCGACTTCTACCGCGACGACCACGTGGTGGGCGCAAGCCCGCTCTCACCCCGGTCCGACTTCGTGCGCGGCGCGAACGGAGAGGTCGCCTGGTATCGCACCAGTGGCCGGTTGATCCCGAAGATCGGCTGATGCCCGCATCTTCTGCGGACTCCCGGTTCACGAGATCGCCGGATCGGATGCTGACCAGGGCAGAGCCTTCTCGACAGAGTGGACGTCCTGGCCGATGATGGGTCGGTGACCGATCCTTCGCAGCCGGGCTCGACGGGCACACGGGTTCGGTTCCCCACTGCAGGGGCGCGAGTCAGGCGCGCCGCGGCCGCGCTCATGATCACGTGCGTCCTGACCGGCGTCACGACGGCGTGTTCGACGGCGCGGGAGGTCCCGGATCCCGTGCTGTCGCGGCAGCTGGATGCGGCAGAGAACGAGATGTACGGAGAGCTGACCCGCGCGGGCGTGGTCACGGCGCATGATCTGTTCGAGCGTCTGTCGGCGGTGCTCGTCTATTGGGACCAGAAGCGCGCCCCGAAGAGCGTCCCTGACGACCGCGGCACAGCAGTCTTCTACGACTTCCAGAAGGACTCGACGGACGGCGAAGCGTCCTTCAAGATGTTCGTCACTTCGGGTCGCGTCGAGAACCCCGAAGGGAAGAGAGTGTTCGCCCCGGAGCCCCAGCGGGTCTACACCTGCTATCGCATCGACGTCGTCTTCACGAGTAGAGCGCCCCTCAGCTTCTACCGCGGTAGCGACTCCGACGAGCATCGCCTCGAGTGTCCGCGCGCGCTCGTAGACGCCCTCGGTGAGAGGGCGGAGTACCGAGAGCCCTGGATCTTCGACGGATAGCGACGGTGGAGCTGCGTCCGGGATT
>JAFDWM010000252.1 GCA_018268455.1 Actinomycetota bacterium | reverse complement strand
CGTCGATGACGAGCTCGCCGACTCGCTCGTCGAATATGCTGCCGCGCTCGCCAGATCGAACGGCAGCGACACCGTGACGATTCGAGCGCTCGGGACAGACGGCAACGAGGTCGAGGCGACGATGCTCCTCAACGCGAACAGCCAGATCATCGCCGAAACGGTGACCACGCAGGCCCTGGCGCCTTCGAACCACGAGGTGGTTGCGTACCTGAAGGTGCACACCCTTCTCATCAACAACCCGCCGCCGATACAACCTGACCTCGGACCACCAGACCCTGAGTGACCACACCCAGTGAAGACAGCGGGATGCCTGTGGCTGCGGGCAATGGCTGAGCACGACGCGGCGTCAGGCTCGCCGCAACCGGAACCGGCGCACACCGGAGTCGGAAGGACCACGCGTTGGCCGCGCGTGAATTCGATGCCGTTCCAGAAGAACGGCTCAGTCGCCCGCGTGGCGTCCGGGAGGGCGTGGACGACCCAATGTGGGATGCTGCCGTTCACGGCTCGTCAGGATCGTCGCCGTTCTGCGCCGCCAAGCGGTCGGCGGCGGCGCTGTCGATGAGGTCGTCATTCGCGTCGGGATCGATCACCGGCTCGCCGTCGACCTCTTTGGTCTCGACATCCGGGTCGTCCTCGGAGTCGCTCGAGGGAACGAGCGGGAAGGATGGGTTCTGGGACATGGCGGATCCTTTCGTACGGGGATGCCGACTGTAGGGGCGAATGACCTCGACGACGATGGGGTTGACAGTCCCACTTGAGGCGGTCCCGGCTTCGACAGGCCCGGTTCGTGAAGCTCCACGATCCGAACGCCGGTATCCCCGCCACGTCAAGGCCCTTCTCGAGCCGCGCACTGGACTCCTAATCTGCCCCCGTCGGCGCATCGGACGCCGTACCTGCAGGGAGGGATCATGCCTAACGAGCTGAAGACCATCTCGACGACCATCCCGGCGCGCATGGACCGGCTGCCATGGTCGCGGTGGCACTGGATGATCGTGGTGGGACTCGGTACGGTCTGGATCCTCGATGGCCTCGAGGTGACGATCGTCGGCGCCATCGGCAGCCGGTTGACCGAGGGGTCCAGCGGGCTGGGACTGACGACCGCGCAGGTGGGCCAGGCCGCGGCGATCTACGTGGCCGGAGCCTGCCTCGGCTCACTCGTGTTCGGCCACCTCACCGACCGGTTCGGCCGGAAGAAGCTGTTCATGATCACGCTCGGGCTTTATCTGCTCGCTACAGTGGCCACTGCCTTTTCGTTCACGCCCCTGTTCTTCTTCGCCTGCCGCTTCTTCACCGGCGCGGGCATCGGAGGCGAGTACGCAGCCATCAACTCGGCCATCGACGAACTGATCCCCGCGCGGCGGCGCGGCACGGTTGATCTCGTGATCAACGGTTCCTACTGGCTAGGCACCGCGTTCGGCGCGATCCTCACTGTCTTCCTGCTGAACACCGCGGTGTTTCCGGCCAACCTGGGCTGGCGGCTCGCATTCGGCCTCGGCGCGGTGCTCGGGCTGGT
>JAFDWM010000251.1 GCA_018268455.1 Actinomycetota bacterium | reverse complement strand
AGCAGGACAGCGAGCACCAGGAATACGGATCCCCCGCATACCCAGCCCACCACCCTGCTGCGAAGCACGACCTCCGCGATCAGAAGCACGATGCCGGAGGTCAGCAGCGCGGTCAATGCGACGTTCACCCGCAGGAGCCTGTCCCCGGTCGAGACCAGCAGCGGCTTACGATGCCGATGAAAGAGCCCGCGGTGCAACGCCACCACCGCCAGCCCGATGCCCGTCGCAAGTGCCGCAAGGAAGACGAGTGCCATGTACGTCGCCAGTTCGTCGGTACTCAACACGGAGAATCGCTGCTGAAAGGGCAACGTGAGGAGGAACCCCGCGATCAGTTGTGTGCCGGTCTGCGTGACGCGGAACTCCTGCAACAGCTCACTCCAGTTGCGGTCCGCTCGCTCCTCCGGCGTCTCGTTCCGATCCCGTGACCGCAAGTCGCGACGCGTGCGCTGAGTGCTCAACGACATCACCCCCTGCCGAGCGCGCCCCGGGCGCACCCTCCTGGTCCACGGTCTCAAAGCCGCGGCGTGGTTCCGAGGGCCTTGCACTTGCGCGCCGTTGCGAGTAGAGCACTTAGTCACCACTCGATGGCGAGTCAACCCGCTTCCGAAGCGTCGGGCTCCGATGTGGGGTTGATCTCATGGATGGCGTTGCACGAGGCCGCCCGGCTGGCCCGGACCGGGTTCACCTCTGACCATGGCCCGGCTCAAGCGCGTTCGACCACGCGTGGACCGCGGATTCAGACGCGTACGCGCCGGAGCGTACTTCCGGTATCTCGACGACGACGGCAACGATGCTCCCGCCGCCGACCGTGACCGCATCCATGCACTCGTCATTCCGCCCGCGTGGCAAGAGGTGTGGATCACGGTGGAGCCGCTCGGCCATATCCAGGCCGTCGGTACGGACGATGCCGGGCGTACACAGTACGTCTATCACGCGCGCTGGCGGGCGCGTCAAGACCGGGACAAGTTCGCTCGCGCGCTCGCGTTGGCGGAAGCACTCCCCCACGCGCGCTCGCAGATCACGCCGGCATTGCGGCGCCATGCGCTCGACCGTGATCATGCCCTCGCGGTTGCCTTCCGACTCCTCGATGCCTCAGCGCTGCGGATCGGATCGGATCGCTATCTCGCGCGCCATGGAAGCCGCGGGCTGACGACCTTACGCCGCCGGGATGCGGAGATCACCGCCTCGCTGGTCACCTTGTCGTTTCCCGCGAAGAGCGGCCAGCGTGCGCATCTGGAGATCGACGACGCAGATCTTGCCGACTGCCTGACGGTGCTTGCCGCAGGCTCACCCCGGTCTCCGCTCCTCTGGTATGAAGCTGGTCGACGACATCGACATCTCTCCCCCGCCGACGTCAACGCGCATGTCCGTGCGGTCACCGGTGGCGACTTCACGGCGAAGGACTTCCGCACGCTGCACGGTACAATCCTCGCCGCCGATGCCCTCGCCCGGATGGGTTGTGTCGACAGCGCCCGCGACCACAAGCGCGCGGAGTCTACGGCAGTGCGCGTCGTAGCGCGGTC
>JAFDWM010000250.1 GCA_018268455.1 Actinomycetota bacterium | reverse complement strand
GCCCAGCGGCACCATCACGGCCGCGAGCGCGGCCCCGCGCAGCAGGCTGCGCCTGCTGATGGAAGCGTCCTTGGATTCCATGTGTTCTTGCCTTCCTAGGGTGTGTTGATTAAGTCGCTTGGCTGGTTCATGGGCGAGTCTTGATGTGTGACGCGTGTGGAGATCTCGGATGATGTGTGGGCGGTGTTGGCGCCGTTGATGCCGGTCCCGGTGGGGCGGTCTCGGCCGTGGGCGGATCATCGCCTCGCGGTCGAGGGCATGGCGTGGAAGTACCGCACGGGCGCGCCCTGGCGGGATGTGCCTGACAGGTTCGGGAAGTGGAACTCGATCTACAAGCGGTTCGCGCGTTGGGCCGAGGACGGCACCTGGGAGAAGCTGCTCACCGAGGTGCAGAAGCAGTCCGACGCCGCAGGGAAGCTTGATTGGGTCGTCTCGATCGATTCGACGATCGCGCGCGTGCATCAGCACGGTGCGACTCTCCGCCGCGACGCGGACACAGGGGGATCTGTCGAATCACAAGAATCCGTGGAACGAGCCCGCTGACCACGGAATCGGCCGGTCGCGGGGTGGTTTGACGACGAAGATTCACCTCGTTTGCGATGGCCGCGGCCGTCCTCTCGGGTGGGTGATCACCGGCGGGAACATCAACGACACCACGATGATGACCACCACGCTGGATGAGATCTGCGTGCCCCGCGACACCGGGCGGGCGCGGCAACGACCGGACCGGGTGATGGCCGACAAAGGGTATCCGTCGAAGAAGAACCGGGCGTGGTTGCGGGAGAAGGGGATCGCGGCGACGATCCCCGAGCGTGACGATCAGGTCGCGCACCGCCGACGCAAGCCGGGCCGTCCGATCGACTTCGGTGACGAGCAGAAGACCCGCTACCGCGGTCGGAATGTCGTCGAGCGTTGCTTCAACGGGCTCAAGCAGTGGCGCGGCATCGCGATGCGCTCCGACAAGACCACCCGCAGCTACCGTGCCGCCATCGCGTTGGCCGCCACACTGATCTGGATCAAATCAGACTTAATCCACACGGCCTAGGCCCGATCATCGGCGTGTCGGCGGTCTGCTCCGAAGTTGGGCGCAGAGCGGCGGGCGACAGTGCCGGGCGCAGACGTCGGACGCGGATCCGGACCCTGTGATCGTGGCGGATCCGAGTCCGGCTGCCTCGGGATCCGACCCAACTTCGGAGCTGCGTGCCGACACGCCGAGGACCGGAGTGCATTCATCGGCGTGTCGTCGGTCTGCTCCGTAGTTGGGCGCAGAGCGGCGGGCGACGGTGCCGAGGACGGACGCGGATCCGGACCCTGTGATCGATGCGGATCCGAGTCCGGCTGCCGCGGGATCCGACCTAACTTCGGAGCTGCGTGCCGACGCGCCGGGGACCGGAGTGCATTCATCGGCGTGTCGGCCGTCTGCTCCGAAGTTGGGCGCAGAACGGCGGGCGGCGGTGCCGGGCGAAGACGTCGGACGCGGATCCGGACCCTGTGATCGTGGCGGATCCGAGTCCGGCTGCCGCG
>JAFDWM010000024.1 GCA_018268455.1 Actinomycetota bacterium | reverse complement strand
CCCACCAGCGAGCGCTGCTTCTGCGGCAGCGTGCGGTAGACGGTCATCGCGCGGGGGCCGCCGAGTGGCACCTCGCGCGGCGTGAGCACCTCGACGCCGATGCAGGGCTGACCGGGCTCGAGCAGCGCGAGAGTCGGGTTCTCCTCGAGATCGCTCATCGCGCCGGCTCCCTCCTCGCGGCCTCGATGCCGCCGTGTCCATTCGGCTGAATCGGTATCAGCTTACGGCGGCCGGGAGCGGAGGGGGCGGCTACCGCGTGGCACGGGACGTAGGATCCGACTATGCCCGCCTACTTCGAGCGCATCGACGCGTCCTCGTTCCAGCCCACCCGTGCCGTGGAGGGCGCTTGGAGCACCGAGGAGCAGCACATCGCACCGGTGCTCGGCCTCATCGCGCATGCCGTCGAGCGCGACCACCGGGAGCGCCGCGGAGGCGCGCTTCAGCTCGGGCGGATCTCGTACGACATTCTCGGCACGATCCCGCTCGAACAGGTGCACCTGGCGGTCCGCGTGCTGCGGCCCGGCCGCACGATCGAACTCGTCGAGGCGGTGCTGAGCCATGACGCGCGACCCGCCGTGATCGCGCGCGCCTGGATGATGCAGACCGCCGACACCGGTGCGCTCGCGGGCAGCGCACTGCCCGCGATGCCGGGCCTCGACGAGCTCGAGCCGTGGGCGATGGGCGATCACTGGCAGGGTGGTGCGGTGCGCAGTGTGGACTTCCGACGCCGGCAGCAGCAGCCGGGGCACGTGCGGGCATGGCTGCGGCCGCAGCTCCCGCTCCTGGAAGGCGAGTCCGTCAGCATGACCGCCCGCCTGCTGGGGATGGTCGACTTCGCCAACGGGCTCACGCTGCGGATGTCACCGGCCGAGGTCGCGTTCCCGAACGTCGATCTCACCTGTCACCTGCTCGGGGTGCCGGAGGGCGAGTGGATCGGGTTCGACACCACGGTCTCCGTCGGCTCCACCGGTCTCGGCCTCACCGACACGGTGCTGCATGACGAGCACGGGCCGATCGGAACCGTGCAGCAGATCCTCACGGTGCGGCCTCTGCGAACCTGAGCGAGAGGCCCGCCCGGTGCGGCATCAGGGCAGGACGCCCGCAGCCCTCGCCCGGGCCACGGCCTCGGTGCGCCGGTGCGCGCCGAGCTTGCGCATCGCCGCCCGCAGGTAGCTCTTCACCGTCTCCGCGCGCAGATCGAGCCTGAGGCCGATCTCCGCGTTCGTCCAGCCGACAGCCACGAGCGCCAGTACATCGAGCTCGCGCGGAGTCAGCGCAGGCCGATCCGTCGCGGCGACGTCGGCCGTGAGACGCGATGCGATCCGGTCGAGGCTGTGGCGCAACCCGGCATCTCCGACCGTGCCGGCCAGCGCCCGCAGCTCTGCGTGCGCCATCCGCACAGCCTCCCACTCGGGATGAGCGGGCGTCGTATGCGATGCACGCAGCAGCGCCGCCGTCTGCAGTGTGCGCACCTGCTGTGCGGTCGCCTCGGCCACGGCGAGGTCGAACGCGGCCCGTCTGGCGGTCTCGCGCATGATGTCGAGGGTCCGGGTGCCGAGGTCGGCCGTGGTGCGCAGCGCCCCGTACAGCACCGCGCGCACGGTTCCGTCCACGATCACAGGTGCCCCGACGATTGCGCGCAGCCGCTCGCGCGCGACCGGGCCGTCGTACTGGTGTGTGATCTCGCCGTCGTGCAGGTAATCGGCCACCGATTGGATGCGTGCGTCGGCGAGCACTCGGCCGCCGAGGCCGTTGCCGGCGCGGATCAGCAGGCCGTTGAGCGCGGTCGTCGCACAGCCCGCCGTCTCGGTGATGGCGTACGCGCGCGCATCGTCGTCCACGAAACCGGCGAAGGCGACGGGCAGGCCGGTGTCGTGCCGCACCGCGGCGACCGCCGTCTTCAACGAAGGCTCCATCTCGACCCCCTACCGTTGTCGCCCACCCTGCCACCCTCGAACAAGGGAGTCCACCCCCGTTCGGGGGTGCCGGTGGGCCTGTCCGCGGAGGATGCTGTGCGCATGCGCGATGAAGCACAGATCTCCTACTCGTCCGGCGTCGGATCCGTCCCCCTGCTCGGTCAGACCATCGGCGAGATGCTCGACCGGATCACTGACCGGCATCCCGACCGTGAGGCGCTCGTGGAGTCCGCCTCCGGCCGCCGTTGGACGTTCGCCGAGCTGCGCGCGGATGTCGACCGGCTCGCGCTGGGGCTGCGCGCCCGCGGGATCGGCCAGGGAGATCGGGTGGGGATCTGGTCGCCCAACTGCGCGGAGTGGATCCTCACCCAATACGCCACTGCGCGACTCGGCGCGATCCTCGTCAACGTGAATCCCGCCTACCGCACCAGCGAGGTCGAGTACGTGATCCGGCAGTCCGGGATGAGTCTCATGGTCAGCGCGACGTCTTTCCGCGCGACCGACTACGCCGGGATGCTGGCCGAGATCGGCTTCGGCGAGGTGCTGTTCCTCGACACGCAGGCATGGGGTGACACGCTCGCCGCGGGAGCCGCGGCCGATCCGGCGGCGCTCGCCGCGTGCGCTGCCGGTCTGACGTTCGACCAGCCGATCAACATCCAGTACACCTCGGGCACGACCGGGTTCCCCAAGGGGGCGACGCTCTCCCATCACAACATCCTGAACAACGGGTTCTTCGTCGGCGAGGGCGTGCACTGCACCGAGCAGGATCGCGTGTGCGTTCCGGTGCCGCTGTACCACTGCTTCGGCATGGTCATGGGTGTGCTCGGGGCGCACTCGCACGGCGCGTGCGTCGTGCTGCCGGCGCCGGTGTTCGATCCGGAGAAGACGCTCGAGGCGGTTCATGCCGAGCGGTGCACGGCGCTGTACGGCGTGCCGACGATGTTCATCGCCGAGCTCGGACACCCGCGTTTCGCGGAGTTCGACCTCACCTCGCTGCGCACCGGCATCATGGCCGGATCCCCGTGCCCGGTCGAGGTGATGGAGCGTGTGGTCGCCGAGATGCACATGCCGGAGGTCGCCATCTGCTACGGCATGACCGAGACCTCACCGGTGTCGACGATGACCTCGCGCGAGGACGATCTCGTCGCCCGCACGCAGACCATCGGAAAGGTGATGCCGTTCGTCGAGGTGAAGATCGTCGACGAGGACGGGCTCGTGGTCCCGCGCGGCGTCCCCGGCGAGTTCTGCACCCGCGGGTATTCGGTGATGCTCGGGTACTGGGAGGACCCGGACAAGACCGCGGAGGCGATCGATGTCGGCCGGTGGATGCACACCGGCGACATCGCCACGATGGATGAGGACGGGCGGCTGAACATCGTCGGACGGATCAAGGACATGATCCTGCGCGGAGGGGAGAACATCTATCCACGCGAGATCGAGGAGTTCCTGTACCGCCACCCCGACATCGGCGACGTGCAGGTGATCGGCGTGCCCGATGAGAAGTACGGAGAGGCGGTGATGGCGTGGATCGTGATGCGTCCGGACGCCGCACCGCTCACCGCCGAGGCCGTGCGCGAGTTCGCCGCGGGCCGGCTCGCGCACTTCAAGATCCCGCGGTACGTGCACGTGGTCGATGCGTTCCCGATGACCGTGACCGGCAAGGTGCGCAAGGTCGAGATGCGCGAGATGGCGGTGGAGATCCTCGGGCTGTAGCCGGGTCGAGACGCGGAATCCGGTGGGCAGCCGCGACACCGCTCAATCAGGCGGGGCGACGGGCTGGCGCAGGATCGTGCGGCGCTTCTCGCGAGCCACCCGACGGGCATCGCTGAGATAGACCTCGTGGTGCAGGCCCGCCAGACGCAGACCCTGCTCCGGGATCACCTCGTCGTGCAGGCGCTCGAGCAGCGGCGCCTCGTCATCAAAGGATCCGACGTGCAGCGTCTGCACGCAGAGCCCTTCCGAGAGGGAGAGCGTTCGCAGGTCATCGAGCCGCGCCGGTGCCTTCTTCGCGCGGACGGCGGCGATCGCCGCCTCCACGAGGGCGTCCTGGATCCATTCGGGGATGAGGATCAGCATCGTCCAGTCCCAGCGCGACTTGTCGCGTGCGGTTGTGAACGCGTCCATGTCGTCCGCCCACCACAGACCCTCGAGCGGCGGGACGACGTAGTCCCTGTCGAGCTCCCGCTTGCTGGCGAACTTCAGTGCGTAGGCGACCGGGTACAGCGCCTCGAGGGCGGCGGCGTAGGCGGGGTCGGTGTTCGGGTCGCCGTGCCCATCGATCGCGAGATAGCGGGTCTCGGGCAGATCGACGAGGCGGAACTCGCCGGCGCGCGCCCGGTAGCCGTCCAGGCTCTTGGTCAGGTCGATCTTCGTCCCCGTCGTCATGAGGCCATCTCAGCACGGACCTCGGACGTCAGATCGGATCCGGCACCTCGAGAACGGGCATACCGTTGAGGAAGGCGCGAATGCTGCGTCCAGAGCAACGACAGAGAGAAGCACGATGAGCACCCCGGGCCTGGAGAACGACGTCACCGAGAAGTTCAAGGGGGCGTTCCGGCATCACCCCGCCGGCGTCGCGCTGGTGACGGGAATCGCCCAGGACGGCCCCGTGGGGCTCACGCTCTCGAGCGTCGCCTCGGTGAGTGCCGACCCTGCCGTGCTCGTCTTCTCCGTCACGCGAGCGACGGGCAGTGCGGGCGGGATCCTCTCCGCCCCCAGCGTGCTCGTGCACTTCCTCGTCGCGGGGCAGGAGCCCATCGCCGACGCGTTCGCCCGCTCGGGCCAGCCGCGCTTCACTCCGGAGCAGGGCTTTCAGATGCTTCCCACGGGGGAGCCGTTCCTCCCGACGGCCCGTGTCGCGGTGCGCGGCACCATCCGGGAGACGCACCCGGTCGGCCCCTCGGCGCTCGTGCTGCTCGATGTGCTCGACGTGATCGAGGGTGCACACGGCGCGCCCCTGCTCTACGTCGACCGCCACTATGACGCACTGGTCTCCTCGGCGGCCGCGGTCGAGCTCCCGCGGGGCTGACCGTTCGGCGGAGCCGGACGGCTTGCCAGCGGAACCGTTCTGAACGAAGGTGGACCCATGTCCGTGACCCTGATCCTCCCGCTCTCCGCGCCGCTCGGCGTCGGACGCATCGTCGCGGTGGACGAGGAGTCCCGTGCCGTGCGCATCCGCGACCTGACCACCGGCGTCGCCTACCGCGTGCCGGGATCCGTCCTGCCCGAATTCGGAGCGCTGCCCTGGCGCGGCCGGGTGGAGGCGTGCAGCGTGCTCGCGACCGAGGAGGGAGTGGTCACGGAGCTCGTGCTCGACGCGGTCCCTGGCGGGGCCGTCGACCTCCGGGGATCCGCGATCGCGCTCGAGGGAGCCGAGGAGGCGGCGGCCGCGGCCAAGGCTCAGGCCGCGATCTGGGGCGGCACGGATCGTCCTCCGCAGGAGGAGCAGCCGCGTTTCTGGTGAGCGCCTCGACAACGCTCACTGGAAGTCCCTGGAATGATGCGCGACGCCCACCCGCAGCGGCTCGAACGCGTCGGCCAGCAGATTGGTCACGCCCTCGGGGGAGCGCTCCAGGATGCCGCGCACGATCAGCGCGGGTGACTCCCGGGCGATCCGGCGGTAGCGCAGCCACACCCCCTGCGTGCAGATGACGTTCACGAGCCCGTGCTCGTCCTCGAGATTGAGGAAGGTCATACCGCCCGCCGTGGACGGGCGCTGCCGGTGGGTCACAAGGCCCGCGGTCTCCACCCGCCGGCCGTTCTCGTAGGTGCGCAGGGCGGAGGAGGTCAGCACTCCGCGCGCGTCGAGCTCGGGGCGGAAGTGCGCGAGTGGATGGTCGTCGGTGGAGACCCCGGTCGCCCAGAGGTCGGCGGTGAGGATCTCGTAGCTGGTCTGGTCGCCGAACAACGGCGGCTGCACGGCGACCACCGTGTCCGGCAGGTAGCGGGCGCGGTCCTCCGCGGCGGATCCGGCCAGCCAGATCGCCTCCCTGCGCTGCAAGCCGAGGGAGTCGAAGGCGCCGGCGGTGGCCAGCGATTCGACCTGGGCGGCGGTGAGATCGGTGCGCCGCACGAGATCGTTCAGATCCCGGTACGGTCCGTGGGCATCGCGTTGGGCGACGATCCGCTCGGCCGTCTTTTCGCCGATTCCGGTGACGCCGGCGAGCCCGAGACGGACGGCGTAGCGGCCGTCCCTGCGGTGCGCGGCGGTCTCGTCGGGGGCCTTCGGGTCGAACGCCTTCGCCTTCACGCCCGGCGGGCGTGCGGGGAGCTGATGCGTGCACGATTCCCGTCCGGTGCGGCCGGTCGCCGCCGGATCCACCGCTTCCAGGGTCTCCGTCGCCCCGGACAGGCCGATGTCGGGCCGGCGCACCTCGACCCCGTGCCGGCGGGCGTCGCCGGTGAGGGTCGCGGCGGAGTAGAACCCCATGGGCTGGGAGCGCAGCAGGCCGGCGAGGAACGCGGCGGGGTAGTGCAGCTTGAGCCAGGAGCTGGCGTACACGAGCAGCGCGAATGAGAGCGAGTGCGACTCCGCGAAGCCGAAATCGGAGAAGGCCTGGATCTGCGCGTAGATGCGGTCCGCACTCGCCTCGTCCAGCCCATGCCGGCGCATGCCGCTGTACAGACTCTCCTTGATCTTGTCGATCTTCTCGAGGCCTCGTTTGGAGCCCATCGCGCGACGCAGCGTGTCCGCCTCGTCGGCGCTGCAGTCGCCGAGGGTCGTCGCCATCTGGATGAGCTGCTCCTGGAACACCGGGATGCCCAGCGTGCGGCTCAGCACCGGCTCCAGCTTCGGGTGCGCGTAGGTGACCTTCTCCCGGCCGAGCTTGCGACGCACGAACGGGTGCACGGCTCCACCCTGGATGGGGCCGGGGCGGATGAGGGCGATCTGGATCGCGAGCTCGTAGAACTCCCGCGGCTGCAGGCGGGGCAGCAGCCCCATCTGCGCACGGGACTCGACCTGGAACACGCCGATCGTGTCGGCGCGGCAGAGCATGTCGTAGACCGCCGGCTCCTCCTTCGGCAGGCTGTCCAGCGTCCACTCCTCGCCGGTGGCCTCGCGGACCAGATCGAAGCAGTGCCGCAGCGCGGCGAGCATCCCGAGCCCGAGCAGATCGAACTTGACCAGGCCCATCCACGCCGCCGCATCCTTGTCCCACTGGATGACGGTGCGCTTGTCCATGCGGGCGTGCTCGACCGGCACGACCTCGCCGACCGGGCGCCGGGTGAGCACCATGCCGCCGGAGTGGATCCCCAGATGCCGGGGCGCGCGGAGCAGCTCGTCGGCATAGGAGACCACCTGCTCCGGGATGTCGTGGTCGGGCACCGGGCTCAGATCCAGACCCCAGCGCTCCACCTGGCGTGACCAGGCGTCCTGCTGGCCGGGCGAGTGCCCGAGCGCACGGGCCATGTCGCGCACCGCGTTCTTCGGACGGTACTGGATGACGTTCGCGACCTGCGCGGCGTTCTCCCGCCCGTACGTCTCGTAGACCCACTGGATGATCTCCTCGCGGCGCCCCGAGTCGAAGTCGACGTCGATGTCGGGCTCCTCGGTGCGGGTGGTGGCGAGGAAGCGCTCGAAGGGCAGACCGTAGAGGATCGGATCCACCGCGGTGATGCCGAGCAGGTAGCAGACCACGCTCGCGGCCGCGGATCCTCGTCCCTGGCAGAGGATCCCGCGGCGCTTCGCCTCGTCCACGATCCCGTGCACGATGAGGAAGTAGCCGGGGAAGTCCTTCTCCTCGATCACGTCCAGCTCCCGCGCGATGCGGGTGCGTCCCTCGGCGGTGAGCTCTCTGGTGGAGTGCGGGGGGTATCGCTCCGGCACCGCCGCCCAGACCAGCGCACGCAGATGGCTCATCGGGGTCTCTCCCGGGGCGACGGCCATCGTGGGCAGCGCGGGCTTGGCGCGGTGCAGCGGGAAGGCGCAGGCCTCGGCGATCTCCAGGCCCGCCGCGATCGCCCCGGGATAGCGGGCGAAACGCGCGGTCATCTCCGTCCCCGAACGCAGATGCGCCGCACCGTGCGCGGGCAGCCAGCCCTCGAGCTCGCGCATGCTGCGGGTGGCGCGCACCGCGGCGATCGCCTCGGCGAGCTCGGCCCGGTCCGGTGTGGCATAGTGCACGTTGTTCGTCGCCACGACGGGCAGGCGGAGACGTGCGGCGAGGTCGGCGAGAGCGTCGTTGCGACGGCTGTCCAGCGGATCGCCGTGGTCGATGAGCTCGACAGCCACACGGTCCGCGCCGAACAGGTCGATGAGGCAGCGCAGAGCCCGCTCCGCCCCCTCGGGGCCCTCCCGTTCGAGGGCGGAGCGGACGGCGCCCTTGCGGCACCCGGTGAGGATCGTCCAGTGCCCCTCTGCGCGGTTCGCCAGCGACTCGATCTCGTAGAACGGGCGTCCCTTCTCGCCCCCGCGCAGCTGCGCCTCGGTGATCGCGGCGGACAGCCGGTGGTAGCCCTCCTCGCCGCGGGCCAGCACGAGCAGGTGCTCGCCGAGCGGATCCGGAAGGCCCCGGCGCTCCGGGGGCGGACGGCGGGCGGAGCCTTCCCGGGCACCGGGCCCCTCCTGGACAGCGCCGGGGAGCGACAGCTCTGCGCCGAACACCGTCTGCAGCGGCGCACCGGAGACGGGCTCATCCGCCTGCGCGTTCAGGAGGGATTCGGCGGCCTCGGCGAAGGCCGCGGCGCCGTAGAAGCCGTCGTGGTCGGTGATCGCGAGGGCGGTGAGGCCCAGTCGCTGCGCCTCGGCGATGAGATCCTCGGGGGAGGAGGCCCCGTCGAGGAACGAGTACGAGGAATGCGCGTGCAGCTCGGCGTAGGGCACGGCATCGGCCGGGCGGGGGATCCGGCCCAGCCGGATCGGCGGGCGCTTGTGCATGCGGGAGGGGGCGTCGACGGCGAGCTGCTGATGCAGCGGATCGGCGCCGTGCGCAGTTTCTCTTCCGGGGGCTTTGCCGCTGAGGGTGCGTTCGAGCGCCGACCAGGACATGTCGGGGTTGTGGAAGCCCATCAGTGGTACCTCCCCTCGGCCAGCCAGCGCTCGGCGGCGGTGCCGGCGACATGCAGCACGAGCCACGCCCTGTCCTGTGCGTCCACGAGCTGCAGGCGCTCGCCGCGGAGCGCACCGGCCGGATCCCCGCGCCGATCCCGCACCGGCCACGGACCCGCCCAGGAGCGCACCGCGCAGGAGTCCACCGTTGCGGGCGGTGCGGAGAGCAGCCCGCGGGCGTCGACCGTGATCGGGGATCCGTCGGATGCGCACACCGCGATCGGCCGGGCCGGCACGAACACCTCTGCGGGGAGAGGATCCGGCAGCTGCCCCGGCCAGGGCTGATCGGCGGGGCGTGCCGGGACAGCCCGCTCGCCCCAGGGCGTGAGCTGCTGGCGGTCGGAGAGGAGGCGCCCCCCGGCGACGACCGCAGTGACCACACCCTCGTGTCCGAGCAGGGTCTGCACCCGGGAGACGGCGTGGTGCAGCCGCTCGTCGGTGCCGGATCCGAACAGGCCCGGCTGGTGGTGGGCGGCGTCGTCGACGGCGATCGGGACGATCCGCACCCCGACGATGCCCCGGAAGCGGTGCGCCTCGTCGGCGTCGCCGGTGGCGGAGGAGGCCAGTGACTCGAGCTGCCAGCGCACCCGGTCGACGAGGTCGGAGGCCTCGAAGCAGGTGGGATGCAGCCAGGTGCGGGAGGTCACCTGCTCGTCGTCATCGGTGAGATCGATCCGCACCTCCGTGCACACCAGTGCGGCCCGCCCGAGGGCGAGGAGCACGGCGTCGGCGCTCTGCCGGACGGCGAAGGCGATCTGGTCGGACTGGCCCAGCGGTGTCTCGAACTCGACCTCCGCTGCCAGCTCCGGATCCGGGGGCCGCGGCACGACGGGGCGGGAGTCCGCGCCTGCCGCGAGGGCGTGCAGACGCGCTCCGTGCTCGCCGAAGCGCTCCCGCAGCCGAGCCGCACCGAGGGCGGCGAGCTCGCCGAGGGTGTGCACGCCGAGGCGGGTGAGCAGCCCTGCCACCTCCGGATCCTGCAGGGCCTGCACGGGCAGCGGGGCGAGGAACGCGGCGGACGCGCCCGCATCGACCACGAGCACCGGATCCGCCCCGCGCGCCGCGAGCTCGGCGGTGAACGGGCCGTCCGCGATCCCGATCCGCACCTCGGGGTGCCCGGATGCCGCGAGCAGAGCATGCAGCGCATGGGCGGCCTCCGTCTCGCCGCCGTGGAAGCGGGCGACCCCGCGGGCACGGAGCAGGGCGAGGCCGGGGCGGAGCAGCTGCGCCCCCGGGGCCTGCGCCTCGATCAGGCGCAGCACGGGCAGGAACGCCCGCTCGTCCCGTGCCGGGTCTGCGGGCAGGATGCGCAGGGCCGGCAGCAGTCCCTGCGCCTCGCGTCGGCGCTGCCCGATCCGCACCCCCTGCGCGCGCGCCGCGGCGTTGCCGGCGATGACCCGGTTCGCGTGCAGGATCGCCGCGGGCTCGTCGGCTCCGGGACCGAGCGCCGCGCGCAGCGGCCAGTCCGGGAACCACAGCACGATCACGCGCACCGGCTCCTGGCTCGAGGCGTTCATCCGGCCACCGCCAGGAGCGCACGCTCCTCGTCTCCGAGGAACACCCGTTCCTCGTCTCCGACGAGCGGGAGCGGCACGAGCCGCGGTGCCGTGGATGCCGCAGGCACGGCCTCGATCGTGCCGTGAAGTCCCGGCAGCCGCACACGCACGCTCTGCGGCACGGGGGAGCGGCGGGTGCGCGCGGTGACCGTGACCTCGCACTCCTGGAGGGCGCCCCAGCCGTCGCCGAGGCCCTGCCAGTGCGGATCGTGCACGTGGATGGTGCCCTCGCTCTGCGGCCAGACCGACGCCCCGGATCCGGCGGTGCCTGCCGAGACCGGGCCGGATACGAGCAGCAGCGTGCAGCCGCGGTCGCGCAGCCGCGCGCCGAGCCGGCTGACCTCCGCCTCACGGACGGCGGTGACGGGGCGCACGGCGATGAGCGGCACCACCTCGCTCAGGGCCGAGACGACCGAGAGCCAGCGGGGGCCCGGCGCGGGGACGAGGAGGAGGCGCTCCAGTTCCACGCCGTGCCCGGCCAGCGCCTCCACGCCCAGGGTGGGCATGCCGACGGCGGCGCACCAGGCGCCGGTGCGCGAGGCGCCGGCGAGCAGCGCCCCGATGAGACCGGGGGAGGACGACAGCGAATACGTCGTGCCGACCTGGAGCCCGCCCTCGGGGAGGATCGGCGCGAGCGCGGCGGGCACCGGGATCAGCGGCAGATCGCTGCGTCGACGCTGCATGCGGGTGATCTCGCGGCGGAGGCGGAGCACGTCTCCGGCCCGTCCGTCGATGTCGGCGGCGGGGGCGACCATGGAACCGAGAGCCATCCGCATGCACTCCATTCTCGAATATCTCTTCGAATACTGCAACAGCAAGGAAGACGATAATCCGTACATCCGACATAGCCGGAATGGAGTGGGCCCGCAGGGTCGCACCCTGCGGGCCCACGGTCGAGTGCGGCGAACGGCTCGTTCAGACGATGAGGCCGGCCTCCTGGCGGACGTCCTCGTGCAGATGGGCGATGCGCAGTGTGCCGTCCGGGTGAGACTGCAGCACCGCCGTGTTGCGGGACAGTTCCGGAGACACCGCGGCTCCGCCCGGATCCGTCCCGTCCACGCGCAGCCACCAGGTCGCGACGGCGGTGTCTCCGATCTCGCGCACTCGGAGATCGGAGATCGTCAGGGCCGTCTCCGACCAGACCGGCGCGTCGGGATCGACCGGGCGGGACGACCGCTCGCGTCGCAGCGTGGCGAGTTCTCGCAGGCCGGTCACGAGGTCATCCGCGGCGGAGTCGAAGATCGTGACGTCCGCCATGAGGCGGGCGTCGATCGCCGACGGATCGCCGCGGAGGTAGTCCTCGTACATCGAGGAGAGCAGCCGGTGCACCGCCGCGTGCAGCGGGGTGGAAGGGATCGGATCCATGGACCGCGAGGTTACCAGGCGCCGTCCGCAGACGCGGCGGGGGAGGGCGGGGACGACATCCGTGCGCGGGTTATCCACACCCCGGATCCGGCGCGGGCGCCGATCTGCGAGCCTTGCGACATGGATCCGGTCGCCCTGCTCATCGTGCTCGCGCACGTCGCGCTGCTCGCGGTCGGGGCCTGGCTCATCGTGATCGACATCGGCACGCACCGGCTGCCCGATCGCATCGTGCTGCCGGCGCTCGCCGCGGCGCTCCTGCTCGCCGGCGCCGACGCCCTGCTCTCCGGCGGCGGGGCTCGGCTGCTCGGATCGCTGTGCGGGATGCTCGTGCTCGGCGGGTTCTACGCGCTGCTGCGGCTGCTCAGCCGCAACGGGATGGGCGGAGGGGACGTGAAGCTCGCCGCGCTCATCGGCCTCGTGCTGGGCTGGCACGGCTGGCAGGCGCTCGTGGTCGGGGCGGCCGCCGCGTTCGTGCTCGGCGCCGTGCACGCCCTCGCCCTGATCGTGACCCGGCGTGCGACCGGATCGACGCACATCGCCTTCGGCCCGTGGATGATCGTCGGAGCCGCGCTCGGCGTCGCGGCGGGGTGATCGAACCGCGCCCGTGTCGGGGATTAGGGTGAGCACATGGCACTCGCACGGCTTCACGGCGGCCCGCTGGACGGGCAGATCATCCCTCTCGGATCGGTGGACGACGAGATCGCGGTCCCCTACAGCGAGACGCTGCTCGTGTACAACAAGCGCGGGGAGCCGACGCACACGGGCGATCATGACGGCCCCACCGAGATCGAGTACTGGTACCAGGGATCTCAGGACGATCTCAACCCCGCAGATGTCTGAGCCGTCTCGCACGGTCGAGGTCGAGCGCAAGTACGACGTCGACGACAGCACACCGCTGCCGTCGTGGGACGCGATCCCCGGTGTCGACGCGGTGACGGCGGGCGAGGTCCGTGCCCTGGACGCCCGCTACTTCGACACCGCCACCGCGGACCTCGCCCGCTCCGGTGTCGCTCTGCGGCGCCGCACGGGCGGGCCCGACGAGGGGTGGCACGTGAAGGGACCCCGCACGAAGGACGGCCGGCTCGAGCTGGGCTGGCCGCTCGGCGAGTCCGAGGAGCCGCCGGCCGCGGTCGCCGCGCTGATCGCGCAGTGGGCGACGGATCCGCTGCTCCCGCTGGCCCGCATCGAGAACGCCCGCACCGCCTACCTGCTCACCGGCCCCGCGGGCGTCGTCGCCGAGTTCGTCGACGACCACGTGCGCGGCACCGACCTGCGTGCGGCGGGCGGCTCACCGCGCGAATGGCGGGAGTGGGAGATGGAGCTCGGTCCCGCGGCGCCCGCCGACGATGCGGGCCGAGAGGCGTTCTTCGCCGCGGTCGGCCGGGCGGTCGCCGAGGTCGGCGGGCGCGAGTCCCGCTCCGGTTCGAAGCTCGGCAGAGCCCTGGGGCTCTGAGACGCCCGACGCCGGGAGCGAACCTGGCAGATGCCGACGAGAAGACGGCCGAGCCTTCCTTCTCCACGCGCCCGGTGCTTGAGTGGCATCATGAGCAGCCCGGCGGTGCTGAGGTCCCTGCAGACGGTGGTGCCGGACACGATCCTGCCCCAGCCCGAGACGCGTGACGTGTTCGCCGCGCAGCCGGACCTGTCCCGGCTCGCCCGCCGGATCGTCACCGCCTCCTTCGACGGCTCGGGTATCGACAGCCGCCGTACGGTGATCGATGAGCTCACGCTCGATCGGAGCTCCCCGGATCCGGTCTTCTTCGACCGTGACGCCGGGCTGCTGCTCGCGCCCACCACCGCGGTGCGCAACGAGATCTACGTGCGCGAGGCCGGCGACCTCTACATCGCGGCCGCCCGCGCCGCTCTCGATGCGGATCCGGAGATCGCCCCGGCCGACGTCACGCACGTCATCACCGTCTCCTGCACCGGATTCCACGCGCCGGGCCCCGAGTACGCGATCGTGCGTGCGCTGGGGCTGCGCGAGTCCGTGCAGCGCTATCACCTGGGCTTCATGGGCTGCTACGCGTCGATGCCCGCGCTGTGCATGGCGAGCCAGTTCTGTGCCGCCGATCCGGAGGCGGTCGTGCTGGTCGCGAGCGTCGAGCTGTGCACCCTGCACCTGCGCTCCTCCGAGGATCCGGACGTGATCGTCGCGTCCTCGCTGTTCGCCGACGGTGCGGCGGCCGGCATCGTCACGGCGCGGCCGAGCACCGCGCGCGGACTGCGCCTCGACCGCTTCCACACCGCCATCGCACCCCAGGGCGAGAAGGACATGGCGTGGACGATCGGCGACCGCGGATTCGAGATGATCCTGTCGACCGCGGTCCCGCAGATCATCGGCGAGACCATCGTCGACGCGCTGCGGCCGCTCTACGCCGGCACACTCAGCGCGCCGTTCGAAGATGGGCGGATCGGCCAGGCGGTGTCGCACTGGGCGATCCACCCCGGCGGGCGCAGCATCCTCGACCGGGTGCAGGACAGGCTGGGGCTGAGTGACGCGCAGCTGCGGCCCGCACGGGAGACGCTGCGGGAGTACGGGAACATGTCCAGCGCGACCGTGCTGTTCGTGCTGCGCCGCATCCTGCTCGATGCGGCGACGCTGCCCGGCGACCGGGTCTCGGCGATGGCGTTCGGGCCGGGGCTGACGGCGGAGAGCGCGCTGCTGACCGTGACGGGCGCGGAAGGCGATGCGGGCTGACCTCTCCGCGCGTGCCGTCGACGTGCACGAGCTCATGGACGATCCCGCGGCGGATCCGCGGACGCTGGAGCGCACGTACCGGCGCTTCGTGCTCGTGAACGCCGTCGTCTCCCGGCCGGGTGCCGTGTATCGCAGGGACGTCCGGCCGCGGGCGCGGACTTGCGTCGTGCGGATCCTCGATGTCGGATCCGGCGGCGGGGACCTCTGCCGGGGGCTCGCCGCGCGGCTGCTCCGGGATGGACTCGTCGCGGAGATCACCGCGCTCGACGCGGATCCTCGCGCGGTGGCCTGGGCATCCGCGCAGCACCGGCGATCCGACGGCGGGATCGTGCACCGCTGCGCGACGGTGGCAGATCTGGTGCGCGCGGGGGAGGTCTACGACATCGTGCTCTCGAACCACCTGCTGCATCATCTGGATCCCGCCGAGCTGCAGGACATGCTCGCCGACACCGCGCGTCTCGCGGGCGCCACCGGTCTGGTCGTGCATCACGACATCGCCCGCAGCCGGTTCGCCTACGCGGCGTTCGCGGCCGGCACCTGGCCGTTCGCGAGGAACCTGCTGTCGGGGTCCTTCATCCGCGCCGACGGCCTGACGAGCATCCGCCGCTCCTACACCCCGGCGGAGCTTGCGGCGGTCGCCCCGCCCGGCTGGTCCGTGCGCCGCGGGTTCCCGTCCCGTCTCGAGCTGCGCCGGGAGCGCCATGACGGCCGCTGACCCTGTGCGCGATCATGACGTGGTGATCGTCGGCGCCGGCCCCGTGGGCCTGCTGCTGGCCTGCCTGCTCGCACAGCAGGGCATCGACGTGGTGATCTGCGAGCGGCGCAGCGGAGACGATCTGCGCAGCAGGGCGATCGGGATCCATCCGCCGGGACTGGCGATGCTCGATCGGGCGGGCGTCGGCGCCGCCGTGCGGGCCGAAGCGCTGGCGCTCTCCGGCGGCGAAGTGCTCAGCCGGGGAAGGGTGCTGGCCTCGCTCTCGTTCCCCGCCGACCGCGCGGTGCGGGTGCTGCCGCAGCAGCGGACGCATGCGCTGCTGCGGCAGCGGCTCGACGAGCTGGCGCCGGGGGCCCTGCAGGCGGGACGCACGGTGCGTGCGGTGCGCGACGAGGGCGGCTTCGTCCGCGTCCGCGTCGATGTCGGCAACCGGCGGCGCGAGATCACCGCGGCGTTCGCGGTGATCGCCGACGGGGTGCACAGCGGCCTGCGTGCGACGCTCGGGTCGGACTGGCGCCGCAGGCCGGGCCGGGCCGGCTACGCGATGGCGGATGTACCCGATCCGTCGGCGGGCACGCGAGCGCTGCTGCACTGCGAGCCCGGCGGCCTGGTGGAGTCCTTCCCCCTGCCGGGCGGGATGCGGCGGTGGGTGGTGCGTGCGGCGGCGGGATCCGATCTCTCCTCGGCGGACGGCTTCCGCGCCGCGATCCGGGGGCGCACCGGTGACGACCCGGCGATCGGATCCGGGGTGGTCCCCGTCGCGTTCGTCGCGGCACAGCACCTGACCCGCATGCCCGTCCGGGGGAGGACGGTGCTGCTCGGGGACGCCGCACACGAGATCAGTCCGATCGGCGGGCAGGGGATGAATCTGGGCTGGGTGAATGCCGGCCGCCTGGCCGCGGCGCTGCGCTCGGCGCTGGGCCAGGGCGAGGCGGATCTCGGCGACTACGCGCGTGCGGCGCTCCGGGCTGCGCGGACCGCGCAGAGCCGCTGCGCCTTCTACATGGCGATGGGCGCCCCGTCGCGCGGTCTTCCGCTGACGGCGCGCGAGGCGGTGATCCGCGCCCTCGGATCCGCCCCGTTCCGGGAGTGGGCGACAGGACTGGTCACGATGCGCGGTCTGTGACGGTGCAGGAACGGCGAAGGGCCGGCCACGCACCATGCGTGACCGGCCCTCGGCCAGATCGGGATCCGATCAGAGGTTGATCATGTGGCCCGCGAGACCGTGGAAGGCCTCCTGCAGCGCCTCCGACAGGGTCGGGTGGGTGTGCACGTTGCGCGCAGCCTCGAGCGCGGTGAGGTCCCACTTCTGGGCCAGCGTCAGCTCGGGCAGGAGCTCGGACACGTCGGGGCCGATCAGGTGGCCGCCGATGAGCTCGAGGTGCTCGGCGTCGGCGATGAGCTTGACGAAGCCGACGGGCTCGCCCAGGCCGTTCGCCTTGCCGTTCGCGCTGAACGGGAACTTCGCGACCTTGATCTCGCGGCCCTCGGCGCGCGCCTGCTCCTCGGTGAGGCCGAAGCTGGCGACCTGCGGCTGGCAGAACGTCGCACGCGGCATCATCCGGTAGTCGCCGAGCGTCATGGTCTCGGCCTTGCCGATGGTCTCGGCGGCGACGACGGCCTGAGCCTCGGCGACGTGCGCGAGCTGCAGTTTGGCGGTGACATCGCCGATGGCGTAGATGCCCTCGACGTTGGTGCGCATGTGGTCGTCGATGTCGATGGCGCCGCGGTCGGTGAGAGCGACGCCGGTGTTCTCCAGGCCGTAGCCGTTCACGTTCGGGGCGAAGCCCACGGACATGAGCACCTTGCCGGCGGTGATCTCGCCGGGCACGCCGTCGCGCGTCTCGTACGTGACGTGCACGGACGAGCCGTTGTCGGTGACCGTCTTCACCGCGGTCGAGGTGAGGATGTCGACGCCGAGCTTCTTGTACTGCTTCTGGATCTCCTTGGAGACCTCGACGTCCTCGTTCGGCAGGGCCCGGTCGAGGAACTCGATGATCGTGACCTTCACGCCGTAGTTGCTCAGCACGTAGCCGAACTCCATGCCGATCGCGCCGGCGCCGACGATGACGATCGACTCGGGAAGGTCCCGCGTGAGGATCTGCTCCTCGAAGGTCACGACGTTGTCGCTGAGCTGCACGCCGGGCAGCAGGCGGACCGTGGATCCGGTCGCGATGATGACGTTGTCGAAGGTGACCTCTTCGGTGGTGCCGTCCGACTTCGCCACCGAGATGGCCTTCGGGCCCGTGAAGGTGCCGCGGCCGTCGTACTCGACGACCTTGTTCTTCTTCATCAGGAAGTGGATGCCCTTGACATGGGTGTCCGCCACCTTGCGGCTGCGATCGAACGCCGCGCCGAAGTCGAAGTGCACGTCACCGGAGATGCCGAAGAACTCGGCCTTGCGGTTGAAGGTGTGCGCGATCTCGGCGTTCTTGAGAAGCGACTTCGAGGGGATGCACCCCACGTTGAGACAGATGCCGCCCCAGTACTTCTCCTCGATGATCGCGGTGGACAGTCCGAGCTGGGCGCTGCGGACGGCGGCGACGTAGCCGCCGGGGCCCGCGCCGAGGATGACGACGTCGTAGTGTGGCATGTTCTCAGCTTATCGCCCGCCGTACCCGCCGTGGACGAGCACGCGCGCCCCCGGATCCGGCTCCCGGGGGACCCAGCCATCCGATAGGGTTGAACGCCAGAGGAGGGGTGACAAGTGACTGAGAACGACGTTCCCGAAGGCGCCGTCCGTCGCGGTGGCGAACCGTTGAACGACACGACGCAGACGTTCGGACATGATTCCGATCTGTCGTTCGTCCCGTTCGGCACCGAGCTGACCGAGGTCGAGCTGGCCGCGATCGCGGCGCTGCCCTCCGGATCCGCGCTGCTGCTCGTCCGCTCCGGCGCTCTCGCCGGCGCCCGGTACCTGCTCGACACCGCCGTGACCACCATCGGCCGTCACCCGGAGGCCGACATCTTCTTCGACGACGTGACCGTCTCCCGCCGGCATGCAGAGGTGATCCGCACCGGCACGGCATTCGAGATCGTCGATCAGCGCTCGTTGAACGGCACCTATGTCAACGGCGAGCGGGTCGACCGCAGCGAACTGCACAACGGCTATGAGGTGCGGGTCGGCAAGTTCCGGCTGAACTTCTTCGCCTCTCCTGCCGACCTCGGCCAGGCGATCGCCTGATGGCAGGCGCAGCAGCCGAGCGCGCAGCCCCGACCGGACTGCTGAGCATCGGCCAGGTTCTCGCGCGCCTGACGCCCGAGTTCCCCGATGTGCGCGCCTCGAAGCTGCGCTTCCTGGAGGAGAAGGGGATCGTCACCCCGGTGCGCACCGCATCCGGGTACCGGAAGTTCTCCGCGGCCGATCTCGACCGGATCCGCGTGGCGCTCACCCTGCAGCGCGATCAGTACCTGCCACTGAAGGTCATCCGCGAGCACCTGGACGCGCTCGACGCGTCCGGCGGTGCAGCGGAGCTGCCGACGTCGATCGTCTCCGGTCCTCGCCGGTACCGGAGGGACGAGCTCGTCGCGGCGTCGGGAGCGACGCCTTCGCTGCTCGGCGATGCGGTCTCCAGCGGCATGCTCCCCGCGGCCGAGAACTACCCGGAGACGGCGGTGGCGCTGCTGCGCGCGCTCGTGGCGCTCGACGGTCACGGCATCGGCCCCCGGCACCTTCGTCCACTGCGGCAGAGCGCCGAGCGCGACGTCGCCCTGGTGCAGTCCGCGCTCTCGGCGCTGCTGCGCAGAACGGACACCCCGTCGCGCGCCAGGGCGAGCGAGATGGCACCGGAGCTGGCCACGCGTCTGGACGAGGTGCGCGCGCTCCTGGTCAAGGACGGTATCGGCCGGCTGCTGTCGTAACGAACTGGTTGCGACACACCTTCGCCACGGGCCGGATGTCGTTGTCGCAGATGCCTCGCTGATCTAGCGTGGAGACATCGACTTTCAGGTAGTGGTTGAGACATGAGGAGGATGCCATGAGCGCCGAGGAACGGGGCGACGCACCTTCGTTCGGGGACGAGCTCCTCTTCACCGACGGGCTCCCGGCGATGGACGACGAGGTCGGCTATCGCGGTGCCGTGGCCGCCCGCGCGGCGGGCATCACCTACCGGCAGCTCGACTACTGGGCACGCACCGAATTGGTCGTCCCCACGGTGCGCGGCGCGAGTGGATCCGGATCCCAGCGTCTCTACGGCTTCCGCGACATCCTCGTGCTCAAGCTCGTCAAGGAGCTGCTGAACACCGGCATCTCGCTGCAGCAGATCCGCACCGCCGTCGACCAGCTGCGGGCCGCGGGGATCCGCGACCTCGCCGGCACCACGCTCATGAGCGACGGCGCATCGGTGTACCTGTGCACCTCGAACGATGAGGTGATCGACCTGCTCAGCCGGGGCCAGGGTGTCTTCGGCATCGCGGTCGGCAAGGTGTTCCACGAAGTCGAGGCGACACTGGTCGAGTTCGACGCGCTGGCTCCCGAGCCGGTCGACGATCTCGCCGCCCGGCGCGCCAGGCGCACCGCCTGACGACGCACAGCGCAACGGAAAGAGCCGGCCCCCGCGGGGACCGGCTCTCGTCATGATGGCGTGCGACGCCCGGGGAGATCAGGGACGTGCGTCGTCGTTCACCGCGATGCGGCCGGTGCGGATCACCCGGTCGAGCAGGGTGTCGAAGTCGGCAGCCAGCTCCTGTGCGGAGTCGCCGGGCCAGATGTGCAGCGGCTTCGCGGCACCCTGAGCCTGCTGCAGCGACGTGCGCTCCGGCAGCTGCGGGCTCAGCACCAGCGGCCCGAACATGTCGCGCAGCTCCTTGATGCGGAACTGGTGCTCGATCGACTGCGGGCGCACCCGGTTCACGACGATGCCGAGCGGTTGCAGGCGCGGGGAGAGCCCGCGGCGGATCTCCTCGATCGCGCGCAGGGCGCGGTCGGCGGCCGCGACCGAGAACAGGCCGGGCTCGGTCACGACCATCACGCGGTCGCTGGCAGCCCATGCGGTGCGCGTGAGCGCGTTCAGCGAGGGCGCGCAGTCGATGAGCACGAGGTCGTAGTCGGCCTCGACGGCGGCGAGTGCCTCCTCGAGCTTCCACACGTCGCGCACGCTCGGATGAGGGCCGTCGAAGTTGATCGCCGACGGGCTGCCGATGAGCACGTCGATCGTGCCGGGGTGCACCTTCGCCCAGCCGGAGGCGGTGATGGCCTGACGGACCGTCTTCTCCTTGGGGTTGGCGAGGACGTCGGCGATGTTCAGCCGGCCGGCGACCTGGATGTCCATGCCGGTGGAGACATCGGACTGAGGGTCGAGGTCGACGACGAGGGTGCGGACGCCGCGGGCGAAGGCAGCGGATGCGAGGCCGAGGGTCACGGTGGTCTTGCCGACACCGCCCTTGAGGGAACTGACGCTGAGTACGTGCACGAAGACCACGTTACCTTCCCCTAGGCTGAGGGCACACTCAGCCCCCGTTGCGCGTCGCCGCGCAGAACCAGTGTTCGAGGTGCCATGTTCCAGAAGATCCTTGTGGCCAACCGCGGAGAGATCGCCATCCGCGCCTTCCGTGCCGCGTTCGAAGTGGGGGCGCGCACCGTCGCCGTGTTCCCCTGGGAGGACCGCGGGTCCATCCACCGTCAGAAGGCGGACGAGTCCTATCAGATCGGCGAGGTGGGGCACCCGGTGCGGGCCTACCTCGACGTGGACGAGATCATCCGGGTCGCGAAGGAGAGCGGCGCGGACGCCATCTACCCGGGCTACGGCTTCCTGTCCGAGAACCCCCAGCTCGCGGCGAGGGCGGCCGAGAACGGCATCGCCTTCATCGGGCCGCCGGCACACGTGCTCGAGATGGCGGGCAACAAGGTGACCGCGAAGCAGCATGCGGTCGCCGCCGGCGTCCCGGTGCTGCGCTCGACCGACGCGTCCGACGACGTCGACGCACTGGTCGCGCAGGCCGAGGGCATCGGCTTCCCCATCTTCGTGAAGGCGGTCGCCGGCGGCGGCGGGCGCGGCATGCGCAGGGTCGAGTCGCTCGGCGAGCTGGCGCCGGCGCTGGCCGAGGCCATGCGTGAAGCCGGCAGCGCGTTCGGCGACGCTCGGGTGTTCCTGGAGCAGGCCGTGCAGCGCCCGCGGCACATCGAGGTGCAGATCCTCGCGGACGGCACGGGGCACACCGTGCACCTGTTCGAGCGGGACTGCTCGGTGCAGCGCCGGCACCAGAAGGTGGTCGAGATCGCTCCGGCTCCGAATCTCGACGACGGGATCCGCACGGCGCTGCACGGCTACGCCGTGGCCTTCGCGAAGTCGATCGGGTACGAGAACGCGGGGACCGTCGAGTTCCTCCTCGAGACGGCGGGGGAGCGGGCCGGCGAGGTCGTCTTCATCGAGATGAACCCGCGGATCCAGGTCGAGCACACGGTCACCGAGGAGGTCACCGACGTCGACCTCGTGCAGTCGCAGATCCGGATCGCCGCGGGCGAGACGCTCGACGGCATGGGCCTGGACCAGGGCAGCATCCAGCTGCGCGGCGCCGCCCTGCAATGCCGCATCACGACCGAGGATCCGGCGCAGGGGTTCCGCCCCGACACGGGACGGATCACGACCTACCGCTCTCCGGGCGGAGCCGGGATCCGCCTCGATGGAGGCACCACGGCGGCGGGATCGCAGATCAGCCCGCACTTCGACTCGATGCTGGCCAAGCTCACCTGCCGCGGCCGCGACTTCCCGGCGGCGGTGGCACGCGCCAAGCGTGCTCTCGCCGAGTTCCGGATCCGAGGCGTCGCGACCAACATCCCGTTCCTGCGGGCGGTGCTGGACGACCCGGCGTTCGTCGCCGGAGAGGTGTCGACGCTGTTCATCGAGGAGCGGCCGGACCTGCTGACCAGCAACCCCTCGCGGGATCGCGCGACCCGGCTGCTGAACTGGCTCGGCGACGTGACGGTGAACAAGCCGTACGGCGAGAAGCCGCTGTCGCCGTCACCCGGCAGCAAGCTGCCGACGATCGATCTGAGTGTCGAGCCGCCGGCCGGCGCGCGCGCACGACTCCTCGAGCTCGGGCCTGCCGGCTTCGCCCGCGCCCTGCGCGAGCAAGCGGCACTGGGCGTGACCGAGACCACCTATCGCGATGCGCACCAGTCGCTGCTCGCCACCAGGGTGCGCACGCGCGACCTGGTGCGCGTCGGGCCGCACGCCGCGCGGATGACGCCGCAGCTGCTCTCGATCGAGGCCTGGGGCGGAGCCACCTACGACGTCGCGCTGCGCTTCCTCGCCGAGGACCCGTGGGAGCGGCTCGCGGCACTGCGCGTCGCGTTGCCCAACATCCCGCTGCAGATGCTGCTGCGCGGACGCAATACGGTCGGGTACACGCCACGGCCGGTCGAGGTCACCAACGCGTTCGTGCGGGAGGCGGCCTCCACCGGGGTCGACATCTTCCGCATCTTCGACGCGCTCAACGATGTGTCGCAGATGCGCCCGGCGATCGACGCGGTGCTCGAGACCGGCACGGCCGTCGCAGAGGTCGCTCTCTGCTACACCGGCGATCTGCTCGACCCGGCGGAGAACCTGTACACCCTCGACTACTACCTGCGCCTCGCGGAGCAGATCGTCGAGTCCGGCGCGCACATCCTGGCGATCAAGGACATGGCCGGACTGCTGCGGCCCGCAGCGGCCGCACGCCTGGTCAGCGCACTGCGTGAGCGGTTCGACCTGCCGGTGCACCTGCACACGCACGACACCGCGGGAGGACAGCTGGCGACCCTGCTGGCCGCCAGCGCCGCCGGCGTCGATGCCGTCGATGCGGCCGCCGCACCGATGTCCGGCACGACGAGCCAGCCGTCGCTGTCGGCGCTCGTGGCCGCTCTCGCGCACACCGAGCGCGACACCGGGCTGGATCTGCAGGCCGTCGGCGACCTGGAGCCGTACTGGGAAGGCGTGCGACAGCTCTACCGGCCGTTCGAGTCGGGGCTGCCCGCGCCCACCGGGCGGGTGTACCACCACGAGATCCCCGGAGGTCAGCTGTCGAACCTGCGTCAGCAGGCGATCGCGCTGGGCCTCGCCGACGACTTCGAGCGCATCGAGGACATGTACGCGGCAGCGGACCGGATCCTCGGGCGGATCCCCAAGGTCACGCCCTCCTCGAAGGTCGTCGGCGACCTCGCCCTGGCGCTCGTGGCCGCCGGTGCCGACCCGGCGGAGTTCGAGCAGAACCCGCAGAACTTCGACATCCCCGACTCCGTGATCGGGTTCATGGCCGGTGAGCTGGGCGACCTTCCCGGTGGGTGGCCTGAGCCGTTCCGTTCCAAGGTGCTGGCAGGGCGGCAGGTCTCCGTCGACGTCGTGCCGATCTCGGCGGAGGAGCAGCGCGCGCTCGAGGGTGAGAGCCTGGAGCGGCGCCAGGCGCTGAACCGCGTGCTGTTCCCCGGGCCGGCCGCGGAGTTCGAGCGCAACCGCGCCGCCTTCGGAGACCTCTCGGCGCTCGGCACGCCCGACTACCTGTACGGTCTCGTTCCCGGCGAGGAGCACGTGGCGGAGATCGATCCCGGCGTGCAGCTCTTCGTGGGGCTCGAGGCCATCGGCGAGGCGGACGAGAAGGGCATCCGCACGGTCATGACCACCCTGAACGGGCAGCTGCGGCCGGTGTTCGTGCGCGACCGCTCCCTCACCGTCGACGTGCAGGCCGCGGAGAAGGCCGACACGTCCAAGCCCGGTCAGGTCGCCGCCCCGTTCTCGGGCGTGGTGACGCTCAAGGTCGAGGAAGGCGCCGAGGTGCGCGCGGGTGAGCCGGTCGCATCGATCGAGGCGATGAAGATGGAGGCGGCGATCACCGCACCCGTCGACGGCGTGGTCTCCGGGCTGGCGATCCGCACCACCCAGCAGGTGGAGGCCGGTGACCTGATCGTCGTGATCCGCCCCGCGAACGGCGACTGAGCAGCGCTCGGAGGGCTCCCGCGAGACGGGGCCCTCCGGGGCGCTTCCCCGGCGTGCACTAATCTTGTGCGGGCGGTGAACTCCGACACAGCACGGACCGCCGGGGGAGAGATACTCATGACCGCAGAACGCAGAAGCCCGCAGAACGAGGACGACGAGGATACCCTCGGCGTGCTCGACAGCACCGGTGCCATCGGCACCGCGGGCATCGACCTGCTCGGCGAGGCGACGGCCCAGGTGCCCGTCGCACTGCCGACCGCCGAGGACGACGATCTCATCGACGATGATGTGATCGACGGCGAGGCGCACCCCGACCTGGTGCTCGAGGCAGACCCAGCCGCGCTGGTCCGCGAGGAAGACGGCATCGGACGGATCCATGTCGGCGCCGACGTCTCCGACATCGTGATCGAGATCCCTGCCGGCTCGCCGGCACCCGACGAGGTGCTCGTCGCGGAGATCGTCGAGGATGAGGATCCCGTCGAGGATGAGGATCGCGTCGAGGATGAGGATCGCGCGGACGCGCAGGGCGGCGACGCGGCCGCACACGACGCTTCCTTCGATTCCGGCACGGACGCGAACGACGCCGAGCAGACGCATGTCGACGAGGGCGACGAGCGCGACGAGGACGCGACCGTCCAGGACGGTGCCGAGGACCCGATCCTGCCGGCAGCGGATGAGCCCGCGGCCGAGGATGCGGACGAGCCGGTGGCGGATGAGCCGGTCGCGGCGCACGCCGCGGAGGTCGCTGCCGAGGACGCGGATCTGCACCCCGAGCCTGGCGGCGAGGCCCCCGAGACGTCGTCGGTCACGGTCGCGCCGGAGGCGGAGGAGCCGTCCGAGGACGAGACCGCCGAGGCACCGGCCGCGCCAGCGCCGGTCACGGCCGCGCGCGCGGTATGGGCGCAGGCCTGGCCCGAACGCCCGCCGATGCCCTCAGTGCCCGCCGAGGACGCCGCGCTGCAGGATGAGTCGGAGGTCGCCGTCGTCGAGCGCGCAGCCGATGAGCAGGCATCCGACGCGACCGTGGCGCCGCCTGCCAGCGCGACGTCACCCGCCGAGCCGGATCCCGAGCCCC
>JAFDWM010000249.1 GCA_018268455.1 Actinomycetota bacterium | reverse complement strand
GGCTCAATGCTCGTTCGACGAGAAGGACGCTCCCGGGGATCCGCTGTCCTCCTGCCAGCGGCCTACGTCGCCGAGCATGTCGAACTTGGCTACGCCGTCACTTCCTTCCGTGCGCAAGGCCTCACCACCGATACAGCGCACGTGCTCGTCGATTCGGCGATGACTTGCGAGACGTTCTACGTGGCCATGACAAGGGGCCGTACCGCCAACGTTGCTTATGTCGCAGTCGACAAGCCGGATTCGTCTCACGCGGGACCACATCAGGGGGACAACAGTGAAGCCACCGGGCGCAGCGTGCTCTACGGCGTGCTCCAGCACGTCGGCGCCGAACTCTCCGCACACGAAACGATGGCCGCTGAGCAAGAATCCTGGGGCACGATCGCGCAGCTTGCTGCCGAGTACGAAACGATCGCTGCGGCCGCGCAACGCGACCGTTGGGCATCCCTGGTGCGGACATCGGGCCTCAACGCAGAACAGGCTGACGAAGTCATCGACTCGGATGCTTTTGGACCGTTGACCGCTGAACTGCGCCGAGCCGAAGCCAACCATCACGACCTGGAGGTCCTGCTTCCTCGACTCGTCCACGCTCGTGGTTTCGGCGATGCCGATGATATTGTCGCAGTGCTCCGCCATCGAGTCGCTGTGGCTACTGCGAGGCCAGCGCGCTCGGCCCGTAGGCAGTCGGTGCCCAGGCTGATCGCCGGGCTCATCCCCGAGGCAACTGGCGCTATGAGCCTAGAGATGGAAAAGGCTCTGGCGGAGCGCCGTCACCTGATCGAAGCGCGAGCGGACGCGGTGCTCGTTGCGGCCCTCGCTGACTCGGCGCCGTGGATTGCGGCTCTTGGCGGCGAGCCCGCGGACCCGCAGCGCGCCACCGTCTGGCGTCGAGCAGCGTTCGTGGTCGCCGCCTACCGAGACCGCTATCAGATCACTGCCAACTCCGCGCTCGGTGCACCATCCGACGGGACCGTCCAGAAGATCGACCGAGTCCGAGCCGAAGCGGCTCGACTTGAGATCGAGAATCTGGGCCGGTCGCGCCGCGCCCCGAATCCCGTTGCTACGCTCGAAGCTCGCGGGCTGGGGTTGAGGTAGTGGGTGCTCCCAGTGATGGGTTTGAAAATCTTCGAGCCGCCTAGCTCAGTACCGAACCACTCTGCTGGCTGAAGCGCGGCTGGGCGATCTGGAGGACCGCGTTGTTGTCGCGAGTTCGTCGGCGGCGCTACCTCAGGGTGTGGTCGGCCACCGGCGTACGCGACCTCCAGAGTGCGAACGCGAACGTGGTGGCTACCGCGCCGATACCGGCGAGGATCACAGCGGTCCAGCTCAAGCCCAGCGCCGCGCCGAGCGTTCCCGCGAGCGGGTAGGTAATCATGAAGCAAGCGTGCGACAGCGAGAACTGCGCGGCGAACACGGCTGGCCTGTTCGTCTCATCCGAGTTCCGTCGAAGTAGCCGAGCCGACGGCGTCAGGATCAACGACGTTGCGGCACCAAGGATCGCCCAGATCCCGAACAGGCCCATCCACATGTCCGTGGGAGGCGCCATGCCGATGAGTGAGGCCGCACCCATCAAGCCGACCGGAATCA
>JAFDWM010000248.1 GCA_018268455.1 Actinomycetota bacterium | reverse complement strand
TGGGACTCGGTGCGGGCGTGACTGGAAGCAACGTCACCCGCACCGAGCGGGGAGCTACAGGCTCTGGAGGATTTCGCGCATGGTCTCGATCTCGACGTTCTGAGCGTCGATGATGGCCTGGGCCATGGTCACCGCATCCGGGTTCACCCCGGAGTCAACCTGAAGTTGCGCCATTTCCACTGCCCCCTCGTGATGAACGATCATCTGTTCAAGGAACAGTCGGCTCGCTTCTGTGCCTGTCGCGGCGTCGAGTGCGGCCATGTCTTCCTCGGTCATCATGCCGTCCATGTGGCCGCCATGCCCCATATCCATGCCATCCGTCGCGGCCGGTGGCATCCCCCACGCTTCGATCATGCCGTTGAGCGCGTCGATTTCAGGCTGCTGCGCCGCCTTGATCTCTTCGGCAAGGGTGACGACGCGAGGATCGATCCCCTCCTTCGCGAGGATCACGTCGGACATCTCCACGGCCTGTACGTGGTGGGGCACCATCATCTGCGCGAACATCACGTCAGCGGAGTTGAAGTCTTCAGTCACGGATGACGAAGTTGTTGATTGTGGCGGCGCGGACGCGCCGGAGCCAGCCGTGCATCCGGCCAAGACCAGGCTTGCCGTGAGGATGGCAGGGATAACGAAGAATGTTCGGAGTTTCAAGAGTCGTTCCAATGTGTCGGAGAATTTTTGGGTCGGCGAATCGAGGCGGTGCGCATGTGCGCAGCGTCGACGGACCGATCAAGTCCGACTGATGGAGAGTTCCTGTGGTGACGGCGTCATTGGGCGAGGTCCAGCCCGAGCGCTCACGATGGCGTCCATCGCGCGCTCACGAAGCCTGTCATTCGTTGCCAACAGGCGGGTGAGGTAGAGGGCGAAGAACACGAGGCTCGTCAGAAATGCGAGCATGCAGGCGAGCTGTATCGCGTCGTGTCCGCCACAGCCTGCGCCACACGCGTCGCCATGATCCGCGACTCCACCAGATTGCGCAACTGACGATTGGGTGCCGTGACCGGCGGAGACCGGCGATGATTGGTTCCCCGCGGCAGCCGCGACATGCACCAAGGATGCCGCGGTCGGCGTGGTCTCATGGTTCTGTCCATGCTCGAAGGCGTGCATGAGGAAGGCACACAGCAGCAGTGCACCGATCGCGAACAGGGCGACGATGAACCGGCGAGGCTTCAGGTCGAACAGGGCCGAGGGGAGGGCGCCTTGAACTGACACTCCAACACCTCCCGGACCGGTACGTCGCAACTTGACTTGCACATGCTATTCAATCATGTCGAGGCGATACCTCCCAGGGGTACCACCTGGCAATCCGTTCGTCTCGGGCGGACACGACCTCGGTACGAGACCTCGATCAGGTGCAGACGCATCTTCAGCTTCCCAGCGCCCGATTCACCCGCAGTAATTACACATGGTCGGGGAATCGGGACTCAAGTAAAATCGAGGCAAAGACTCCACTCGACGATTGCTGGAACAGCGGCTGAGTTGCCGATACCACCCCAACAGTTGCCCGCCGGAGTTTGCGGAGTCAGCACCTCGGAGGTGAGGGTAATGGGGCCGAACTGGGACCACATGGGTTGGTGGGGTATGGGCTGGA
>JAFDWM010000247.1 GCA_018268455.1 Actinomycetota bacterium | reverse complement strand
CAGAAGCTGAGTCCCGTCTTGGGATACTGCATTCGGCTTCCAACGCTTGCTCCCGAGGTCCAACTCCGTGTCTTGAACCCAGTGCTTGCCCTTCGCGCTTGTGCAGACGCGATCAGTAGCGGCCGACACATCGCCTATACCTATGGGCCGCCCCGGTGGTGGCTCGTCGACGATCTCTTCCACGAGGGCGCCCTCGACCTCAGCCGCGCTGCTCATTCGCATCGATCAGGGCAGTGACCTGTGTGATGAGTTCTCGCCCAAGCCGGCGAACCTCTTCGTAGTCCGGCGTGCCGGCAGTCTGAGTCAGCAAGCGTGCAAACACGGCTACCATCGTGGAGGTCCGTCGCCCGAGTTTATCCACCTCAACCATCATCTGGACGGTCTCTTCGTAGGCGTCATCGATGGTCGCTTCCGGCTTCTCGATGAGGTCACGAATCGAGGTATCGAGCGTAGACTCACCCGTTCCATTCGAGGCTGCGTCCTGGGCCGCAAACTTGATGATCGGCGAGACTTTACGAAGGCTCACCGTGTCCGTGATGACTTGATCGAGCCGCTTCTGGACGAACGCGCTACTCACTCGTTCTTCACCGTACTGATCGAGGATCGCCGGCCGATTGTTTCGGAGTGCGTCAATGACGTTCTTCTTCAACTCCCAGAAGAAGTTGAGTGGAATCGTTTCTTCCCGGATGTAGTCCTGCCACTCGTCAGGAAGGGTAACTACGTAGCGAAGCTGGCGTACCCGTTCGATGGATAGTCCAGTGAGGTCACGCAACTCATTGTCGTTGGGGTCGCGCCCCTCGGACTCGTTAATCTCCTCTGCGAGTCGCTGGAGTGCTTTTGCCGTAGGAATGTCTCGCCAAGGCTCCCTGATCAGGTGGATATTGAACATCTGCTGAAGCACTTCACGGTCACTGCGCTCAGTTGTGATGAGCGCAGGAATCTTGACGTGCCCAAGGTCGCGAGCGCACCGGAAGCGGCGTTCGCCATCGACCAGAACGTATTTCCCGTCCTTGGGGTACACGACGATCGGAACGAGCACGCCCTCCAAGTCGATGGAGTCGGTCAGACGATCCAGTTCATCTTGTGGAAAATCCAGTCGCGGATTGCGGGCGTTGGGAACCACATCAGCCACATTCAGTTCACGCAACTCCGCGGTCACGTTCTGTGATGATTCGGCTTGTTCTTCTTGCTCAGACGAGACAGACATATAGATTCTCCGTTGCTGACTTCTTTGAAGCGCCCGTTGAAGCACCCATCGTTGAATGATTCGCCTCGTACGAGTGAGCCTCAACTTCACCGAAGTATTGGCTGGCAATCTCGGCGACAGACATTCCGGCGTCACCAAGCAATCCGCTTGACGGGTAACTGATGACGAGCGGTACCCGCATCCTCGCCACATTCCGGCAGAGGTCATGGAAGGACGCGACCACGGCAGTCTTCAGCGAGAAGCCCGTCGTGAAACGATCGGATCGATTCCTCCCGGCGCCACTGGAATCCGGAAAGTCGTAGCGGTACAGCGTCTCGTACATGTGGTAATATCTGCTGTACTGGTCCTTTGTATATGGCGGGTCTGCGTAGACCGTCCCGATATC
>JAFDWM010000246.1 GCA_018268455.1 Actinomycetota bacterium | reverse complement strand
TGCCGCGGCGGGCATTGCGACCGACGCGCGTGGTTTCGTCATCGTCGACGAACTGCAGCGGACAACCAATCCGGCCGTGTTCGCCGCCGGTGATGTCACCGCTGCACCCCAGTACGTGTACGTCGCCGCGATGGCCGGAAAGATCGCTGCGCGGAACGCACTCGGTAGCGCTGAGCATGTTGACTACACCGGGCTCCCCTCCGTGCTGTTCACCTCGCCCCAGCTCGCTTCCGCCGGGATCACCGAAGCAGACGCCATCGCCGCCGGATACCGGTGCGCTTGCCGCTACCTGCGACTGTCCGACGTGCCCCGCGCAATCGCCAACCATGACACCCGAGGCGGCATCAAGATTGTCGCCGATGCTGACTCCGGGAGGGTTCTCGGCGTCCACGCACTCGCTGACACTGCTGGAGAGATGATGCTCGCCGCGACCTACGCGATCAAAGCCGGATTCACCGTCACGCAACTCGCCGACACGTGGGCTCCGTACCTCACCATGGCAGAAGGCATTCGCCTCACAGCGAACCTCTTCCGCAACGAACTCCCCACCTCCTGCTGTGCCTGACACAAGAGCCGGGCTCATCGATGTGGTGGTCCAAGTGGTATCCGCGACGCCTTCAGCACCGGCACCGACCGCGTGATCGATGCCTACGCGGTCAGCGTGGGCTCAGTTGAGGCAGCGGCGCCGAGCGCGTCGTCTGGGCCGCTGACACGCGGAGCACACTGGGACACTCAGCCGCCAGGTAGCAATCACAGCACGCTGCCATGTACGTAGTCGGCTACGAGTTCAGAGGCCGAAGGCACCGCCGCTCACGAGGATGAAGATGCCCAGGCCGATGAGCACGATCGGAAACAGGGTGTGTTCCCAGCGTTCCAGGAGTTCGGCGATCGGTCGGCGGGTGGCGACGAACTTACCCAGGCCGACGAGGGCGGCGACCAGGGCGAGGAACACGATGCAGTACGCCACCACGGCCGCTGGGCCCACGCTGAGGAAGACCGGGACGTAGACGCCGATGTTGTCCCCGCCGTTGGCGAAGGTCACCCCGGCCACCGTCCACACCCCAACCGTCTTGCCCTCGACCTTTGCCTCATCGTCATCGTCCGCACCGCGGTTGCGCCAGGCTTGCCACGCAGCCCAAAGTCCCAACCCCAGCGGAATGAGCCCGAAGTAGGGGATGACCTCTGGCGGCAGGAACGCCCCCGCCCCGAGCGTCACCAGCACGGACGCGCCCAGGATGCCGATGAACCCGAGGTACTGTCCGACCAGGATTCGGGCGGTGGTCCCGCGCTGGCCCGCGCCTCGGGCGAAGAACAGTGAGAGCACGATGATGTCATCGATGTTCGTGGCGATGAACAGGCCGATCGCCTGCAGGACCGAGGACAGAATCATGCGCCCACCGCCGCGTTCCAGTTGCCTGGCGACCCAGCGCTTCCGGCAGCCGCGTGCCGTTGATGCTCTGCGACCATCATTGTTCGTTCCTGGTGTGGTGTGGGCCGCGGAGGTAGAGCAAGAGGCCGAGAGCGACGCCGACGCCGAGGATGACGTCGGCAAGGTTTCCGATGAACAGGTTGCCGTAAGCGAGGAAGTCGGTGACGTG
>JAFDWM010000245.1 GCA_018268455.1 Actinomycetota bacterium | reverse complement strand
GGATCCGTCTTCTACCTTCGCTCGCCTGTCGCGTGTTGCCCGTGCGTGGGCCGTGGCAGGGCATCTGGAGTCAGGGGAGTGGGTCGGGTGGGGCGTCTGGGGTCAGGGGAGCGTCCCGGGCAGGCAGCCTGGGGCCGTCCGGGATCCGTCTTCTACCTTCGCTCGCCTGTCGCGTGTTGCCCGCGCGTGGGGCGTGGAAGGGCGTCTGGAGTCAGGGGAGTGCGTCGGGTGGGGCGTCGGGGGTCAGGGGAGCGTCCCGGGCTGGCAGCCTGGGGCCAGCCGGGATCGGGCCTCCTACCTTCGCTCGCCCGCCGCGTGTTGCCCGTGCGTGGGCCGTGGGAGGGCGTCTGGAGTCAGGGGAACGTCCCGGAGGAACCCCGCCTGCCATCCGCCACGGTGCCCCCGGTCGGCCCGGTAGCCTCGAACCACACCACGGTCCGGCATCGACGAGGGAGCGCGTATGAGCAACGGCACCACCTACCGCACGGTCGAGGAGCAGCAGCAGCGGGTGCTCGCCGCGGTGCGGCCGCTGCCGGCCGTGACCGTGCCGCTGGCGGAGGCGGGCGGATCCGTGCTCGCCGCCGACGCGATCGCCGCGAACCCGGTGCCGGTGTTCGACAACTCCGCAATGGACGGCTTCGCGGTGCGCTTCGCCGACGTCGTCGGGGCGAGCGAGGCGGATCCGGTCGTGCTGCGCGTGACGGCGGATCTTCCGGCAGGAAGCCCCGCGGATCCGCCGCTCGAACGCGGCGAGGCGGTGCGCATCATGACCGGATCCGCGCTGCCGAGCGCCGCCGACACGATCGTGCCGTTCGAGGACACGGCGGGCGGGCTCGCCGACTCGCTGGAGACCGCCGTGGTGCAGCGCGCCCCGCGTGCGGAGGGCGCGCACGTGCGCCGCTCCGGTGCGGACGTCGCCGCCGGGGCCGTCGCGATGCGCGCCGGCACGCTGCTCGGGCCGCGACAGCTGTCTGCGCTCGCCTCGGTCGGGATCGCGGAGGTCGCCGTCGCGCGGCGGCCCCGCGTGGCTGTCGTATCGACCGGATCCGAGCTCGTCACGCCGGGCACTCCGCTCGAGCGCGGGCAGATCCCCGAGTCGAACGGTCTGCTGCTCGCGGGCCTCGTCACCGAGACCGGGGCGGAGGTCGTGCTGCGCGAGGTGGTCGGCGACGACGGCGACGGCCCCGCCGAGGCCGTGGCGCGGGCGGAGGCGCTCGGCGTCGATGCCGTGATCTTCTCCGGTGGAGTGAGCGCCGGCGCCTATGAGCCGGTGCGGCGCAGCATGAGCGCGACCATGGAGTTCGTGCCCGTGGCGATGCAGCCGGGCAAGCCGCAGGCGTTCGGCACGACGGCGGCCGGCACGCTGCTGTTCGGGCTGCCCGGAAACCCGGTGAGCGTCGCCGTCTCGTTCGAGGTGTTCGTGCGTCCGGCGCTGCTGCGGCTGCAGGGACGCACGCAGATCCACCGCCCGGTGCAGCAGCTGCCCGCCGGGGTCGACTGGCGCACCCCGCCCGGTCGCCGGCAGTACCTGCCCGCGGTGATCGACGCCGACGGCCGGGTGCATCCGGCGACCGGCGGCGGATCCGGCTCCCATCTCTCGGTCGGCCT
>JAFDWM010000244.1 GCA_018268455.1 Actinomycetota bacterium | reverse complement strand
CACGAGAAGGACTCGATCACCGCGCACTTGACGATCGTGTTCTGCGCCCTCGCGATCGCCCGCCACCTACAAGACCGCACCGGTCTCAGCATCAAACGCATCATCCGCGCCCTCCGACCCCTGCGCGACGTGACCATCATCGTCCAAGGCCACCCCATCACCGCGGCAACCCCGCCCGAAGGCGACGCCCAAGCCATCCTGGACACCCTCAGATCAGGGCACTAAAACGGCACGAGTCAGGTCAGACCCGAGCGAGGCTCTACCAGTCTCAACGTCGGGGCTTCCGTCTGCGCGCTCTTCACAGTGGTTGCGATCGTGCTCGTCCGGACGGCCGGATCAGAGCCTCTCGCCAAGACGATGACGGGCTGCTCGATTGTCGCGATCCTTGCAGGCGGCGTGTGGAGCACGATTCGTGCGAGCCGAGATACGGCTGGATGAGCAGGCCGGAAAGAACAGCGTTGCGACCATGGAACACGGCTGCCGCTCCCGTTTCATCTGAACAGGTCAGTGCTCACGTTGGTCAGGCTGCGACGTATTCCTGGCGGACGCGGCCGTCGGTGGCGAACTCGATGTATCCGAAGTCGTGGTCGGAGTTCAGGATGACCGCGTCGTTGGCGGCGGCGTAGGCGCCGATCAGACAATCGAACGCTGCAGCGGCACGCACGAGCCCGTTCTCCCAGAGAGCCTGCTGGATATCGAGGGCGTCCTGCTCGTCCGGGTGCTCCCACGCCGGCAACAGCCCCTCCATGTCCTCACGTAGTTCGAGGTACTCGTCGGGATCCCGCGCCGAGTGGCAGTACTCGAGCACCTGGGGTGGGCAGGTGATGATCAGGTGGTTCGGTGACAGTGCCCTGAGCCTGTCGGCGATCGCGGTGCTGGTTCCGGCCTTCTGCCAGATGCTGTTGTCGACGAGGTAGGTGGTCACGCGTGAGCTGCCGGCGCGATCGTGGGTGCGTCGATCTGGTCAGGCGTGAACCTTCGTCCGATGATGCGCTCGACTGCTGCCGGCTGCCGGCGTACGGCGATGAGGGTGCGAAGGGCAAGGTCCACCGTCTCGCGGTTGGAAGACGTGCCGGCCAGCTCTTTGGCCTGGCGCAGCTCATCGGGGTCGATGTCGATGGATGTGACGGTCATGGCGCCCCCCTCACAGTTCTGTATAGATGAGTATATAAGAATCAAGGTCGACAGGTCGGGGACGGGTCAGGAGGGCTGCCGAGGACCGGACGCACCGTAGGCGGCGCAGTCGGCCGGAGGCCGGCCCCTGCCGATCATGGAACAGTTCGACGTGACGGAGATGAGGGCGTTACCGCCACAAAACCGGCACAAGCCTCGCGCGAAGCATGCTTCGGTTGCCCAACGACCGGCCCTTCGACAGGCTCAGGGACCCATCGGCGAAGACGCAAGCGTGCAGGGGGGAGCGCCTCAGAAACGCGCTCTCACCGAGGAAAAGCAAAACCCTCGCGATGTAGAAGCTACGCGAGGGTTTCTGGGCTGATTGTAATGATCAGCCTTGTGGCTCCGACCGGCATCGATCCGGTGACCTTTCGATTTTCAGTCGAACGCTCTACCAACTGAGCTACAGAGCCGCACAGGACGGAAGGTGGAAGCT
>JAFDWM010000243.1 GCA_018268455.1 Actinomycetota bacterium | reverse complement strand
ACCGGGTGCAGATCCGTGAGCTCGCGCGGCGAGAAGCCGTCGGCGTGCCGGCGGAGCACCGACACCTCGGCGTCGCGCTCCGGCATCCCGACCACGAGCTTCATCAGGAAGCGGTCCAGTTGTGCCTCCGGGAGAGAGTACGTGCCCTCGTGCTCCACCGGGTTCTGCGTGGCCGCGACGAGGAACGGGTCCGGCAGGGGCATGCTCGCCCCGTCGGACGACACCTGGCGCTCCTCCATGGCCTCGAGGAGCGCGGCCTGGGTCTTCGGGGGCGTGCGGTTGATCTCGTCGGCGAGCAGGATGTTCGTGAACACCGGCCCGCGGCGGAACTCGAACTCCCCGGTGCGCGCGTCGTAGACGAGGGATCCGGTGACGTCGCCCGGCATCAGGTCGGGCGTGAACTGCACGCGCTTGGTGTCCAGGCCCAGCGCACGCGAGAACGCGCGCACGACGAGGGTCTTCGCGACGCCGGGCACGCCCTCGAGCAGCACGTGCCCGCGGGCGAGCAGGGCCACGAGCAGGCCGGTGACGGTGCCGGCCTGACCGACGACGGCCTTGTCGACCTCGGTGCGCACGCGGTGCATGGCCTCGCGCAGCGCGGCGTCGTCCGAGGCCACAGGGGCGGGAACCGGGCCGGCGGGCGCGGGCGGTGCAGCGGGCGGCATCGGCGGTGAGGGCGGTGCAGCGGGGACGGATCCTGCAGGGGCGGTGCCGGGAAGGTCGGTCACGGGGTGCTCCTTTCGAGGCGGACGGCGTGCTCGACGGCGTCTTCGAGGTCGGCGAGGCGGCGGGCGTAAGGGACGAGGTCGGCGTCGGAGGCGGGAAGGTCGCCGGTCAGCAGCGCACGGCAGGCGGCGCGGTCGGCGCGGATCCGGTCGGCGGTGGCGTCCGCGACGGCCCCGGGGTCGGCGCGCGCGGCGAGTCCGAGACGCGCGGCGAGACGGGAGAGGGTGCCGGCGCGCAGAGCCTCGGCGGCGTGTGCGGCATCCGCGGCCTTCGCGGTGAGCCGGGCGCGGCCGAGCATCGTCTCCGAGGCGCGCACGGTCACCGGAAGCGTCTCCGCGACGAGCGGTCCGAACCGGCGCCCGCGCCAGACGGCGGCGAGGAGCGCTGTGAGCATGCCGAGCACTATCACCGGCGTCACCCAGCCGGGCGTGAGCTCGGCAAGGCTCTTCGGCACGTCGACGTCGCTGCGATCGGAGTCGTCGAAGGACGGCACATACCAGACGACGTGCGCCTCGGCGCCGAGCAGGGCGAGCCCGAGCGCCGCGTTGCCCTTCTCCGCCAGGTGCTCGTTCGAGAGCAGCTCGCCGTCCGTGACCGCCCGGCGCACGCCGTCGTGCTGCGAGAACAGCATGGCCGCGCTCTCCGCGTCGCCGAAGCACGCCGTCACGCCGGGGTCTGCGCGGTACCGCTGGCCGGGGCCGACCGCTCCCACGTGCGCGAAGGCGGGCACCTCGCAGTTGCCGGGCGCGACGGAGCCGGCGGGGGAGGACGCGTAGCCGCCGAGGTCGAGGATGCGCAGCAGACGCGCGCTCGGGCCGAGCGCCACGATGCCGTGTGCGGCGTCGATGAGCGTGTTCACGGCGTCGTCGCTGAGCGTGTACGGGTC
>JAFDWM010000242.1 GCA_018268455.1 Actinomycetota bacterium | reverse complement strand
GCACCTCGCGTGGTCCGCGCGGGAGCGGGAGCGCGTCCTCCTCGTCATCCCGGTGCAGGTGCATGCCGGCGAGCCCCAGCCACACCTGCGCACCCGTGAAGTCCATCCGGTGATCGTGGTACCACAGCGTCGCGGCGCGCTGTTCGAGCGGATAGCGGTACTCCCGTTCGCCGTCGTTCGTCCGCCCCTCGTGCGGGACCGGGTGCCGCCATCCGCCGGACGGCAGCACCAGGTCGGTCGGGAACCCGTCATGCGCGGCCGGGGTGCGACCGCCGTGCAGGTGGGTGCTCACCGGGAACGGCAGCTCATTGCGCAGCCGCACAACCACGGGCGTGCCACGCCGCGACACGATCAGCGGTCCCGGAACCGTCCCGCCGTAGGCGTGCACACGGGTGCGGACTCCCGGGAGCATCTCCGCCATGCTCGTGCGCGCGATCACCGCATACGCATCACTGCCGTCCGCACGCCGGTCGAGGCGTGCGGCCGTCAGCCGGGGCAGCGCCCAGCCGAACGGGGCCGGGAGCGGGATCCGGCTACGCAGCAGCAGCCCCGTCTGGGTGCCCTCACGCACCCCGGCCATGCCGGCCGCGGATTCCATTCCGTGGCCGGCATGGCCGCTGCTCGCGAGTCCGCCATGATGTGGCGCGCCCCCGGCGATGCCGAGGAGCCACGCCGACCCGCCCGCCGCCGCCCCCAGACCGGCGAGCGCGAGCACCTGGCGACGGCTGAGGCTCCTCGGCAGCCCGGTCACGTCACTGCACCGTCAGCTCGTGGTACATGCCGTGCATGGCATGCGGCTTGTTCTCGCTGTCCGGGATCATGCAGGTGACGATGTAGCGGCCCGGCTCGAGCTTCGCCGTCAGATACCCCAGCGCGCCCGGAGTGGTGAACGCCCCGCCCGCGACGGGCTTCACGAGTCCGGACGCCATCGCGGCACTCGGATCCGCGATGATGTCCTTCACCGTGGTCGCGGCATCGGGGATGAGCGAGATCTCGACGACGTGCGGGTTCTCGCCCTTGTTGCTCAGCTGCACCACCGAGATGCCCGCGCCGATGGAGTCCGGCAGCCCGACGAACTCGAAGTCCTTCGCGGTGACCGGCAACGTCTGGTATCCGCACTCGTCGAAGACGAACTTGCCGAGCTCACCGGCGGCCTGGCCGTAGGCCGGATCCTCCAGAGCTGCGGGGCCGGTCCCGTCCTTCACCGCCTGGGTCAGCGCGTCGGCCGCGGTCATCGCGGCATGATGCACCGCCGGGTTCGCCGTCTCCGCCGCGTCCGCCACCTTCTGGTAGGCGTCGGCGACGGTCAGCAGCCCTGCGTCCGACGGCGGGCCGCTCAGCTGCGCCATCACGATGCCGTCGATCGCCGAGGCCTCCGCGCACCCGGCGGCGCTCGAGGTCACCGGTGTCGTGCCGCCGCTCGCCGTCGCGCCCGGCGCGGGTGTGCCCGTGCAGCCGGCGAGCCCCAGGGAAGCCAGCAGGACGGCGGCGGTGAGCAGGGATCCGCGGACACCGGTCCGCGGGACGTTCGTGGTCTGTGTTTCTGTCATGCCCCCATGCTCGCGAGCCTGCGAAGACGAGGACCCGTCGTTGCAGGCCCGTGCAACGCGGCGCTAACGTTCGGTGCCACTCCGGGCATCAAAGGT
>JAFDWM010000241.1 GCA_018268455.1 Actinomycetota bacterium | reverse complement strand
GTCCGTGCGTCCACATCCAGATTGCGCCACGCAGATACCACCCGCACAGGATCAGCGCGCCCACCGCCACGATCGGTGAGGCGCCCGCGAGATCCACGCGAAACCAATCGGCGAAGTAGGGAAGGACCGGGTCACCCGACAAGAACTCTCCTCAGTTCGTTCATGGTCACAGTGAACGGGAGCGCACCGTGATACGTGTGAAGGGGTGTGCACGCCCCTATCTCGGGCTGCCACCGTATCGGATCCGTCGATGAGGGCACGAGGCGGTCAGAAGGCCGGCCGATCCTCGTGATCGATGCCGGCGTGTTCCTTGCCCTTCTCAAAGCCCAGGAGCCGGAGGGCATTGAGGACGACGATCAGGGTGGACCCCTCGTGGATGAGCACGACGGCTCCGATGTTCAGACCGAGGAATGTCGCGAGGATCAGGAACGCGACGATGGCGAGGCTGGCGATCAGGTTCTGTCGGATGATCTGGCTCGTGGCGCGGCTCAAGCGGACGGCGAACGGGACTCGACCGAGGTCATCGCTCATGAGTGCGATGTCGCAGGTCTCGAGCGCGACGGTCGAGCCGGCGGCGCCCATGGCGATCCCGATGTCCGCACGTGCCATGGCGGGGGCGTCGTTGACGCCGTCGCCGACCATGGCGATCGGACGGTGAGTCGCTGCAAGACGGGCGATCTCGTCGACCTTCTCCTCCGGGAGTAGCTCACCGATTGCAGCGTCGACTCCGACCTGCTGTCCGATCGCATCGGCAACGCGCTGGTTGTCGCCGGAGATCATGATGAGCTGACTCACGTTCGCACCACGGAGGGCTCGCAGGACCTGCGCAGACTCGATGCGGGATGAGTCCATCACTCCGACCAGGCCCAGGAATGCATCCCGTCGTCGGACGATCATCAGAGTCTGCCCGGAGTCACGGGCGTCTGTGTAGGCAGCGGCCAGCGAGGCCGGCAGGGCGAGCTGCTGTTCCTCGAACATGCGGAGGTTGCCGATCTCGACGCGTTCGCCGTCGACGGTCGCAGCGACTCCACGCCCCACGACGGCGTTTAGATCCGTCGCCGTGCGTCGCTGTCCCTCTCCCACACGCGGCGCGAGATTGCGAACGATGGCGGTCGCCAAAGGGTGATCGCTCAGCGACTCGACCGCGACCAGCGTCGCGATCAGGTCTTCCTCGTCGACGTCCTCGGCGACAACAAGGGAGGTGACGCGGGGCACGCCCCAGGTGAGCGTCCCGGTCTTGTCGAACGCCATCGCCCTGACCCGGCCCAGCGTCTCGAGCGGGCCCCCGCCCTTGACCAGCACGCCGGCACGGGCGGCACGCGCGACACCGGCAAGCACGGCAGCGGGTGTCGCGATCGCCAGCGCGCAGGGACTGGCAGCCACGAGAACGGTCATCGCGAGGTAGAACGCATCGGGGAAAGTCTGTGAGAACGCGAACAAGGCCACGAGCAGCGTGGCGATGACTCCGAGGATCACACCGGGCACGTACCAACGTTGGAAGCGATCGATGAACAGCTGTGTGGGGGACGCGGCCTGGTCGGCGTTGCGGACGAGCTCGACCACCTTGCTCAGCGTCGAATCCGCCGATGTCGCCGTCACTTGCACGTCAAGGACACCCGCACCGTTGACCGTCCCAGCAAAGACAC
>JAFDWM010000240.1 GCA_018268455.1 Actinomycetota bacterium | reverse complement strand
GACGCGGTGATGATGACCTTGGGCTTCGCGTCGTCGATGCGCACGGCGAGCTCCTTCGCCGCGAACCCGCCGAACACCACCGAGTGCACCGCTCCCAGGCGTGCGCAGGCGAGCATGGCGACGATCGCCTGCGGCATCATCGGCATGTAGATGACGACCCTGTCGCCCTTGCCGATGCCCGCATCCGCCAGCACATGCGCGAACCTCGCCACCCGGCTGAGCAGCTTCGCGTAGGTGTACCGGCGCACCTTGCCGACCATGGGCGAGTCGTAGATCAGTGCGATGTCCTCGCCGTGGCCGGCCAGCACGTGCCGGTCGAGTGCGTTGTAGCTCGTGTTCAGCTCGCCGTCCGGGAACCAGCGGCCGTAAGGACCGGAGCCCGCGTCGAACGCGTGCTTCGGAGCCCGATACCAGTCGATCAGGTCGGCGGCCTCGAGCCAGAACTGCTCGGGATCTTCCAGGCTGCGTCGGTGGGCTTCGCGATAGATGTCGCCTGCGCTGTTCATCATCGAACTCCTCTGTGCGTGCTGCGATTGCGGCGCGTGCCGTGATTCTGACACATCACACAGTGAGTTGTGTATGCATAAACTCCAGAACTACCGACTTTCGGGGAGACTCCACCGGGTGAATGTACACATGGACGGATCCCGTTCGATGCGGCTCCGACATGTGCCCGGCGCGACCAGGGCCAGGCGCTCCGTGGAGAGCGCCCGGCCCTGGTTCGGGACCGGAAGGATCAGCCGTCGGATCCGGCGGGGGTCGTGGTCACCTTCGTGCCTGCGTCCTTGTTCGCCTTCTGCGCGTAGTCGTTCGTGAACGTCTTGGACAGGTCGATGGCGGAGGTGTCCAGGCCGAGCTGCTTCTCCATGTCGAGCACCGTCTTGGGCCCGCCGGCGGGCATGATGCCGTCGGGCTACACCGTGCGGGGCCATCGGGGTCGTTGAGCCCGTCCCCGTGCGGTCGGTGAGCGCGGACGCCGAAGGCGACCGAGACGAAACGCGGTGCTCTCGCGAGGGCACCGCGTTTCGTCTCGCTGCGGCCGCTCAGCGACCCGAAGGACCTACTGCACCCAGCCCGCGCGAGCGCTGCCCCAGCCGGTCTCGGAGTCCCAGCCGGTGCCGACCGACAGCGACGTCTGGGCGCCGTTGAAGGTGCGCACCGAGTAGGCGTAGCCGCCGGTGCTGTCCACGCCGTTCACGTAGTCGACGCGGATCGCGCCCTTGTCCATGCCCGCACCGGTGACGTCGGCGAAGCCGATGCCGTGCGCAGCGTAGATCGTCGGGTTGAGCAGACCGAAGCCGGTGCCGCCGTTCGCCTGGATCTTCAGCGCCGTGATGCCGGCGAACAGCGGCGACGCGAGGCTCGTGCCGCCGATGCGGTACGTGTCGTACGCGGCCTTGCCCGTGAAGGTCTGCGTCTGGCCGACGAGCATGCCGGTGGTCGGGTCGCCGTCCATCGAGACGTCGGGCACCGCGCGTCCGCCGTTCGGGCTGACGATGCCGGCGGCCGTCTGGTACGACGGCTCGGGGATGTTCGACGAGTAGCCGCCTCCGCCGCCGTACAGGAACGCGTCGCTCTGGTTCCACGCACCGTCCTTGAGCACGTACTTCGACGTCTGCCACCCGGTCTCGGCGCTGATGCCGGATC
>JAFDWM010000023.1 GCA_018268455.1 Actinomycetota bacterium | reverse complement strand
CCCTCACGTATGTGGCTCGGCAAGCCCGGAAACACCCGGCCTCGCAACCCACGGTCTACGCGAGAGGAGGCCCCAGGCTCAACTACCCATAGCGTCTAGTCCCGCGCGGCCCTGTTCTTCGTGTGCCGGGTGGGCACAGCGGCCCAGGGATCCTCCGGCCAGGGGTGCTTCGGGTACCGTCCGCGCATCTCCGCGCGCACCTGGGCGTAGGGGCCCGACCAGAACGACGCCAGATCGTCGGTGACGGCGAGCGGGCGCCCGGCGGGGGAGAGCAGGTGGAACAGCACCCGAACCCGTCCGCCGGCCAGGCGCGGGGTGTAGGCCCAGCCGAAGCACTCCTGCAGCTTCACGGCGACCACGGGGCGTGCCGTCGGGTCGTCGTGCGGCGGGTAGTCGATGCGGATCCGCGATCCGGTCGGCACCTCGAGACGCTCCGGTGCGAGGGCGTCGAGGTCGGCGGCGGCGGGCCAGGGCAGGATCCGGCGCAGCGCCGAGGCGAGGTCGATCCGTGTCGTCGGGGTGCCGGTCGCGAGCGCGTCGAGCTCGGGGCCGAGCCAGTCGTCGATCGTGGCCGTCAGGGCCGCGTCGGAGACATCGGGCCAGGGGGATCCGATGGCGTGATGGAGCAGTGCGAGCCGACAGCGCAGCAGATCTGCGGCATCGGACCAGGCGAACACGCCGAGGCCGTTCTCCTGCAGGGCGCGGCGCACGGCGTCACGCCCCTCCGCCGCGGTCGGGCGCACCGGCACCGAGGAGCGCACGATGGCGCCGACCCGGCGCTCCCGTCGAGCGGCCACGCGCGTGCCGGCGAACTCGGCCTCCACGCGATCGGTGATCAGGTGATCGGCGGCGCGCTCGACCTGCGCCTCGGTGATCACGGCGGCGGCGCGGATGACGGCCCCGGATCCGCCCGCTGCTCGTCCCGAGGCCCGTGCGACGTCGGCGACGGCCAGCCACTCGGCGTGCGCGAGCGACCCCTGCAGGCCGGCGCGCGTGCCGGAGGCGAGCAGGAACGTCGCCCCGTCGGCGGTGCGCTCCACCCGCCGGGCGATGCGCGCGGGAAACGCCAGCGCGATCACGAGCCCCGCGTCGTCGACGCGGCCCTTCGCCGGTGAGGAGGGGGCAAAGCGCAGCAGCCGCTCGGTCTCCCGGGACCAGCGGCGGGCGTCGGCCGTTCGTCCGCCGCGCAGTGCGACGAGCGCCGCGGCGGCGTCGGCATCCGGCACCCGCAGGTCGCCGCCGAGCAGGGCGACGACCTCGGCGGCGAGGCGGGCGCCGACGAGTGCACTGCCCTCGATCAGAGCGCGACCGAGGCGAGGATCGACCGGGATCCGGGCGAGCGCGCGGCCTTCTGTCGTGACGCGCCCGTCGGCGTCCGTGGCGCCGAGATCGTGCAGCACGGTCTGCGCCTCGGCCAGGGCATCGGCCGGGAGCGGATCGATCAGCCGCAGTCCGCCGCCGCCGGGGGCGCCCCAGCACGCCAGCAGCAGGGCCGCGTCGGCGAGGTCGGCGGTGGCGATCTCGGGCGCCGGCTGCGCGGGAGCGGCGGCATAGGTGCGCTCGTCGACACAGCGGATCACCGTGCCGGGCCCCTGCCGGGTGGCGCGGCCCGCGCGCTGCACGGCCGACGAGCGTGCCGCGCCGGCGGTCACCAGCCCGCTCATCCCGCGGGCGGCGTCTCGCTGCGGGAACCGGGACAGGCAGCTGTCCACGACCAGGCGCACGCCGGGCACGGTGAGGGAGGACTCGGCCAGAGATGTGGTGACGATGATGCGGGGCGGATCCGAGGGGCCGCGGCCGTGGATCACGGCGTCCTGCTCGGTGGCGGGGATCTGCCCGTGCAGCTCGCGCACGTCGAACCCGCCGGTGTCGCGCAGCCGCCGGGCGATCTCGGAGACCTCGCGTGCCCCGGGGGCGAAGACCAGCACATCGGCTGTCGGGGCGTCGCGGACGAGCTCCCGTGCGGCGGCGGCCGTGGTGCGGGCGACATGGTCGAGGAAGCCGCGGGTGACGCCGCGCTCGTCGAGCCGCGGCACCGGGCTCGGCGCCCAGCGCTGCATGAGCGGGTGCGCGGGGACCGTGTGCTCGACGATCGGCGCCGGATCGCCGTCGGCGCCGATCACCGCCGCGATGCGCGCGGCGTCGAGCGTGGCCGACATCGCGACGAGCGTCAGGTCGTCGCGCAGCTCGCGCACCTCGCCGAGCAGGCCGATCAGCAGATCCGTCTCGAGGGCGCGCTCGTGCACCTCGTCGATGACGACGGCGTCGACGCCGTCCAGCCCGGGATCATCCAGCATCCGGCGCAGCAGCACGCCCGCGGTGACGAACTCGACGCGCATGCCGGCGCTTACGGCGCGCTCGCCGCGCACGGTGAAGCCGACACGGGACCCGAGCGCGGATCCGTCGAGCTGCGCGAGCCGCCGCGCGGCCGCGCGGGCCGCCACCCGTCGGGGCTGGGTGACGATCACGCGGCCCGGCGTGCGGGAGGCCAGCAGGGGAGGGATCAGCGTGGTCTTGCCGGTGCCGGGCGGCGCGCTGATGACGAGCGCGGTGCTCGTGTCGAGGGCTGCGGCGACGTCGTCGAGTGCCGTGGCGAACGACAGGCCCGCGCCGATGGCGTGCAGGTCGAAGGCCGCGGACGTCATCCGCCCAGTCTGCCGCGAAACGCGGACGGCGCCCGGACCCGAAGGATCCGAGCGCCGTCCGTCGGGTGCGACTACTCCGTGGTCTCGGCTCCCGCCAGGCCCGCGCCGAGGCCGCGGCCGATGGCCTGCCCCTGGATGATGCCGGCCAGATCCAGGCCGGTGGCGGCGCGCACGCTGTCGAACACGCTGCGCAGCGCCTTGGCGTTGTCGCCGCCGACGACGCTGGAGGCGCCGTCGTCGCCGGATCCGCCGATGATCGACACGTTGCCGATTGTCGAGTAGCCCTTCGCGAACTCGGCCATGATCGCCGGCAGCACCTCGAGCACGCGCTGCGACAGGAACGCCTCCTGGTTCGATGCGATGGCCTTCGCCTCGGCTTCCACGGCCGCGGCCTTCGCCTCTCCCTCGGCGCGGATCGCGTCGGCCTCCGCGGTGGCGCGAAGCCGGCGCGCGGTGGCCTCGGCGTCGGCCTGGGCACGCAGGGCGTCGGCGTCACCGGTGGCCCTGGCGACGGCGGCGGCCGCCTCGCCGTCGGCGCGGGCCTTGTCGGACTGCGCTTGCTGCTCGGCGATGCGGGTGGAGGCCTCGGCCTGCTTGACCTGTTCGATCGCGGCGGCCTCGGCCGCGCGCTCGCGGGTGTAGAGCTCGGCCTGGGCGCGGGTCTCCGCCTCGTAGCGCTGGGCGTCGGCGACGCGCTTGACGTCGGCGTCGAGCTGGGCCTGCTTGTTCTCCGCCTGCTGCTGCAGCACCGCCTGCTCGGACTGCGCGCGGGCGAGCTGCTCGGCCTGCTCGGCCTCGGCGCGGGCCCGGCCGACGCCGGCCGCGGCGTTCGCCGTGTTGGTGTCGAGAGCGGTCTGCTCGACGAGGTTCGCCTCCTGGTTGGCGATGTACTTCTGGTTGATCGCGCGGTCGGCGTTGGTCTGGGCGATCTCGGCGGCCTGACGCTTCGCCTGGATCTCCGGCGCGCCGAGCGACTGGATGTAGCCGACCTTGTCGGTGATGCCCTTGATCTGGAACGAGTCCAGGATGAGGCCCTGCTCGGCGAGCTCCTGCGAGACGTCTGCGGCGATCTGGTCGGAGAACTTCTTGCGCTCCCGCATGAGCTCGACGACGGAGAGGGTCGCGACGATGCCGCGCAGCGCGCCTTCGAGCTGCTCGGTGGTGAACTGCTCGATCGCCTTGTCCTGCGAGGCGAAGCGTTCGGCGGCGCGGCGCACGAAGAGCGGGTCGGATCCGATCTTCACGATCGCGACGCCGTCGACGTTCAGCGTGACGCTGTCGAGCGACTGGGCCTCGGCGTTCAGCAGCACCTGGCGCGAGCGCAGGGAGATGATCTCGTGGCGCTGGGTGATCGGGTTGACCAGCGACTTGCCGTTCACGATGACGGTGACGGGGGACTCGGACATCTCCGAGCTCGTGGATCCGTCGGGCATCAGGGTGGCGCGCTGCACCTTCTGCTTGCGGCCCGAGATCACCAGCGCCTCGTCGGCGCGCGCGACCTTGATCCAGCTGCGTGCGAACAGCAGCACGATGAGAAGGATGATGACGAGGCCGACGACGGCGGCTCCGATGATGATGAGCAACCCGATCAGGGCGGCGGGATCCATATGCACTCCAGGGTTTCTCCGGTCGCCCGGTGAGGGCGTCACGAACGACTATGCCAGAAGCTATGAAGCGGCCGAGAGCGACTTCGGATCCCGTCGCCGCGTCGCACGCAGGTGAGTGCCGCAGTCGGTTCCCGGTCCGCTCAGGCGGCGAGGTCGTATCGCGCTCTGCCCCCGAGTCGTGGCGTGCGGGCGGGATCGACGTGCGGGGGCGGGATGAACCAGACCCGGCTGCGCCTGCCTTTGCCCTCGATCCGGATCTCCCAGTCGTTGTCGTGAATGCGATGGTGGCAGCTCTCGCAGAGCAGGATCCCGTTCTCGAGGTTCGTCGGCCCGGCGTCGCGTTGCCACCAGCGGATGTGGTGCGCGCGGGTCATCGACGGCGGCAGTCCGCACATCGCGCAGCCGCCGTCGCGCTCGGCGAGGGCGAGGCGCTGTGCGGTGGTGAAGAACCGCAGCCGGCGGCCGTAGTCGAGGATCTCGCTGTCAGTTCCGAGCACGCAGGGGATGACGCCGCCGCTCGCGGCGAGCTGCCGGACAGTGCCGATGCTGACGGGGAGGTCGGATCCGTCGATCGTCGCGTATCCGGTGCCGTCGGTGAGGTCGTTCAGGTCGACGCGCACCACCACGGTCGCGCCGGCCAGGGCGGGCGCCTCGTTCTCGCAGCCGAGGGCATGCGCGCAGATCTCGCTGAGCGCCTCGGCGCGCAGTGCGGCGACGGAGCGATGGTCGGCATCGGGCGCGTCCGGGTCGAGCTGATTCTTCTGGGCGGCGAACAACGCCGAGACGTATCCGTTCACGGCGGCGACGATCGGGGCGCCGTGGGCGGCGTCGAACTCGCCGTCGAGATGGATGCGTCCGTCCCGCTCGTAGACGGAGAGTGACTGGCGGTCACGCTGCTCCTGCTCTCGCGGCGCGACGCCGTCCGGATCCAGCCATGCTTCGGCACGGGTGACCAGCCGGCGCACGTCGTCCTGCGACAGGCCTGCCGCTTTCTCCACGAGCAGTCGCTCGGCCTCGGCCGTGCGCGCTGCGCCGATCTTCATGCGGACCCGGTCGAGCAGGGCGATGATCACGGCTGCGGCCGGAGCGCTCAGCGCGCCGGAGGAGAGAGCTTGCTGAGCTGCCGGGTACTTCGCCGGCACGGATTCTCCGACCAGGTTCGTGCGCGGGGCGGTGGCCTCTCCGACTTTCACCAGCCGCGACGCGTCGCCGGTGGTCGCACCGGTCGTGGTGGCGATCAGCTGTGCGGCGTTGCGGAACCCCTGCTCCTTCGCCAGCGAGTCGGCGCCCAGCTCGGTGCGGGACTCGTGCGCCACACAGGCGGCGACCTCGGCGAGCATCGCCCCGGACCGTCGATGCAGCAGCCCGAGCGCCTCCGTCACGGCCATCAGTCCCGTGCGGGAGAGGTCGCCCGCTTCGCCGGCGTCACCCCACACCTCTTCGAGACGCTGCAGCGCCTCGTGCAGGGGGTGGAGGTGTTCGGTCATGCCCCGATTCTACGCCGATCGGCCATGACTTTCAAAGATATCTACGAATTCTGTGGAGAAATTTCGCGGAATCCCGGTTTTGTGGAGCGAGCGACTCAAGGCTTCACCTTCGCACTTCTGCACACCTCAGCGTTGGCGCAGCTTCTCCGCCAGCGTCGTCAGCGTGCGCAGTTCCTCGTCATCCAGGGTTGACATCCGCTCTGCGATGGACCGCCCGTGCGTGGTGGCGAGTTGCCGGAAGGCCCGCCTTCCCGATTCGGTCGCGTGCACGAGGGATCCGCGTCCGTCCTCCGGATCCGGGCCCTTCTCGAGCAGTCCGCGAGCGACCATCCGATCGACGAGGCGCGAGACGCTGGGCTGGCTGATCAGCATGTTCGCCGTGACCTCGCGCAGGCGGGCCGTATGTGACGCGCAGCGGGTGACGGTGAGCAACACGTCGTACTCGGCGGCCGACAGCTCGGCGCCGTCGAAGTCGGTCGACATCTCGGTGAAGATCTCGTGCTGGGCGCGGAAGAGGGTCTCCCACGCGGCCATGGCCAGCTTCCGGTCGCTCATCGACTCAGGATATCCGCCGGCACGGACATGGGGCCGTGCACAGTAAGGGCCGGTCGGAGAGGCTACCGGCCGGCCCTTGTCCCTTGCACCAAGAGTGTCCTGCAATCACATGCGGTGAGAGCCACAGCAAAACTTTCACCGTGCGATCACTGTATAACGGCGGGGTAACGAATGCAACGGTTTGATCACGGACTTAGGGGATTCATAGGAACAGATCCGATCTCACGGAACTGATCGGCGCATGACCTCAGCCGGAACCCGGGCTCCTGGACACGAGCGCGCCACGGGTATTGCGGTTCGCGGCGCGCCGGCGATTCGTGAGCGGAGGCGCCGAGGATTCACGTGCGGCTGTGCCCATCCGCACGGCCGAGCAGCATCGCCTGCTCGGCAGCGTTCGCGGTGAGATCCGCGGCCCGACGGAATTCGGCCCGCGCCTCGGCCGTGCGCCCGAGGCGCTCCAGGAGATCGCCGCGCACGGCGTGCAGCAGGTGGTAGTCGTCGATCGTGCCCGCGGCGACGACCGCGTCGACGAGCTCGAGTCCCGCCGCGGGCCCGTGCAGCTCGGCCACCGCGACCGCGCGGTTGAGTTCGACGATCGGCGAGGGGAACCGGGCGGCGAGCACGGCGTAGAGCCCGGCGATCCGGCGCCAGTCGGTCTCGGCCGGCGTCGCCGCCATCGCATGCGCGGCGGCGATCGCGGCCTGCAGCGCATAGCGGCCAGGTGCCTGCCCGCGATCGCGGGCGAGCGCGTGCGACCGGGCGAGCGCCGCGTATCCGCGACGGATCAGCAGACGATCCCACCGGGTGCGGTCCTGGTCGCGCAGCAGCACGAGGCGCCCCGCGGCGTCGTGCCGGGCGCGCAGGCGGGACGCCTGCAGTTCGAGGAGAGCTGCGAGCCCGTGCACCTCCGGCTCGGCGGGCATCAGTGCGCACAGGATCCGGGCGAGCCGCAGTGCCTCCGTGCAGAGGTCGACCCGCATCCAGTCATCGCCCGCGGTCGCGGCGTAGCCCTCGTTGAAGACGAGGTAGATCACCTCGAGCACGGCGTCGAGCCGGCCGGCGAGTTCCGCGCCCGACGGCACCTCGTACGGGATCCGCTCGTCGCGGATGGTCTTCTTCGCACGCGAGATGCGGCGCACGATCGTGGGCGTCGCTGTCACGTAGGCGCGGGCGATCTCCTCGGTCGTGAGGCCGCCGACGAGGCGCAGAGTCAGCGCGACCTGGGAGGTGCGCGAGAGCACCAGATGGCAGGCGGTGAAGAGCATCCGCAGCAGGTCGTCGGGGATCTCCCCGTCCACGATCGACGCCGGATCCGACGTCGCCGAGAGCTCGGCGAGCAGCTCACCCTCCAGCAGCGGCAGCTTGCGGGCGAGGGTCGTGTCGCGGCGGATCCGGTCGATCGCCCGGCGCTTCGCGGTGACGGTCAGCCACGCGCCCGGATTGTTCGGGACGCCATCCCGGGGCCACTGCTCGAGAGCTGTCAGGTGCGCGTCCTGCGCCAGATCCTCGGCCAAGGTGATATCGCCGACGAGGCGGGTCAGCACGGCGACCAGCTGCGGCCACTCGATCCGCCACGCCGCGTCGACCGCACGCTGCACCGTGCGGCCCGCGGACGGGTCGGTCGCCACTACTCGCCGTCGAGCTCGCGCAGTTCGAGGGCCATGATCCATTCGGGACCGTGGATACGCAGGAACCGCGTGCCCCATTCGACGGCCTCGTCGCGCGTGCGGGTCTGCAGCAGGCAGTAGCCGCCCACCATCTCCTTCGACTCGGTGAACGGTCCGTCGACCACGGTCACGTCACCTGCGGCGAGCCGGAGCACGGCTCCTTCCTCGGGCGGGCGGAGCCCCGCCGTGTCCAGCAGCACGCCGGCCTTCGTCATCTCCTCGAGGAGGTGGCCCATCTCCTCCTCGAGCCGGGAGTCGGGAGCCCAGTCGGCGGGCAGATCCTCGATGTCGGGCCGGATCAGCAGCAGGTATCGCATGGTCCGATCCTCTCAGGCGACGCCGTAGCGCAGGTAGGTCGCACCGGCCGCGAAGGAGCGGGACTCCTCGAGGGTCAGCGTGAGGTCTGTGCCGGCCGGGAACAGCGGCGTGCCGCCGCCGATGACGACGGGGTGGACGACGATCCGGAACTCGTCGATCAGGCCGAGGTCGAGGAACGAGTGCACGAGCTTCGGGCTCGCGTAGATCGCGATCGTGCCGCCGGACTGCTCCTTCAGCCGCCCGAACTCCTCGGCGAGGTTGCCGCGGATGAGTCGGGTGTTGTTCCAGTCGGCGGACTCGAGGGTGGTCGAGACCACGATCTTGTCGACGGCGTTCACCCACTCCGCGTGCTCGCGCTCGGTGGGTGTGCTCTCCGCGGTGGGCTGCGTGCTCCAGTATCCGGACATCCCGAGGTAGGTCTCGCGTCCGTAGACGGGGAGGTCGAAGTCCTCCTGGATGTGCTGTGCGTAGGCGGCGAGCTCCTCGTCGTACGCGCGGTGGGTCCACTCGAACCCCATCCCCTTGCCCGACGAGACGTATCCGTCGAGCGTCATGTGCTCGAACGCCACGATCTTTCGCATGTGCGTTTCCTTTCGCTGCGGGGGCCGCTCTCCGGCCCCTTCACCTGTTCCGTCGAACGGGGTGGGCGGATCCGGACACGCGAGACGGAATCGGTGTGCCCGGATCCCCTGCGTCCGGCGACCTCACAGCACCGTCCAGCACCCGAGAGGACTTCGACACGCAGCCGTTACGGCACGCGCGACAGCCGGAAACACGGAATTCCTAGCGTGATCGCAGACGCACTCCTGGGAGGTCCGCATGACCGGCATCGCCACGAACAGCACGGCCACACGCACGACGACCAGCGCGCCCGCGCACACCGCGGAGAGCCCCGCGACGAGCTCCGCGCTCGGCTTCCTGCCTGGACGATGGATCTCCGGGTGGAACGCCGAGGACCAGGAGCAGTGGCGCACCACGGGCTCCGCCATCGCGCGGCGCAACCTGCGCTGGTCGATCTTCGCGGAGTTCCTCGGCTTCGTGGTCTGGCAGCTGTGGTCGATCGTGGTCGTCGCGCTGCCGGCCGCCGGATTCCACTTCACGATCTCCCAGACGTTCTGGCTGATCTCGATCCCCAGCCTCGTCGGGGCAACCCTGCGCTTCCCGTACACGTTCATGGTGCCGCGCTTCGGCGGACGCAACTGGACGGTGGTGTCGGCGCTGCTGCTGCTGATCCCCGCGCTCGGACTCGCCCTGTGCGTGTCGAACCCCGAAACCCCGTTCCCCGTGATGCTCGCGGTCGCGGCGCTGGCCGGCCTCGGCGGCGGCAACTTCGCCAGCTCGATGGCGAACATCACCTCCTTCTACCCGCAGCGGCAGAAGGGCTGGGCGCTCGGACTCAACGCCGCCGGCGGCAATCTCGGCGCCGCGGTGGCCCAGTTCGCCGTGCCGATCGTGATCACTCTGGGGGCCGGCGCGACCCTGCATCTGCCTCTCGCGGGCCTCATCTGGGTGCCGCTCATCCTCATCGCAGCGTGGGGCGCCTGGCGCCGGATGGACAACCTCACGAGCGCCCGCGCCGACGTCGCCGCATCGCTCGCCGCGCTCCGCTACCCCGAGCTGTGGCTGATGGCGCTGCTCTACATCGGCACGTTCGGATCCTTCATCGGCTTCTCCGCTGTGTTCCCCAAGCTCATCGCCGACCAATTCCCGGCGTTCACCGCCTTCCCCGTCGGGGGCGCCATGCTGTCGCTCGCGTTCGTCGGGGCGTTGGTCGGATCCCTCGCCCGCCCCTTCGGCGGACGACTGGCCGACCGGTTCGGCGGCAGTGGCGTGACGATCGCGGCCTTCGTGGTCATGGCCCTCGGCGCCCTCGCCGTGGTGCTCACCCTTCCGCTGCACTCGTTCTGGCTGTTCCTCGGCTTCTTCCTGCTGCTGTTCGTCGCGAGCGGTGCGGGCAACGGTGCGACGTACCGGATGATCCCGACCCTGTTCGCACTGCGCTCCGGCGCGGACGGGCACTCGTCGTCGGGCGACGTCGCGACCCAGCGCGCCGCGGCCGCCGCGCTGGGCATCGTCTCCGCGCTGGGCGCCTACGGGGGCTTCCTCATCCCGCAGGCGCTCGGGCTATCCAAGGCGGCGACCGGGGGATACGCGGCCGGCCTCGGCGGGTTCGTGGTCGCGTACGTCGTGCTGGGCGGGGTGACGACTGCCGTGCTGCTGCGCGGGCGCCGCCGCGGGGTGCGGATCTGAGGTGGCGGCGATGACGATCGGATCCCCACCCTCGACGGCCCTCGCCCCTCCGGCCGCGGCGGACACGCACTGCCCGTACTGCGCGCTGCAGTGCGCCATGACGCTCACGCCGGATCCGGCCGGTTCCGCCCCCGTGCGGGTGGAGGGGCGGATGTTCCCGACCAACCGGGGCGGGCTGTGCAAGAAGGGGTGGACCTCGGCCGCCCTGCTCGCCTCCCCGGAGCGGCTCACCACCCCGCTGATCCGCGATGCGGGCGCTCTGCGCCCGGCGAGCTGGGACGAGGCGCTGGAGCGGATCGCGTCGTCGCTGCGCGCGATCCGCGCGGCCGACGGACCCGACGCCGTCGCCGTGTTCGGGGGCGGCGGACTCACCAACGAGAAGGCTTACCTGCTCGGCAAGTTCGCCCGGGTGGCACTGGGAACCTCGCGCATCGACTACAACGGCCGGTTCTGCATGTCGTCCGCGGCGGCCGCGGGAAATCGAGCCTTCGGGATCGACCGCGGCCTTCCGTTCCCCGTCTCCGACCTGGACGACGCCGACACGATCCTGCTGCTGGGCTCGAACGTCGCCGCGACCATGCCGCCGCTGCTCTCGCATCTCGCGGGCGCCCGCGCCGCCGGCGGTCTGATCGTCGTGGATCCGCGCCGTTCGCAGACCGCCGAGCTCACCGCGGACGGCGCAGGCGCCCACCTGCAGCCCGCGCCCGGCACCGACCTCGTGCTGCTGCTCGGCCTCACCCACATCGTGCTCGCGGACGGGCTCGCCGACCGCGACTACCTGGATGAGCGCACCGTGGGCGTCGACGCGCTGCGCCGCAGCGTCGCGTCGTGGTGGCCGGAGCGCGTGCAGTCCGCGACGGGGATCCCGGTCGCGCTGCTGCGGACCACCGCGCACCGGCTCGCGCGCGGCCGCGGCACCTACATCCTCACCGGGCGGGGCGTCGAGCAGCACGTCGACGGCACCGACACCGCCACCGCGGCGATCAACCTCGCCCTCGTGCTCGGGCTGCCCGGCCGGCCGGACTCGGGCTACGGCACGCTCACCGGCCAGGGCAACGGGCAGGGTGGCCGCGAGCACGGGCAGAAGAGCGACCAGCTGCCCGGGTACCGCAAGATCGCCGACCCCGCGGATCGGGCCGCCGTGGCCGCGGTCTGGGGTGTGGATCCCGACACCCTGCCCGGGTCGGGTGTTCCGGCGGTGCAGCTGCTGGGGATGCTCGGCGAACCCGGAGGCGTGCGCGCCCTGCTCGTGCACGGGGCGAACGTGGTGATCTCCGGCCCCGACGCGCACGCCGTCGCGGCGGGGTTGCGCGCGCTCGACCTGCTCGTCGTGTGCGACTTCGTGCTCTCGGATACCGCCGCGCTCGCCGATGTCGTGCTCCCTGTGACGCAGTGGGCCGAGGAGGAGGGCACCCTGACGACGCTCGAGGGACGGATCATTCGCCGGCGCCGTGCCCTGGCACCGCCGTCCGGCGTGCGCAGCGAGCTGGAGATCCTCGCCGATCTCGCGGCCCGGCTCGATGCCCCGTCGGAGTGGCCGACGGATCCGGCGCTGGTGTTCGCCGAGCTCGCCCGCGCTTCCGCCGGCGGCATCGCGGACTACTCGGGGCTCAGTCACGCGCTCCTCGACGCCCAGCTCGCCGCGGGCGTGGCCGCGCACTGGCCGTACCCCGCGGGCTCCGACGGCACGCCTCGGTTGTTCGCCGAACGGTTCGCCCACCCGGACGGCCGCGCTCGGCTGGTGCCGGTGCAGCCGCGAGAGCGCGATCCCGAAGCGCCCGATGAGGAGCCGCCCCACGGCGCGGCGACGGACGAAGGCGCTCAGTCGGCGCTGCTTACGCTCATCACCGGGCGCCTGCTCGAGCATTACCAGTCCGGCGCGCAGACCCGGCGGGTCGCCGAGCTGACCGATGCCCAGCCGCGCGCCCGTGCCGAGCTGCACCCCGCGACGGCGGCCCGCCTCGGGATCGCGGACGGAGATCCGGTCGCGGTGCGAAACGCCCGCGGGCGCGTCATCGCCGACGCCCTGCTGACCGAGCGGATCCGCCTCGACACGGTGTTCCTGCCGTTCCACTTCGCCGACGCGGAATGCGCCAATCTGCTGACTGCTGCCGTCGCGGATCCGATCTCGGGCATGCCGGAGTTCAAGCGCACCACGGTCGTCGTCGCCGCAGAGGGCAGGCAGGGCGCGGGCGCACGCGCCGGCGCCGCGCGGGTGCCGGCATGACGGCCCCGCTGCGGATCATGCTGATCGGCTACGGGCCGGTGGGCGCCCGCTTCGTCGAGGAGCTGCTGCCCGCGGTGACGGCGGGGCGGGTGTCGCTCACGGTGCTGGGCGCGGAGGCCGAGGACGCCTACAACCGCGTGCTGCTGGCCGAGTATGCGGTGGGCGCCACCTCCCGCGAGCGCCTCGAGATCGCCGACACCGTGGCAGCCAGGGCCGCGGGGGTGCGGGTCAGGCTCGACGAGACGGCGGTCGCGATCGACCGCGTCGCGCGGCGGGTGCGCACCTCGACTGGTGACGAGCTCGCCTGGGATCGGCTGGTGCTGGCCACGGGCGCGCGAGCCAACGTGCCGACGCTCGGCGGACTCGAGCACACCAGGCACGAGCGCGGTGCGGCGCCGGTGCCCGGGCACGACGGCGGGCGCCGGGCGCTGCCCGCGGGCGTGCTCGCGCTGCGCGATGTGGCCGACGCCGAGGCGGTCGCGCCGGTCGTCGCCGGGGGCGGAGCGATCGTCGTGCTCGGCGCGGGCGTGCTCGGCATGGAGTTCGCGCTGCTCGCCGCCGAGCATGGCGCGAGGGTCACCGTCGTGCACCACGGAGCGGCCCCGATGGCGCGCAATCTCGACGAGACCGGCGGGCGCATGCTCGCGCGCGCCGCCCGTGCGGCCGGCCTGCGGATGGCGGCGCACGCACGCGCCGAGGCTGTCGAGCTCAGGGACACCCCGGCGGGACGGGTGTTCGACGGCGTCGTGTGCGCCGACGGCACCTACCTGCGTGGTGACCTGCTCGTGCTGTCCTGCGGTGTCGCGCCCCGGGTCGAGCTCGCGCTCGCCGCCGGTCTCGCGTGCGCGACCGGCGTGCTCGTCGACGCGGAGCTGCGCAGCTGGACGGATCCGGACGTGTTCGCGATCGGCGACTGCGCGCAGATCGCGGATCCCGGCGAGGCCGACGCCACGGGACGCGTGCCCGGGGCGCCGAGCGGCCTGATCGGACCCGGATGGCGGCAGGCGGCCGCCGTCGCGACCCGGTTGCGCGCCGAGGCGGCCGGGTTCGCGGCGGGTGAGCAGGCGAGGGTCGCACGGCATGAGCGTCCGACCGCGCTCATGCTGAAGGCGACCGGGATCGACGTGGTGTCGGGCGGGGCGTATGCCGCGGAGCCGTGGGACGCCGACGCCGAGGTCAGCGTGTGGGTGGACCCCGCGCGGGGCGCGTACCTGAAGACCGTCGTCCAGGGCGGCGTGCTCGTCGGGTTCGTCTCGGTCGGCCTGCCGCAGGCCGGTGCGGAGCTCACCCTGCGCTACGAGCGCGGAGCGGGCCTCGTCGCGGATCCGGCTGCGCTGCTGCGGCTGGACGCTCCTGACGCCGGTGCGGCCGCGAGCGCCGACGACCCGCTCGGACCCGACGCGACCGTGTGCTGGTGCAACGGCGTGACGGCGGGCCGCATCGCCGAGGCCGTGGCCGACGGGTGCGGCACCGTCGAGGAGGTCGGCCGCTGCACGCGGGCCGGCACCGGGTGCGGCGGCTGCAAGGGACGGATCGCCGCACTGCTGGCGGCTGTGCCGGCGGGATGAGTGCCTGCAGGCTCAGACGTCGAGGCGGTAGCCGCGCTTCACGACCGTGGCGACGAGGCCGGGGGTCGCGAGGCTCTGCCGCAGCCGGCTGAGCGAGACCTCCATGGTGTGCTCGTCGCCGTCCACGGATCCGGAGAGCTCCCGGCGCGAGACCACCGCGCCCCCGGCGGCGACCAGGGCGCGGAACAGCGTCACGGAGGTCGGAGTGAGCCGCACCGGCGTGCCGTCGACGACGGCGACGCTGCCGCGCAGCTGCACCTCGCCGTGCCGGGTCTGCACCCGCAGCGTCGCGCGGTCCTCGAGGTGTTCACACACCAGCCGGATCAGCGCGCCCATCCGGAAGCGATCCGGCTGCAGCACCGGGATTCCGGCGGCGAGCAGTGGCGCCGACGTCACCGGGCCCACGCTCGCGGCCACCACATCCTGCCGCAGCGCGTCGACGACCTCGTCATGGCGGCCGCGCGCCAGGGCGGCGATGAACAGGCCGTCCACCGCGGGGGCGCTCGTGAACGTCACGCCATCCAGCTGCCGCGCCGCGATCGCGTCCACGAGCCGGGTGATCCGCTCGTCGTCGTCCTCGGCGTTCGACCAGGAGTACGGGGCGACCGTGAGCACGCGCATGCCGGCCTGCTCGAGCCGCGCCAGCTGTGCATGATCGGTCTGGCCGTGCAGCTGCACCGCGACCGTGGTGCCCGCACCGAACTCGGCGACCGCCCGGTCCACGAGCGATGCCGTCGTCTCCTCGTCGCTCATGCCCTCGTCGTCGAGTCCGGCGGCGCGCACCGCGCCCCGCGCCTTGGGCCCGCGCACCAGGATCGTCGCCGCGGACAGCACATCCTGCAGTGCTGCGCCGAGCCCCGCCGCGTCGGCGACCTCGAACCAGCGCCGCATGCCGTAGCTGGTCGTCGCGAGGAGGAGGTCGGGGTGCGCGGCGACGATGCCGCGCGTGTCGGCGATGACCGGACCGTCGTCGTCCGCATGCCGCATCCGCACCGTGGGGGCGTGCAGCACAGACGCACCGCGGCGCTCGAACGCGTCGATGAGGTCGGCCGAGCGGCGATCGCTGGTCACGCCGATACGGAAGCCGGCGAGCTGGTCCGGGCCGAAGCCGGTCACGGGATCGACGCCGGTCACCCGATCGAAGCGTTCGCGGGGCGTCACGGAGCGTTCCCCGCGAGCGCGACGGCGTCCGTGAGCAGCGCGACGGCCTCCCGATCCCCGTGACCGGCGAGCCGCACGACGTCGCCCACGACGATCACCGCGGGGGAGCGCACGCCGGCGGCCTCCGCCGCCGCGCGGATGCCCGCGAGGTCGGAGACGGTGGTGCGCCGGCCGGCGGTGAATCCGCGCTCGATGATCGCGACGGGCGTGCCGGGATCCATGCCATGGCGCCGAAGCCCGGCACTGATCGACGGCAGATTCGAGACACCCATGAGCACCACGATCGTACCGTCGAGGCCGGCCAGGTGCTCCGCCTCGGAGTCCGTGAGCGGCGCATGCCCGGACACCACGGTGAACAGCCGGGACACCCCGCGGTGCGTGACCGGGATGCCGGCGGACGCGGGTACCGCAATCGCGCTCGTCACTCCGGGGATGACGCGCACCGGCACGCCGGCCGCGCGGCAGGCCGCCGCCTCCTCTCCGCCGCGGCCGAACACGAACGGATCCCCGCCCTTGAAGCGCACGACCGCGGCGCCCGCGAGCGCGTGCTCGATCAGGATCCGCTCGATCTCCTCCTGCGGGATCGCATGATGGCCGGGGCGCTTGCCGACGTCGACGAGCTGCGCCTGCGGCGCGAGCTCCGCGAGCAGCGCGTAAGGCGCGAGCCGGTCGTACAGCACCACGTCGGCATCCCGCAGCGCCCGGACCGCGCCGACCGTGAGCAGGTCCGGGTCGCCCGGACCACCGCCGACGAGGGTGACCGCGCCGACCGCGGCCGTCACGAGAGCTCCTCGGCGGGCATCGCACCGGCGCGCACGGGGATGGTCGCACCGGCGATCGGCACGACGCCGCCCGCTCGCTCTGCGGCGGTGGCCGGGCGCAGCTGCCCGCGCTCGGCGACGCGGGCGATGGACGGATCCGCGAGCGCCGGCTCGTTGACGAAGGAGCGGAACCGGCGCAGCCGGTCGGGATCGTCGAGCGTCGCCGCCCACTCGTCCTGGTACGTGTCGACGTGCTGCGCCACCGCCGCCTCCAGCTCGGCGGCGAGGCCGAGCGAGTCGTGCACCACGACGTCGCGGACATGGTCGACGCCGCCGTCCAGATCCTCCATCCAGCGGGCGGTGCGCTGCAGCCGGTCGGCGGTGCGGATGTAGTACATGAGGTAGCGGTCGATGTAGCGCACCAGGGTCTCGTCGTCCAGGTCCGACGCGAGCAGCTGCGCGTGGGCGGGCTGGAACCCGCCGTTGCCGCCGACGTAGAGGTTCCAGCCCAGATCGGTCGCGATCACGCCCACATCCTTGCCGCGCGCCTCGGCGCATTCGCGGGCGCATCCGGAGACGCCGAACTTGAGCTTGTGCGGACTGCGCAGGCCGCGATAGCGCAGCTCCAGGGCGATCGCCATCCCCACCGAATCCTGCACGCCGTACCGGCACCAGGTGGATCCGACGCAGCTCTTCACATTCCGCAGGGCCTTGCCGTAGGCCTGCCCCGACTCGAACCCGGCGTCCACCAGCTCTCGCCAGATGTCCGGCAGCTGGTCCAGTCGCGCGCCGAACAGGTCGATCCGCTGCCCGCCGGTGATCTTCGTGTACAGGCCGAAGTCCTGGGCGACGCGGGCGATCACAACGAGCTTCTCCGGGGTGATCTCGCCGCCGGGGATGCGTGGCACGACCGAGTACGTGCCGTCCTTCTGCATATTGGCGAGGGCACGGTCGTTCGTGTCCTGCAGCGGACCGCGGCCGCCGTCGAGCAGGTACTGGCCGTGCTGGGTGGCGAGGATCGAGCCGACGGCGGGCTTGCAGATGTCGCAGCCGCGTCCGCGCCCGACCCGGGTGAGCGTCTCGTCCCAGGTCGTCAGCCCGAGCACGCGGACGGTCTCGAACAGCTCCTGCCGGGACAGGTCGAAGTGCTCGCACAGCGCGTGCGAAATCGTGGCGCCGGCGGCGGTGAGCTCCGCCTCGAGCAGCTTCTTCACCAGCGGAACGCAGGATCCGCACTGGGTGCCCGCGCGAGTGCAGGTCTTCAGCTCCCCGAGGTCGTGGCAGCCGTCGCCGACCGCCGCGCGCACCGTGCCGGCGGTGACGTTGTTGCAGGAGCACACCAGCGCGTCGTCGGGCAGTGCGCCGCCCGTCGGCGGCTCGGCACCGGCTGCGGAGAGATACGCGGCCGGCTCGGCGTCGAGGGCGCGCCCGAGCAGCGGTCGCAGACCGAGGTACGGGGTGGCGTCGCCGACGAAGACGCCGCCGAGCAGCGTACGGGCGTCGTCGCTCACCACCAGCTTCTGGTACAGCCCGCGCGCGGGATCCGCGTACACGATCTCGAGGGCGCCCGGGTCGCGGGCGAACACGTCGCCGAAGCTCGCCACGTCGACGCCGGAGAGCTTGAGCTTCGTGGCGTCGTCGATCGTGGTGAAGGCCGCGTCGCCGCCGAGCAGCCGGTCGGCGACGGTCTCGGCCATCGCGTTGGCCGGTGCGACCAGGCCGATCGTGCGGCCGTCGATGGCGGCGACCTCGCCGATCGCCCAGATCGACCGGTCGGAGCTGCGGCAAGCCTCGTCCACGATCACGCCGCCGCGTGACGCGGTCTCGATCCCCGCGGCCGCGGCGAGCTCGTCGCGCGCGCGGATGCCGATCGCGAACACGACGATGTCGGCCGGAACCGTGCGGCCGTCGGTGCAGAGCACCTCGACCGGGCGACCGTCGGCGCCGAGCACGATCTTCTGCGGCCGGGTGCCGAGGTGCAGGTCGACACCCCGGGCCGCGATCAGCCGCCCCAGGGCCTGCCCTGCACCCTCGTCGAGCTGGGCCGACATCAGCCAGCCGCCGGAGTGGATGATCACGGCATCGGCACCGAGCGCGGCCACGCCTCCGGCGGCCTCCAGCCCGAGCAGCCCGCCGCCGGCGACGGCGACACGGGGCGCGCGGCCGAGCTCGTCCCGCAGCGCCGCGACCTCGGCGACGAGCCGGTCCACGTCGTCGATCGTGCGGTACACGCGGGCCTGCTCGGCACCGGGGATCTCGGGCACGGGAGCGGAGGATCCGGTCGCCAGCACGAGGTCGTCGTAGCCGAGCACGTCCCCGGTCGAGGTCGTCACGGTCTTCACCGCGCGGTCGATCGCCACGGCCTGTTCGCCGACGCGCAGCGAGACCGCCGGATGCTCCCAGCACGACGCCGGATCCAGGGTGAGGTCGACGGATCCGTCGGCGAGGCGCTTGCTCAACTGCACCCGGTCGTATGGCAGGTACGGCTCCTCGGCGAGAACGGTGATGCGGTGCGCGGCGCCCGGCTGATCGGCGAAGCGCGACAGCAGCGCCTCCACGAGCCGGTGGGCGGCGGGGCCGCCTCCGACGATGAGCGTGTTGCGGGACGTCATGGGTGCCCCCTCCGGTTCGGTGGCTCCCGAGCGTAGGAGGGGGCGGTTTCCCGACCGTTTCCGCAATGTATCCGGCGCGTGTCGGCCGTCGCACACGACAGGCGGTGCCGTGTGAGAGGACTTTCACACGGCCGACACATGCGGCGACCCTCGCCGAAACACGCGCCGCCTAGTTTCGACGCATGACCACCATCACGCAGACCCGGCCCGCAGTCCTCCCCTCGCGCCCCGCCGCGGCGTGGGAACGTGCATGCCGGGTCGAGGATCTCGAACCGTCCTGGGGTGAGGCCGTGCTGATCAAGATGCGGCAGATCGCCCTGTTCCTGCTCTCCCCGCGCGAGGTCTACGCGGTGGAGCACACCGATCCGGCGGCCGACGGCGCCCCGGTGATGGCACGTGGCATCGTCGGATCGCGGGGCGAACGGCCGACCATCGCGTCGCCCCTGCACAAGGAGGTCTATGACCTCGGCACGGGGGAGTGCTTCTCGGATCCGGCTCTGCTGCTGCGCACCTTCCGCACCCGTATCGTCGGCGGCTTCATCGAGATCGAACTTGAGGACTGAACCGGCGGTGGCCGATCGCGACCGTGCGTCGGCACCGCACGGAAGCCCGGCCGGATACGGCGCCGGCTGCCGCACCAGGGCGATGTGCGCGAACGGCGCGGACTCCGACCTGCTCTCCTGCGCCGAAGCCGTCATCCGCCGGCGCGCGGACTACCGCCTGTCGAGGCTTCCCGCCGAGCAGCCGCTGCCCAGGCGGGAGAGCCTCGCGACGAGGACTGCAAGACCCGCACGGATCGTGCATCCGCCCACCGCGCCCGTCGCGACAGCGCCCGCGAAGAGCGCCGATCCGGTGCACGGCACGCCGTGGGGTTACACGCGTGGGTGCCGACAGGAGGACGCGTGTCCGCACTGGCGGCGCGGTGCGCTCACCTGCACCGAAGCCCGCCGCAGGTACATCCGGGTGTGGTCCGCGCGGAGAACCTCCGGTGCGGGCACGCCCATCGACCACGGGACCTCCAACGGCTATCTGCTCGGGTGCAGGGACAGCGGCTCCTGCCCCGGCGGCGCTGCCGGGACCACCTGCTCCGAGGCACGCGCGTCGCATCGCCGCCGGCTTGCGGAGGCCGCCGGGGTGCCGGAGCGCACGGAGTCCGTCGATGCGCACGCGGCGATCGCGAAGATCAGCGCGATGAGAGCCCGAGGTCTCTCCCTCAGGAGCATCGCATCGATGACCGGCTGTGGAAGGACGACGATCGCGAGGCTCGCCGGCGGCACGGGCGACGGGCAACGGCGGATCGCCCCGGACACCCTGTCCCGGATCCTCGCCGCCGAGCACTGAGCGTGCCGACGGTGCGCCGCAGGCGGCTCCGTTCAGCGGGCCGGATCGATGATCGTGATACCCGCGACGGCCGCGGTGTCGAAGCGCGGGAGCAGCTCGGCCGCGTCGGCCAGCCCGATCGTGCGCTCGATCAGCCGCTGCGGCTGCAGGGCGCCCTGCTCGACGAGCGCCAGCATCGCGGGGTAGTCGCGCGCCGACATCCCGTGGCTGCCGAGCAGATCCAGCTCCCAGGCGATGACGCGGTCCATCGGCACGCGCGGGTGCCCCTCGACCGCGGGCAGGAGGCCGATCTGCACGTGCCGCCCGCGTCGGCGCAGGCTCCGCACGGCGTCGGCGCTGGTCTGCTCGCTGCCGACCGCGTCGACCGAGACGTGGCTGCCCTCGCCCGTGAACGCGACGACGGCGGCCGGCACGTCGATGCCGACGCCGTCGCCGGTGACGATCGTGTGCTCGGCACCGAGTTCCTGCGCGAGGGCGAGCGCCGCGGGATTGCGGTCGACGGCGATCACCCGGGCGCCGAGAGCGCGGGCGATCATCACGGCGCTGAGCCCCACGCCGCCCGCACCGATGACCGTCACCCATTCGCCGGCCTGCACCCGCGCCCGCGCGGCGAGACCCCGGAAGGCGGTCGCGAACCGGCAGCCGAGGCTCGCCGCGGTGGCGAAGTCGACGTCGTCGGGGATCCGCACCAGATTCACGTCGGCGGCGTGCAGGGCGACGAGCTCTGCGAAGGATCCGGCATGGGTGAATCCCGGCTGCTGCTGATGCGGGCACACCTGTGCGTTGCCGGATCGGCACCACTCGCAGCGTCCGCAGCCGCACACGAACGGCACGGTCACCCGGTCGCCGGGCTTCCAGTCGCGCACCTCCGGTCCGGTCTCGACCACGATCCCGGCCAGCTCATGCCCCGGCACGTGCGGGAAGGTGACATCGGAATCGTGGCCCGCCCACGCGTGCCAGTCGCTGCGGCACAGGCCCGTCGCCTTCACCTGCACGACGACGCCGTCGGCGGGTGGGACGGGCGTGAGAGCGGATCCGACCTCTGTCCTGCCGCGGGCGGACTCGATGACGATGGCGCGCATGGGGCCATCCTGTCAGGGTGCGAGCGCCACCGGTGGAATCGTGATCCGGTGCGCGTCGGCGAGCGCGGATTCGCCGTTCCCAGTCCCGTGGGCTCAGTCCTGCGGCCGGCTGACACCGAGCAGCAGCGCCGGAAGGGTGTGCTGCACGTAGGTCGACTCGGCGAACGACTTCTCGTTGCCGCCGGCGAGGATCCACGACTCGAACGACCGCTCATAGGTGAGGATCAGCACGCGCACGGCGAGCGCCGGCTGCCACTCGAAGCGGCGGCCGATGCGCGCGAGCAGCAGCTCGTACGCCTCCAGCAGCGCGGGCAGGAACGCCCGCTCCGACTCGAGCACATCCTCGCTGCGTGCTCCCGTCGAGGCGGCGAGCTGCCGTTCGCGCAGCCGGATCGTGAGCGAGCTCCAGTCGAGCGGGCGCGCATGCGCGAGTGCGATCGAGATCGCGGTCTCCGGGGTCTCGCCGGGATGGTCCTCCGGGTCGAACGACTCCGCCGCCGACCGGGTGCGCTGCGCGCACTCCTCGAGCAGCTCATGGTCGACGGCCTGCAGCAGGTCGCGATCGGTGGGGAACAGGGTGCGGAAGGTGCCGTCGGCGAGGCCGGACTCGCGGCGCAGCTCGGCGGTCAGCGCCGGCAGGGATCCGTCCCAGGTCGGCAGCATGATCCGCGCGAGCGTGATCACACGCGCGCGGCTCTGCCGACGCGTCGCGTCCACCTTCGACGAGCGCTCTTCGGATGCCATAGCGGGTCGTTCCTCTCCGTCAACGAGGCTAGCGCGGCGGGCGCGGCTCCCGGATCAGTCGTCGATCGCGTCGCCGGTCGGATCCGGGCCGTCGCCGGTCGTGAGGGATGCACCGCCGGCAGGCTCGGAGTGCCAGCGCACCAGATCCCACCCGGCGACCGGATCCCCGGCCAGCTCCACGTAGCCCGTGTTCGGGAAGCCCTGGTGCTCGGCGACGGCGAGATCCACGCCGCGCGCTCGCGCGCTCGCCCAGACCCGGATCGCTGCTCCGTGTGAGACGGCGACCGCGGTGGTGGCACCCGACGCGGCGATCTCGGCGATCGCCGCGTCATACCGGGCGAAGAACGCGCGGCCGGACTCCCCGCCGGGCATGCGCGCGTCGGGATCGCCGGTCACCCAGCCGATCGCGGTGCCGATGTAGGTGTGCACGGAAGCCCGGTCTCCCCGCATCTCCAGATCGCCCGCCTCGATCTCGGCCAGCCCCGGCAGCAGCATCGGCGTGAGGCCGCGGGCCTGGGCGAGCGGCGCCGCCGTCAGGCCGGTGCGTAACAGCGGCGACACCGCGATGAGGTCGATGCGGTCGTCGTGGAACGCCGCCGGGATCGCCGCCGACTGCCGTTCGCCGAGGGCGGTGAGGCCCGGCCCCGGCGCGGCCGTGTCGAGCAGGCCCTGCAGATTCGACGGGGTCTGGCCATGGCGGACGAGAAGAAGGCGCATGATCCCATCCTCGTCCATTCCGTCGAGCGGCAGCTCAGGGACGGGCGGTCGGGCTCGGATCAGCGCGGCGCGCGCAACACCTGCCGCCATACGGCGATCAGCATCGCCGCGAAGGTGGCCGCCCACGCAGCCAGCGCGACCCAGCTCTCGCCGAACCCGATCGCGTGCACGATCGGGAGGCGATCGACATCACCCAGGAACTGGGATCCGACGCCGTACATCCCGAGCGGGAAGACGATGCTCCACAGGGTCGGCTCATACCGCAGCGGCATGCGGTGGCGCACATGCTTCCACCAGCCGGCCATGATCAGCGGCGGGATCAGCCAGGTGCCGAACGCCCAGAAGAACACCGCGGTGCCGGCGATGAGTCCGCGGGTCGCGTCGACCATCGGCGCATCGGCCATCTCCACGATGCGCGCGCTCGCGACCACCGTGATCGCCGTCGCACCCATGGCCACCCAGTACGGCGGCGTGAGGTCGTCCGGACGGAACGGATACGCCAGCATCCGCACCCCGACGAACACACCCACCGCGCAGTACAGGAAGGTGCCGATCGACCAGGAGAAGACGGCGAGCAGCGCCATCCAGGCGCGCGCCCCGGGCAGCTCCGGCTGCAGCCCCGCCGCGAGCACCGCGATCGACTGGCTGGCGACGGCCCAGATGAACCAGGTGCCGTTGGCGGTGCTCAGCGCCGACGTCTGCCGATGCGACAGCACCGCGGTCCACGGCACCGTGTAACCGAGCACGATCCAGGCGAGCACGCCGACGACGAGCAGCACGATCACGATCGGCGAGAAGCCGTCGGCGGCGATGCGCGTGCCCAGCACGCACGTGGCCGCGACGAACGTGAAGAACCCGAACGCGCGTGCCGGATCCGCGAAGTCCGACGCCATCGCATGCCGGTACCGCACCGCCCGCACGATGTTCAGCACGATCAGCACCAGGTACGAGGCGACGGCGACGGCGAGCAGGATCCGCGAGAGCACCATCCATCCGTCGGTGCGCATGGCGACGGAGAGGATGCCGGTCGCCATCACCAGCGCGAAGTAGCCCGGCGTCAGCTCGCGGATGCCCGCGTCGACGCGTCGGCGCAGCACCGTCAGCCCAGGAACGTGATCAGCAGCCGCGACGGCTCGTCGGCCACCACGTGGTGCGGCACGTTCGCCGGGACGTGCAGGATCGAGCCCGGCACCAGCAGGTGCTCGACGCCGTCGACGGTGAACCGGAAGCGACCGGTCAGCGGCTGCACGAGGATCGGCTTCGGCGCGACGTGCTCGGCGAGCACCGCCCCCTCATCGAACGCGAGGTGACGCAGGCGGAACCCCTCGCCGTCGTGCAGGCGGTGCGGGCTCACCCGCCCCGCCCGGATCGGGTTCTGCGCGGCGAGGTCATCGAGATCGCGGGCGATGAGGGTGGCGGATCCGGTGGTCATGACATACCTCCAAGCGACGACTCCTGCCAGGCTAGCGCCGGGACCCCGATCCGCGGATCGCGTGTCCGTGGTCGCGGGTAGGGTCATCGCATGATGTCCGCCGATGAGCTGTTCCTCGAGGCCGACGCCATGCGGCGGCCGGGCGAGCGCGCGTCCGTGGGCGGCTGGGCGGTCGCCGCGCTGCAGACACCGGTCGGCGTGCTCGAGGTGCACGGCGACGGCGCGGCGATCCGCCGCGTGCGCTGGCCTCGCGCTGGTGGCGCCGCTGTGATCGACGAGGCGGCGGGGCGGGATCCGCTGCTCGACGAGGCGCTCGCGCAGCTGCAGGCCTACTTCGATGGCTCCCTGCGCGTCTTCGACCTGCCGCTCGACCTCGGCGCGCAGACCCCGGCGACGCACGCGGTGCTGACGACGCTGCACGAGACCGTCGGCTTCGGTGCGACCGTCACCTACGGCGAGCTCGCGGCGCGCAGCGGCACGACGATACCCGCCCGTGGGATCGGTTCGATCATGGGCGCGAATCCGATCCCGATCATCGTGCCGTGCCACCGCGTGGTCGCCGGCGACGGGCTCGGCGGCTATTCCGGCGGGGCGCCGGGCGACGGGCTCCCGACGAAGCGCTGGCTGCTCGGGCACGAGGGCGCGCTGCCGGCCGCACTGTTCTGAGTCCGGTTTCTGACCGCGCGGGCCGCGGAGACTTGCGACCGCTCCGGGGCCCGACCAGGCTGGAGCCGGGGCACAGCCCCCGCGACGAGAGGGAGACGACGAGACATGGCCGTGCTGAATGCGTTGCGACGACAGCCCGTGATCCCGCTTGCGCTGCTCACCCTCATCGCGGTCCTCGTGCTGAGCGCGATCGGCCAGGGTGTGATCGCCCGATGGATCGCGACGATCGTCGTGGGCGGCTTCGTGCTGGGCACTGTCATCCAGATGATCCGGGAGATGCTGCGCGGCCGGTTCGGCCTGGATGTGCTCGCTGTCGTCGCCATGATCGCGACCCTCGCGGTCGGCGAGTACGTCGCCTCGCTCATCGTCGTGCTGATGCTCTCCGGGGGAGAGGCCCTCGAGGACTTCGCCGCGAACCGCGCCAAGCGGGAGCTGACGGCGCTTCTCGAGCGCTCGCCGCAGATCGCGCACGTGGTCACGACCGACGGCGAAGGTGCCCGTGAGGTCGTCCGGGACGTGCCCGTCGACGAGGTGGGGATCGACGACGTGCTGCTGATCCGCCCGTCCGAGATCGTGCCGGTGGACTGCGAATTGCTCACCGACGAGGTCTCCTTCGATGAGTCCTCGCTCACCGGCGAGAGCCTGCCGGTCACGCGCACGGCGGGGGAGACCGTGCTCTCGGGCGCCGTCAACGGCACTCGCATCGCGCGGGCGAGGGCCGTGCGGCTCAGCGCCGACAGCCAGTACCAGCAGATCCTCGCGCTCGTGCGGCAGGCGCAGGATTCGCGCGCGCCCGTGGTGCGGCTGGCCGATCGGTTCGCGATCCCGTTCACCGTGGTGTCGCTGCTGCTGGGCGGCATCGCCTGGGCGCTCTCGGGCGAGGCGGTGAGGTTCGCCGAGGTGCTGGTGCTGGCGACGCCGTGCCCGCTGCTCATCGCCGCGCCGGTCGCCTTCCTCGGCGGGCTGTCGCGATCGGCGAAGGACGGGATCGTGCTCAAGGGCGGCGCGGTCATCGAGACGCTCTCGCGGGTGCGCTCGGCCGCGTTCGACAAGACGGGCACGCTCACCCGCGGCAAGCCCGCGCTCGTGGACGTCCGGCCCGCGGCCGGATTCACGGCGGAGGAGGTGCTGGGCCTCGCCGCGTCGGCGGAGCAGTACTCCTCGCATGCGCTCGCGGCCGGGATCCGAGCGGCCGCACGCGACCGCGGCCTCGTGCCGGAGACGGCGGAGGACGCGAGCGAGGTCGCGACCAACGGGGTGACGGCACGCATCGGCGGCCGGACGGTGGTCGTGGGCAAGCCGGCGTACATCGCCTCCCTCGTGCCCGAGTTCACCCGCACCGACCTCTCGGCCGGGCAGGCCGCGGCCTACGTCGCGATCGACGGGCGCCACGCCGGAGCCCTGGTGCTGGCCGATGCCCCGCGTCCCGAGTCGGCGGGCGTGGTGGCCTGGCTCCGCGAGCACGGCGTGGGGCAGATCGTCATGCTGACCGGTGACGCCGCGGCGACGGCGGATCCGATCGCCGCCCAGGTCGGCATCGCCGAGGTGCACGCCGAGCTGCTGCCCGATGACAAGGTGCGGCTCGCCCGCGACCTGCGTCCGCGTCCGCTCATGATGGTCGGCGACGGCGTGAACGACGCCCCCGTGCTCGCCGCGTCCGACGTGGGGATCGCGATGGGCGCGAAGGGCGCGACCGCCGCCGGCGAGGCCGCCGACGCCGTGATCCTCGTCGACTCCCTCGCGAAGGTCGCACATGCGGTGGAGATCGGCCGGCACACTGTGCGGGTCGCACTCACCGCGATCTGGATCGGCATCGCGCTGAGCGTCGCGCTCATGATCGTCGCGATGACCGGGGTGATCCCCGCCGTCGTGGGTGCCCTGGTGCAGGAGCTCGTGGATCTCGCCACGATCCTGTACGCGCTGCGGGCACTGCGCGGTCCGCTGACCCCGGAGCACGAGTTCGCGGCCCCGGCGGTGTCGCCGGCCCTCGACAGGCAGCCGTAACGAGGAGTTCACGTCATGCGCGCGCGACGAAACGCCCCCGAAACACGGCGCGCGCCGAGGCGAAACGCACGGGTGACAGTCTGACCTGACCCGACGCCGCAGGAGCGTCCTGACAGGGAGGAGCGGCACCCTCATGGATCAGGGAAACACCGCCTTCGTATTGATCTGCGCGGCCCTCGTGCTGCTGATGACACCCGGCCTCGCGTTCTTCTACGGCGGCCTCGTCAAGGCCAAGAGCGTGATCAGCATGATGATGCTGAGCTTCGGCGCGATCGGCCTCATCGGCGTGCTGTGGGTGATCTACGGCTACGCGATCGCCTTCCCCGGCAACCACGGCACCGTCGCGCCGTGGACGATCGACTGGTCCTCGATCGGCCTGTCGAACCTGCTCGAAGTGCCGAAGGGCGCGGCCTACCCGCCGCTCGCGTTCGTCGCCTTTCAGGCCACGTTCGCGATCATCACGGTTGCGCTGATCTCCGGCGCGATCGCCGACCGTGCCAAGTTCGGATCCTGGATGATCTTCGCCGGCATCTGGGCGACGGTCGTCTATTTCCCGGTCGCGAGCTGGGTGTTCAACTTCGGCCTGAACAAGGACGGCAGCTTCGCCTACGGCGGCTGGATCACGCATGGCCTGCAGGATGTGCTCGGTGTCGGCGCGATCGACTTCGCCGGCGGTACCGCAGTGCACATCAACGCCGGTGCGGCGGCACTCGCCCTGGCGCTGGTGCTCGGCAAGCGCCTCGGCTTCCAGAAGGGCGCCGACGTGCCGCACAACCCGCCGTTCGTGCTCCTCGGCGCGGGGCTGCTGTGGTTCGGCTGGTTCGGGTTCAACGCCGGATCCGAGCTGGCCGCCGACGGCACCGCCGCGGTCGCCTTCGTGAACACGATCGCCGCCCCCGCGGCGGCGCTGCTGAGCTGGCTGGTGATGGAGAAGATCCGCAACGGCAAGCCGACCTCGGTCGGAGCCGCGTCCGGCGCGGTGGCGGGACTCGTCGCCATCACCCCGGCATGCGCCTCGCTGACGCCGATCTGGGCCGTCGTGCTGGGCCTGCTCGCGGGTGTCGTCTGCCAGCTCGCGATCGACCTGAAGTTCGCGCTCGGCTTCGACGACTCGCTCGATGTCGTGGGGATCCACCTCGTCGGCGGCATCATCGGCACCCTGTACCTCGGGATCTTCGCCAACGGCACCGGCCTGATCTACAGCGGCAGCCTCGCGCAGCTCGCGGCGCAGGCTCTCGCCGCGGGTGCGGTGCTGGTGTACTCCTTCGTGCTCGCCTACGGCATCGGCTTCGTGATCGAGAAGACCCTCGGCTTCCGGGTGAAGGACGAGGACGAGATCGCGGGTCTGGACGCCCTGCTGCACGGCGAAGAGGGCTATGTCCTCACCGGCGCACGGGCGTGATCCGATGAACCCTGCCTCGCTCGCGGCGAGCTCCGCCACGGCCGGTCTCCTGCAGCTGCGGAGCTTGCCCAGGCGCGGGCTCGCCGCGGGCGGCGGGCATGCGCGCGAGATCTGCGCACGGCGAGGGGCGAACGGCGAGCTGCACTGGATGCTGCAGCTCGTCGAGCTCCGGGGGCCGGTGGGCATCCTGCATCTGGCGGACGAGGCCGCGCATGTGCTGGCCGGGATCGGCGGGCCGCAGGTCGACGTCGGTCCCGGGGCGCTGGTCGGGCTGCGCAAGGAGCGGGTGCTGCGGCACGTCGGCCCGCTCCTGGAGTTGCGTCGGCCCCGGCTCCGTGCCGCGGAGCTGAGCCGGGTCCTCGTGCTGTCCGCCATGACGTCCCGGGCGCGGCCGGCGCTGGTCTTCGCCGACCTGCACGGCGCCTCCGATCTGCCCGATGGCGCCCGCGCGGTCGTCGTGCGCTCGGGGCGGGTGAGTACCGCCGGCAGCACGGCGGCGGCGATGGAAGCGCTGGTGCTGCCGGCCCCGGTCGCCGCGGACGGCGGCGACGCGCCCCGGGCCGCGCCGGTGGTG
>JAFDWM010000239.1 GCA_018268455.1 Actinomycetota bacterium | reverse complement strand
CGCAGCCCCGCGGCGGTCGAGGCGCTGCCCGTGAACGCGACGAGGTCGCCGAGGCGGAGCAGGTTGAAGACACCGGGGAGGGATCCGCTGACCAGCTGCAGCGACCCGTCCGGCAGCAGCCCCGAATCCACGAGGATGCGCACCCACGCCTCGGCGATGTAGCCGGTCGGGGTCGCGGGCTTCACGATCGAGGGCACCCCGGCGAGGAACGCCGGGGCGAACTTCTCCAGCGCACCCCACATCGGGAAGTTGAAGGCGTTGATCTGCAATGCCACGCCGGTCAGGCGCGTGTACACGTGCCGGCCGAGGAAGGATCCGTCCTTCGACAGCGACTCGACCGGACCGTCCAGGATCACCGTCGCGTTCGGCAGCTCGCGGCGTCCCTTCGACGAGTAGGTGAAGAGCACGCCGATGCCGCCGTCGACGTCGGCGTAGGAGTCGCGCACGGTGGATCCGCTGCGCTTGGACAGCTCGTACAGCTCCTCCTTGTGCGCGGTCAGTTCGATGGCGAACTGCTTGAGCAGCAGCGCGCGCTGATGGAAGGTGAGCGCGCCGAGGCTGCGCTGGCCGACGGTGCGCGCGTAGTCGAGCGCACCTTCGAGGTCGATGCCTGTGGAGTCGACCCGCACGATCTCGGCGCCCGTCGACGCGTCGCGCACGATCGTGCCGCCGTCGGAGGCCGAGGTCCACCAGGACCCCTGCAGGTAGCTGGGCAGCAGTTCGGTCATCCTTCGCTCCATTCGTAGAATCCGCGGCCGGTCTTGCGGCCGAGATGTCCGTCCGCGACGAGGTCGCGCAGCAGCTGCGGCGGCGCGAATCGCTCGCCGAGCTTCGCGTGCAGCTCCTCGGCGATGCCGAGTCGCACATCCAGGCCCACGATGTCGGTCGTGCGCAGCGGGCCGGCCGGATGCCGGTAGCCGAGCTCCATCGCCGCGTCGATGTCGGCGGCGGTGGCGACGCCCTCCTCGAGCATCCGGATCGCCTCGAGCGCGATCGCCACGCCGAGCCGGCTCGATGCGAATCCGGGGGCGTCGGCGACCACGACCGCCGTCTTGCCGACGGCCGCGACCCAGCCGCGGGCGTCGGCGACGAGCTCCTGCCCGGTGGCGGCGCCGACGACGACCTCGATCAGCGTCGAGGCGGGCACCGGGTTGAAGAAGTGCAGACCGAGGAAGCGGTCGGGCCGGTCGAGATCGGCGGCGAGATCGTCGATCGAGATCGACGACGTGTTCGAGGCGATCGCCGCCGTGTGCGTGACGACGGCCTCGATCCGGCGCAGGCTCTCGGTCTTGAGCGCGCGATCCTCCGGCACGGCCTCGACGACGAGATCCGCGTCGGCGAACGCCTGGGCGTCGGTGCCGGTCTCCAGGGCCGCCTCGAGTTCGGAGATCGCCCGGTCGGTGCTGCCGCGCTCGACCGAGCGCCGCAGGCTCTGCCGGATCCGCTCCCCCGCTGCCGCCGCCGACGCGTCGTCACGCTCGACGACGACGACCGCGGATCCGGCGAGCAGGAACGCGTGCGCGATGCCGGCGCCCATCCGCCCGCCGCCGAGCACGCCGACCCGTGCGGGGGCTCCGTTCCCGAGGGCGCTGTTCGCGATGTCGCTCATCGGCGGCTTCTCCGTTCCAGGAAGGCGGTCATCCGCCG
>JAFDWM010000238.1 GCA_018268455.1 Actinomycetota bacterium | reverse complement strand
CCTGCACGAGCACATTCCCGAGGGCCGTGGCCTCCACGGGGCCGGCGTGCACCACAAGCCCCGAACGGTCCGCGGTCTCCTGGCACAGCAGGCTGTTCAGCGCGCCGCCGCCGATGAGATCGATCGCGTCGATGTGCCGACCGGACAGCTCGGCCGCGGTGCGAACGGCGTCGGCGAACGCCTGCGCGATCGACGCGACGATCATCCGGGCGAACCCCGCCCGGTCTGCGGGAGCGACCCCACCGGCGTCCCGGACCAGAGCGGCGATGCGCGCGGGCATATCGCCCGGAGCAAGCAGCGACGGGTCGTCGGCGTCGAACAGGGCGACCGGCTGTGGGGCGTCAGCGGCGGCCCGCAGCAGTGCGGGCAGGTCGATCGGCTCCCCGTCCTCCGCTTCCCAGGCGCGCACCGTCTCGCTGAGCAGCCAGAGCCCGGTGACGTTGTGCAGGAACCGGATCCGCCCGTCGACCCCGAGCTCGTGCGTGAACCCGGCGCCGCGCGCGGCGTCGGTGAGTACCGGTTCGGTGAGCTCCAGCCCGACCAGACCCCAGGTGCCGCAGGAGATGTAGGCGGCGCGCGGGGAGGGCAGAGGGGCGGCGACGACCGCCGAGGCGGTGTCGTGGGATCCGACCGCGACGACGGGGAGTTCCGCGCCGATGCGCGCAGCGACCGCGGGACGCAGGCGCCCGATCTGCGCGCCGGCGTCGATCAGCCGGGGGAGCAGGCCGGCGTCGAGCCCGAGCCGCTCCGCAAGCGCGAGATCCCACTCCCGGTCGTGCACGCCGAGCAGACCCGTCGTCGAGGCGTTCGTGCGCTCGGCGACGGCGACGCCGGTGAGGCGGTGAGCGACGAGGTCGGGGATGAGCAGCGCGGTGTCGGCCTCGGCGGCCCGGTCGTCGACGGCGAGCTGGTACAGCGTCGTGAACGGCAGGAACTGCAGGCCGTTGCGGGCGTAGAGGTCTGCGAACGGCACCTGCGCGTGCACATGTGCGGCGCCGCCCGCGCCGCGTTCGTCGCGGTAGTGGAACGGCTCGGCGAGCAGAGCACCCGCACGCAGCAGCCCGTAGTCGACCGCCCAGGTGTCGATGCCGATGCTCTCGATCGTCGGCTCCCGGCGCACCGCTTCGGCGAGCCCGTCGAGTATCCGCTCCATGAGCGCCTCGAAATCCCAGTGCAGCCCGTCGGCCCGTGACACCGGTCCGTTCGGGAATCGCGCGACCTGCTCGAGTTCGAGCACGTCGCCTCCGACGCGCCCGATCATGACGCGCCCGCTGGTCGCGCCGAGATCGACGGCGGCGAACGCGCGGATCGGCGTCGGAGCCGTCATCGCAGGAACGCGGCGGCGACGCCGGAGTCGACGGGGATGTGCAGACCGGTGGTGCGGCTGAGCTCCGGGCCCGTGAGCACGTAGACGGCGTCGGCGACGTTCTCCGGCACGACCTCGCGCTTGAGGATCGTGCGGTTCGCGTAGAACTGGCCGAGGTCCTCTTCGGCGACGCCGTAGGTGGCGGCGCGGTTGGCGCCCCAGCCCGACGCGAAGATTCCGGATCCGCGGACGACGCCGTCGGGGTTGATGCCGTTCACGCGCACGCCGTGCTCGCCGAGCTCGACCGCGAGCAGGCGCACCTGGTGGGCCTGGTCGGCCTTGGTGGCGAGCGGGTA
>JAFDWM010000237.1 GCA_018268455.1 Actinomycetota bacterium | reverse complement strand
CGCGTTGTAGCCGGCCGTGCCGCCGGCCTCGATGAGCAGCCCCGGCACCCGCTTCTGCGTGGGCGCGGCGTTCACGCTCCAGTCGTGCACGCCGAGCGACGCGACCGCGGTGGCGGTGCCGCCGCGACCGTCGTCGGCCTGGTACTGGAACGAGACGGATCCGGTCGCGTCCTCCGGTGCGGCGATCTGCAGCGCGCCGCCGTTGTTGATCGGCTGCACCTCGCCCAGCGAAGGCTGGTCCTGCGCCAGTGACGCGACGAGCACGTCGCCGTCGGCATCGGTGTCGTTGTCGAGCACCGGCAGCATCGTGGTGCGCCCCGGTCGCACGCCGAACTCGTCGTTGTTCGCGACCGGCGGCGTGTTCTCGGGCGTACGCTTGGGCAGCGTCGTCTCGACCTGGTCGTCGGTGGTCTGGTCCTGCTCTTCGCTGTCGCCCTCCGGCGGCACGATGTCCTGCCAGTTGTCCACGCGCTGCAGGTTGTCGGTGGCCATCCATGCGGCACCGCCGGCGGTGTCGTTGAGCACCACCACGTCGCGGTTCACCCGGAACACGAGCGACGTGCTGCTCTCCGCGCCGTCGATCGCGGTCTTCAGGTCGTTGCCCGAGCCGATGCAGTCGCGCAGGAACTTGGCGGATCCGCCCCACGCCGCGTACGTGCAGCCGTTCAGATAGACCGGGGCCGCCGGTGCGCCCACCCCGCCGGCGCTCTGCACGGTCGGCGCGGATCCGTCGAGCGGGACGTCGATGAGCACGTCGGCGGTCGCGAGCACGGCGGTCGTGTTCTCCGCCGAGGGCTGCTGCAGCACCGCGGCGTCGAGGTTCTTCACCTCGGATCCGGTGAGCTCGGTGCGGTGCCCGCCGGCGAACACGGTCTTCGCCTCGGCATCGAGCACCACCGGCGTGCTGCCCACGACGGTGATGGTGGGCTTGGCGCTGTCGGCCAGGTCGATCTTCTCGGTGGATGCCGGCTGCGGATCGCCCTGCGCATCGACGTGCACCGTGACAACGGTGTGGTCCTTCGCCGACACCGCGTAGACGGTGCCGTCCTTGCCGACCGTCACGTCGGCGTTCGGGCCGAGCGTGGCCTGCGGGTCCTTGCCCGCGGCCTTGAAGCCGCTCAGGCCCGACGCCGGCACGACCCAGAGCTTGCCGTACTTCGGCTCGAGGATCGCGACGGTCGAGCCGCCCAGCACCGACTTCGCGCCGCCCGGCACGAGCACGGCGTCGCTGAGCACGACGCGGGCAGGATCCACGCTGGTGAGGGTCGAGGCGGTGCGGTCGGCGACGAGCACGATGCGGCCGGACTGCTCGATGTCGTAGTTCTCGCCGGCGGTGCGCAGACCGCCGTCGAGCAGGCGCGACTCGTTGTTGAAGTGGCCGACCATGAGACTCGAGGTCTTGGTGAGCCAGACGCCGCCATCGTGCAGGTCGACCTCGGCGGTGGGGTTGCCCTCGTAGGCGAAGGCCATGCCGGTGACCGCGATCGCGGCGGCGCTCACAGCGGCGACAGATGCGAGGGTCTTGGGCCGCATCCGCAGCCATGCGAACGACTTCACGACGAATTTCCCCCCGGATGGACAGCACAGCAGTCCCACGTGGAACTTTCAGGGGACACCAAGAGTCTAAGCCGACATCCTGGGAAGCCCCGATGGGCAGAACTCCCCATCGGG
>JAFDWM010000236.1 GCA_018268455.1 Actinomycetota bacterium | reverse complement strand
CAGCGAGGCGCCGAGCAGCGTGCCGTTGAAGCCGAGCGCGGTCTTCCCGTCGAGGTAGTCGATCGCGGTCGAGAGCACGCCGATCGCCAGCAGCACCATGAGTACGGCCCGGGATCGCCGGCCGCGGCGCAGCACGAACCAGCCCATGAGCAGCTGTCCGAGCCCGACGAGCGCCCCGACGACGAGCGCCACGACCAGCGCGATCGCCTCCGACGTCGGTCCGTTCACGAAGATGTCGCGGATGTTCGCGTCGGTGACGCCGCTGATGATCAGCCCGACGAGATCGACCAGCGCCCCGAGCACGACGACGCCGACTGCGAAGAAGATCGCGAGCGGCGCGTTGCGGATCGACCGCGCCGCCGTCGTGCGCAGCGACTCGCCGTGGGCGTGCTCGTGCGGCCGGCCGGCGTCAGCCGACGCCGGGAGCTGGGACGCCGGATCCGCTTCGCCGACGGGCGCGACAGGCACCCGCGTGACATCGATGATCGGCAGGTGGCCGTCGGTGATGAAGCGGTCGCCGCCGCCGTTGCGGGAGTGATACCCGGTGGTGAAGTCGGCCAGGTCGCGCACCCGCACGGCGGGGTCGGACTCGCGCGCGCTCTGCACCACGAAATCGCGCTCGATGTCGGTGTTCTCGTCGATCCGGTGCGTGACCTGCAGGGTGAACAGGCTGAGGCCCACATCGGTGTCGTAGGTGCCGGCGCCGAGCCAGTCGGTCTTCGCCCCTCCCGGCAGCAGCCAGCCGGGCGGGCAGTGCCAGAAGCGCACGTGATGGCGCTGCTTGGGATTGCCCGCGACCTCCTGCTGGTAGGCGACGTCGTGCCGGCGGCCGAACAGCATCAGCGGCGACACGGGCGCCGTCGGATAGCTGCGCCGCGTGAGCGTGGACACGATGATGCCCCACGTCGACGCCGCCGTGATCTCATCGGCTCGATGCCAGCCCGCACCGGTCATGACCGCGTCGAGCTGCGCGGCGGTTCCGTCGACGCCGAGGTTGACCGGATCCCCGAGGAGTCCGTCCGAGGTGCGCGTGCGCCCGAAGAAGTAGTCGGGCACGTACAGATCCGACAGCATCCGGTGCAACCTCGGCAGCACCAGGTACGCCATGATCGCCCACACCGGCACGAACAGCAGCACCGACCACGGGTAGCGGAACGTCTGCAGCGAGATGACGACCGCGAGCCACACGGCCGAGACGGTGCCGACGAGGAAGGCGATCCGGTCGAACACGGTCGACCGCGGCAGCGGCTGCTGCATCTGCAGCGCCCACCGGCGCTTCGACGCATGCTCTGCGGCGGCCCCGTTCGGCTCGGCGGAACCGCGCGGACCAGCGGGACCGTGCGGTTCGGCAGCACCGTGCGGATCGGCGGGATCCGGGTGCGCTGCCTCGATGCCGGTCACGGTCGCGACCTCCTTCGGGTCGCTCTCATCCTGGCACGGTGTCGACGCCGCGCGCGGCGAGGAGCCGACGGATCTGCCGTGCGCGGTGCGCGCGCCGGCGCGGGCCGCCCTCGCGGTCGGGAGCAGTCCATCCGATCGGATAGGATGGTCAGGTTGTATTCCTGGTGACGTGTCCGAGCGGCCGAAGGAGCACGCTTGGAAAGCGTGTGTTGTGCAAGCAACCGCGGGTTCGAATCCCGCCGTCACCGCCACTGTGAAGCGCCGCCCCGATCGGGGCGG
>JAFDWM010000235.1 GCA_018268455.1 Actinomycetota bacterium | reverse complement strand
GTCCGGTTTCCGCTGGTTCGCCTGTCGCGTGTTGCCCGTCTCGTCGGGTCTCCGGTGGTTCGCCTGTCGCGTGTTGCCCGTCTCGTCGGGTCTCGAGTGGTTCGCCCGTCGCGCGTTGCCCGTCTCGTCCGGTTTCCGGTGGTTCGCCCGTCGCGCGTTGCCCGTTGGAGGGCTGGGAATGGGCATCTCGCGTCAGGGGAGTGCTGGGCGGGCGGCGGGGCCTCAGTCTCCCAGGCCCGCAGCCCTCAGCCCTCCTTCGCGCCGACCGCGCCCTTCGCGCCCGCGCCCTTCGGCCCGCCCGTGTCGCGCAGCATGCCGGCCACGACCAGCGCGAACGCGCCGACCAGCACCAGGAACCAGAGCCCGAGCTGATAGGAGTTCGTCTCGGCGTGGTACGTGGCGCCCATCACCAGCGGCGGGAAGTAGCCGCCGAGACCTCCGGCGGCGGCGACCACGCCGGTGACCGCACCGACCTTGTCCGGAGGCGTGGACGGGCCGACCCAGGCGAACACGGCGCCCATGCCGAGGCCCATCGCCGACGCCATCAGGATGAAGGTGACGCCGGTGACGATGCCCTCGGCCGGCTGCTGCCCCACGATGTAGGCGAGGGCGACGATCCCGCCCAGCGAGATCAGCGCGATCACCTTCGGCCCGAACCGGTCGGCGAGCACGCCGCCGATCGGGCGGGCGATCACCGCCGCCACCGCGAACAGTGCGGTGCGGGTGCCGGCGCCGACCGCGTCGACCTCATTCGGATAGATCGTCGTGAGGTACTTCGGCAGGAACGTGCAGAACGCGACGAAGCCGCCGAAGACGATGCCGTACAGGAACGACATCTCCCAGGTCACCGGCAGCTTCAGCGCCCCGATCACCTTCGGCACGAGCTTCTCGGCGTTCGGCTTCCAGGCCGGCGAGTCGCGCAGCAGCAGCCACGACAGCACCGCGAACAGCGCGAGCAGGCCGGCGATCAGCAGATGCGTCGGCAGGTAGCCGATCCCGACCACGAGGCGCGGCGTGAAGAAGGCCGACACCGCCGTGCCGATCATCCCCATGCCGAAGATGCCGTTGGCCAGACCGCGCTGCTTCGGCGGGAACCAGGCGCTCGAGAACGGCACGCCGGCGGCGAAGATCGTGCCCGCGACGCCGAGGTAGAAGCCCGAGATCAGCAGCAGCGGGAAGCTCTTGATGGATCCGGCCAGCGCCACCAGCAGCACGGCGGGGACCGAGACCATCAGCACGACGGTGAACATCCTCCGTCCGCCGAAGCGGTCGGTCATCGCCCCGACGAGGATGCGGCCGAGTGCCCCGACCAGCACGGGCGTGGCGAGCATCAGCGAGATCTGCCCCTGGTCGAGCCCCATCGAGGTCGCGTACGTGGCCTGCAGCGGTGCGATCGACATCCACGCCCAGAACCCGACGGTCGAGGCGAGCGTGGCGATGATCACCTGCGCGAGGCCGCCGCGCAGGGAGGGCGCAGCGCCGGCGGATCCCGACTCAGGAGCGGATCCCGGGCGGGCGGATCCCGACCCGGGGGAGGATCCCGCATCGGCAGACCCGGGCGGGGCCTCGGCGACGGACGGCGGGACGGCGGGACGATCGGCACGAGCGGTCATGGGAGCCTCCTCTGAGCGACGAGGGTAGCCGCGCGGCGCGATCGGCACCAGCATCCGGGCCGGGGAAAAGA
>JAFDWM010000234.1 GCA_018268455.1 Actinomycetota bacterium | reverse complement strand
TCGACTTCCCGGAGCCCGCGACGCCGGTCACCACGGTCATCACTCCTCGCGGGATGCGAGTGCTGACGTGCTGCAGGTTGTTGGTGTTGGCGCCGTGAATCTCGATCCATTCCGTCGTCTCACGCCGATCCCGTTCGACTCTCCGGTGTTCCCGCAGTCCCCGGCCCGTGGGGGTGTCGGCTCGGGTGAGTCCGTCGTAGTCGCCCTGGTAGATGATGCGCCCGCCGGCGGCACCGGCTCCGGGGCCGAGGTCGATGATGTGATCGGCGAGGGCCATGATGTCGGGATCGTGCTCGACCACGAGCACGGTGTTGCCTCGGTCGCGGAGAGCTTGCAGCATCCGCCCGAGTGAGGCCACATCGCGCGGATGCAGGCCGACCGTGGGCTCATCGAACACATAGAGCATGTCCGCGAGGGCGCTGCCGAGGTGACGAACCATCTTGATTCGCTGCGCCTCGCCACCGGAGAGGGTCGAGGTCGCGCGGTCGAGGCTGAGATAGCCGAGCCCGAGCGTCATCATGCGTTCCAGATGGACGCGCAGGCTCGCGACGAGTGGAGCGACTGTCTTGCCGTCGACGCCGTTGGCCCAGGTCACGAGGTCGCTGACCTGCATCGCATTGCAGTCCACGATGGATGCACCGTGAATCAGGCTCGCCCGTGCTGGCTCGGCCAGCCGACTGCCGCCACACTCCGGGCACGCCCCCCGTGCGACGATCCGCTCAAACGCAGTTCGCTGAGCACCCTTGAATGACTCGGGCTCCCGCTGCAAGTAGATGCGGTTGAAGCGCGTCACCAGTCCCTCGTAGGCCGTGCCCACCGCGTCCATGCCCGCCGGCGGGGTGTGCTTGCCTGCCGGGGCGTGCAGGAACAAGTCGCGCTGCTCCTGGGTGTAGTCGCGAATCTTCATGTCCGGGTCGAAGAACCCCGACTTGGCGTATGCCTTCCACAGCCACGTTCCCGGCTTGAAGGTCGGGAAGGTGATCGCTCCGGCGTTGAGTGAGCGATCGTCGTCCACCAGCTCGGACTCGACCACCGCGGCCGCGACGCCGAGCCCTTGGCAGTTCGGGCACATGCCCGCCGGGTCGTTGAAGCTGTAGGCGTGGGAGTACCCGGCTGAGGGCTCCCCGAGCCGGGAGAACAGTAGCCGCAGCCGTGCGCCGATGTCGCTGATCGTGCCCACCGTCGAACGCGGGCCACCGCCAAGGCGCTGCTGATCGACCACGATCACCGCGGACAGGTTCTCCAACACGTCCACGTCCGGGTGCGCGTAGCTCGGGAGACGCCCTTGCGCGAATGCGGAGAAGGTCTCGTTGAGCTGTCGCGCCGACTCCGCCGCGATCGTGTCGAACACCAGCGACGACTTCCCCGACCCGGAGACGCCGGTCACCACGACCATGCAATGCTTCGGCACGTCGAGGTCAACGTCTTTGAGGGAGTTCTGCCGTGCCCCACGGACTCGGATCACGTCCTGGGTTTCGGTCGTCATGAAAGCCTCCGGTATGCGCGAATCGACAAGGGGATGAACAACGCGGACAGGAACAGGGGCCACAGGAACGCGAACAGCACGGCGTGGTCGGCGGCGATCGTCAGCCCTTGCGTCTGTCCACCGGTGAACAGCTCACGAGCGGCTGAGGCGGTGGCCGAGAGCGGATTCCATTCGGCGATCGCTCCCAACCAAGACGGCATCGTG
>JAFDWM010000233.1 GCA_018268455.1 Actinomycetota bacterium | reverse complement strand
GTGCTCGACGGCGAGCAGATCACGATCGCCCGCGCCGGAAAGCCTGTCGTCGACCTCATCCCCCACGAGCGCACGACCATCGTCTACGGACTGCTGAAGGATGAGCCTCTGCCTGATCCCGCACTCTTCGACGGCATTGATCTCGAGATCCAGGAGATGTTCTACGGTCCAGACTGGGCCGAGGAGCCCACCCCGTGATCCTGCTCGACACGAACGCCCTGTTGTGGCTGTTACACGCGGACGGACGACTCGGCGCTGAAGCCCGCAAAGCCATCGACGCGGCGACAGTCGTCTATCAGTCATCCGCGTCGAGTTCCGAACTCATGATCAAGCACATGCTCGGTCGGCTCGCCCTTCCCGGAGGCGACCGCTTCCCCACGGTGTTCTCCGACGCGGGCCTGCGCGAGCTGCCGTTCACGTCGGCGCACGTCGTGGCCATGCTGCGGTTCCCCGCACTGACGCGACACGATCCGTTCGATCGGATGATCCTCGCCCAGGCGGATGCGGAGCGACTGACGCTGCTCACCGCGGACGCGACTCTGCTCGCGCTCGGCGAGACCTGGATCCAGGACGCCAGGATCTGAGCGTTCAACCTCGGAATCCGCAGATTCAGAGGATCCACACCTTCGATATCTGTTGTCATTTCCCGATTTGAGTGCCAATATCGGAACATGAGCACCGATCTGCAGCAGAAAGCACACGATCACCTCTGGATGCACTTCACCCGGCAGTCCACCATGGACCGCAGTGGGGTGCCGATCATCGTCCGGGGTGAGGGGCACCACATCTGGGACGACGCCGGCAAGAAGTACATCGACGGTCTCGCCGGGCTGTTCGTCGTCAACGCGGGCCACGGCCGCAAACGGCTGGCCGAGGCCGCCGCGAAGCAGGCGGAGCAGCTGGCCTTCTTCCCGCTGTGGTCGTACGCGCACCCGGCGGCGATCGAGCTGGCCGATCGGCTCGCCGGCTACGCGCCCGGCGACCTGAACCGGGTCTTCTTCACATCGGGTGGCGGCGAGGCCGTCGAGACCGCGTTCAAGCTCGCCAAGCACTACTGGAAGCTGCGCGGCAAACCCACCAAGCACAAGGTCATCTCGCGCGCGATCGCCTACCACGGCACCACGCAGGGGGCGCTCGCGATCACCGGCATCCCGGCGATGAAGGCGATGTTCGAGCCGGTCACCCCCGGTGGCTTCCGCGTGCCGAACACGAACATCTACCGCGCCGCGGAGATGGGCGCCCCCACGGATCCCGAGGCATTCGGAGTCTGGGCCGCCGACCGCATCGAGGAGATGATCCAGTTCGAGGGGCCCGACACGGTTGCCGCGGTCTTCCTCGAACCGGTGCAGAACTCGGGCGGATGCTTCCCGCCGCCTCCCGGTTACTTCCAGCGGGTGCGCGAGATCTGCGACCGCTACGACGTGCTGCTCGTCTCGGACGAGGTGATCTGCGCCTTCGGCCGGATCGGGCACATGTTCGCGTGTGACGCCTACGGCTACGTGCCCGACATCATCACCTGCGCCAAGGGCATCACGAGCGGCTACTCCCCCCTGGGCGCCGCGATCGTGAGCGACCGCATCTACGAGCCCTTCGCACACGGCGACCTGTCGTTCCCGCACGGCTACACGTTCGGCGGCCACCCCGTGTCAGCCGCGGTGGCCCTGGAGAACCTGAACATCTTCGAGGAGGAGAAGCTCAA
>JAFDWM010000232.1 GCA_018268455.1 Actinomycetota bacterium | reverse complement strand
ACATCGGCTTGCGTGCGGCCGAGCTGACCCTGCACGAGCACGACGGTGTTCACGATGACCATCGCGGTCGATGCTGCGACGGTGAGGTTCAACGCGAGAAGGGCACGCAACTCTGTGCTACGCCAGAACGCACGTACACCGCGGGTCAGCTCTGCAAAGAACGGTGCGGGTGGGGCGGGCGTGATCTGCGGGAATGCTGTGATGGTGACCAGCACGGTCGAGATAACGAATCCGATGATCGTTCCGACGAACAAGTTGTTGTAGGTCATCACGGTGAGCAACGCGGCCGCGAGCATCGGGCTCAGCAGCGATTCCAGGTCGTAGGCGAGCCTCGACAGTGACAAGGCACGCGTGTACTGGCGTTCGTCGGGCAGCACTTCAGGGATCACGGCCTGGAATGCTGGCGTGAACGTCGCCGATGCCGACTGCAACAGGAAGATCAGAATGTAGATCTGCCACGCTTCCGTCACGAACGGCAGCCCCACCGCGACGGCCGCACGAACCACGTCGGCAACGATGAGTACCGTCTTCTGGGGGAGCCGGGCAGTCAAGGCAGTGATGACCGGCGACACTGCCACATAGGCGACCATCTTGATCGTCAGCGCCGTACCCAGGATCACTCCCGCGTCGCCACCGGCGATATCGAATGCCAACAACCCCAGCGCCACCGTGAGTAGGCCTGTGCCGAGCAGGGCAATGATCTGGGCAGAGAACAGCTTCGCGTAGGTCGGATTCTTGAGTACTTCAAGCACGACGACCTTCGCGATCCTCGACCGCACCTGGGTGCTTCGACCGGTGGTGCGCGGGATCCGCGTCAATTGCATGCTCGGCCTGATGAATCGCGTCGGTCACTAATCGAATCACGTGCTCATTCGCCAACCGATAAAACACCCGCTGCCCCTCCTGGCGAGTCTCGACAATTCGCGCCATGCGGAGCTTCGCCAAATGCTGCGACACCCCTGCTGGCGCGCGCCCCACGATCTCGACAAGCTCACCAACCGACAGTTCGCCGTCTTGTAAGGCGAGCACGATCCGCACACGGGTGGCATCCGCCAGCATTGCGAACACCTCGACAGCGAGCTCCACATACGGGTGCTGCGGTGAGATAGGAGCATCATCTGCATACATGCTTATATTCTTGATTGCGCAGGTAAATAAGTCAATCCGACACGAAAGCCTGTGAGTTCTAGGCCCACTGTTGGTGGAAGGGCCGCTGAACTGGTTACCTCTCGCGACATCGCGAACTTCGTCTGGGAACCGCAAGCCCAGCGCTCGTCGAGCGGGACATCTCGCTCCGAGCGAGCGCTGAGCCTGCTTGGTCAGTCAGCGCTTGGGTACTGCTAGGCAGTGTGCAACGGCGCCAGTTTCTCCGGATCCAATTCGTGGCGGCGCAGTAGCTGGGCGTTCAGGGCAACGATGATCGTGGACAGCGACATCAACACTGCCGCGGCGGCCGGGGGCAGGTTGAAGCCGATGGGAGCGAGCACGCCCGCGGCCAGCGGTACCGAGATCACGTTGTAGGCGGTTGCCCACACGAGGTTTTGCACCATCTTCCGGTAGGAGGCGTGTGAAAGCTCGATCGCGCTCAGCACGGCGCGCGGGTCGTTCGACACCAGGACGATGCCTGCCGACTCGATCGCAACGTCGGTACCCGCGCCGATTGCAACACCCACATCTGCACGGGCAAGAGCAGGGGCGTCGTTCACACCGTCGCC
>JAFDWM010000231.1 GCA_018268455.1 Actinomycetota bacterium | reverse complement strand
TCGCCGTGCTCGCCCTCGCCTTCGACGCCGTGCCTGCAGACGTGCGGCCGCGGGTGGTCGCCCGCCTCGTCGAACTCGTGCACGAGGCGGGGATCCATCTCGACACCGGATTCGTCTCGGTGCCGTTCCTCCTCGACGTGCTGTGGGACGAGGGGCACAGGGACCTCGCCCGTGCCCTGCTCGTGCAGGACACCGCGCCGTCGTGGCTCTACGAGGTCGACCACGGCGCCACCACGATCTGGGAGGCGTGGCGCGCGGTGCACGAGGACGGCACGGTCGAGCGGATGTCGATGAACCACTACGCGTTCGGCTGCGTCGTCGACTGGATGATGCGACGCCTCGCCGGCATCGAGGCCATCGAGCCCGGGTATCGCCGCACGCGCATCGCCCCCGACCTCGACGGTGTGCTCGAGCACTGTCACGCCCATATCGATGCCCCCGCCGGCCGCATCAGCGTGGACTGGCGACGCGACGGCACGACCGCCGAGCTGACGGTGGAGATCCCCCTGGGCGTCACCGCAGCTGTCGAGCTCGCGCCGGGATGGACGCTCGAGGGCTCCGCCGCCCTCTCTCCCGGCCTGCACACCCTCCGCGCCACCCGCACCGAAGAAGGCACCGCATCATGACCACGCTCACCCCCGAGATCCTCGCCGCGCTCGAGAAGCAGGCGATCGAGCTGCCCAGCTGGGCGTTCGGCAACTCCGGCACCCGCTTCCGCGTGTTCGGCACGCCGGGAACGCCGCGGGATCCGTTCGAGAAGATCGCTGATGCCGCGCAGGTGCATGCGTACACGGCGCTCGCGCCGACGGTGGCGCTGCACATCCCGTGGGATCTGGTCGATTCGTTCGATGATCTGCGCCGGCATGCGGAGGACCTCGGCGTGACCCTCGGCACGGTCAACTCCAACACGTTCCAGGACGAGGACTACAAGTTCGGCGCCCTCGCGCACGACGACGACCGGATCCGGCAGAAGGCGATCGATCACCACCTCGCCTGCATCGACGTGATGCACGCGACCGGATCCCGCGACCTGAAGATCTGGCTCGCGGAGGGATCCAACTACCCTGGGCAGAACGACATGCGCTCCCGGCAGGACCGCCTGCAGGACTCGCTGCAGCGGATCTACTCGCGTCTCGGCGACACGCAGCGGCTGGTGCTGGAGTACAAGTTCTTCGAGCCGTCGTTCTACCACACCGACGTCCCCGACTGGGGTACCAGCTACGTGCAGGTGGCCGCGCTCGGTGAGCGGGCGATGGTGTGCTTGGACACCGGCCACCATGCCCCCGGCACGAACATCGAGTTCATCGTGATGCAGCTGCTGCGCCTCGGCAAGCTCGGCTCGTTCGACTTCAACTCGCGCTTCTACGCCGACGACGACCTCATCGTGGGGGCCGCGGATCCGTTCCAGCTGTTCCGCATCCTCGCCGAGGTGATCCGCGGCGGCGGCCTGAACAACCCCGACGTCGCGTTCATGCTCGACCAGTGCCACAACATCGAGGCGAAGATCCCGGGGCAGATCCGCTCGGTGCTGAACGTGCAGGAGATGACCGCCCGGGCCCTGCTCATCGACCGGGAAGCGCTCGCCGCCGCCCAGCGCGCGAACGACGTGCTGGCCGCGAACGCCGTGCTCATGGACGCCTTCTACACCGACGTACGCCCGGCACTCGCCGCCTGGCGCGAACAGCGCGGCCTGCCCGCCGACCCGATGGCCGCCTTCGGATCC
>JAFDWM010000230.1 GCA_018268455.1 Actinomycetota bacterium | reverse complement strand
CCTCACCGCTGCTACTCTCACGGAAGCAGCCTAAACACCCACACCCCGTGTCCAACATCCGGGGGCAAGGCCCAGGCTATCCTCCCGCCGTTCGCCGCCACCCCGGGGACTGCGTATCGGTATCTGCTCAGCGTGTATGGGCCGTTGTCGCCGGACTGGGCGGACTATTCGGTCGTGGATCTCACGCACCGGCCGACCCCGGCACCGCCGACGATCACCCTTACCCCTGCCCCTATGGCGGGGAAGGTCGCGTCCCGTGTGCCGACGATGACGGTCTCTGGCGAGGCGGTCACGGATGGTGGGTCAGTGCTGGGGCGTGAGCTGCAGTGGACTGACGTAGACGGCACCGTGCTCGCATCGGCGACGGTGTCTCCGTGGATGCTCGTGGCACCGCTCGACAACGGCAAGGCGGTGAAGGCCAGGGCCAGGTTCCTGCAGGGCGGGGGCATGTGGTCGGACTGGGCTGAGCTTCCGGTGACGATCGACGTCCCGAAGCCTCCGGCCCCGGCGGTGACCTTCGCCACGATCACGCACCCTGTGTCAGGACTCCCGCTGCCGCAGCTCACTGTGACTGCGCCTGCTGGCGTGACGGTGCGTGTGGAACGTGGCGGGGCGGTCATCGGCGAGGTGGTGTCGGAAGGGGCCACGGTGCGCGTCGTGGACCTTGCGGCACCGGCAGGGCCGGTGACGTGGCAGGTTACGACACTAGCGCCCACGCTGTTTGCAGAGCGGTCTTTGCCTGCCGTGGTGACCGGGACGACAACTGGCGCGGAGTCATGGCTGCTGGATCCGACACGGCCAGAGACGGCCGTGTGCGCGAAGGTTGTCGAACTTGACACGGTGAAGAGTGATCTCCGCTCGAGCGTTTTCGCGCCGATCGGTGACCCGTGGCCGATCGTGCAACCGGGCGTACCCGCCGCACCTACTGGCGGTATGGTGCTCCGCACCGACGACCCCGCCGATCTGACCAAGCTGACCGACCTGTTGAAGTCCGGGACGCCTCTGGTGCTCCGTGGATGGGGTGAGGAAGGCGGAACCGCTGACGCACGGCAAGCGGACATCACGTTCCGGCCTGTTGGCGAGGTCACTGAGGCGCGGCTCGCGCAGGGGCCTTTCACGTACCGGAACATCTCGACCGCGTTCGTATCGGTGCCGCCGATCATTGCGGGTCTCGCGGTCGTATACGGCGACATCTGGGACGACATCTGGTCTGACATCTGGTGAGAGGGGCCGCCCGTGTGGATTCTTCCTGAGCCTGTCCCGGTGGTCACGTACCGGTCGCGGGTGACGTGCATGGGCGGCCCCGCTGATGGCCAGGTGCTGCCGGTCACCGCTGGGGAGATCACCATCGATCGGAGTTCGGATGTGCGCCGGTCGGGGTCGCTGACGGTCGCGGGTCTGCCGCAGTGGACTCCGGATGATGCGACGGATGCCCTGGATCCCCGGGCGGGGACGGAACTGCTCGTCGAGCAGATCACCCCGTCCGGGGCCTGGACCCCGCAGGGGGTGTTCTCCATCTCGAAGCCGCAGGTGTCGCGCACAGCGTCTGGGGTGCAGGTGTCGGTCGAGATCGATGACCGATCCCATCGGGTGCGCCTTGCTGGCATGGACCGTCGATGGGTAGTCGCTGCGGGGACACCTGTGGCAGACGCGATCCGGGCGATCCTGACGCAGATCGCCCCGTGGTGTCCGTCTGACCTGTCTGATTCGATGTCGGTCATCGCTGTG
>JAFDWM010000022.1 GCA_018268455.1 Actinomycetota bacterium | reverse complement strand
GTCTTGGGCGCCTGCGGCTGCTCGGCGAGCACCTTCTGACCGAAGGCCGCGTTGACCGTGCCACGGGGAGCCGGCGCGGCATCCGCGACACCGGCGAGGAGGCCTTCGAGCGTGGGCGTCTCCTCGGTCTGCGGAATCACCTGCTGCGGCACAGGCTGCACCGGCAGCACGGGCTGCGGCACGGGCAGCGCAGGCGGCACCGTCGCCGGCGCCGGGATCTCCCGGGCGAGCTCCGCGGCGGGGGTCGTCGGCACGGCGGGGCGCACCGGGTCGGTGGCCGGGAGCTCTGCGTGCCAGGCGCGGCCGGTCTCCTCCTCGGCGCGCGTCACGGCGGCCGAGGCGACGGGCTGCACGGTGCGGATGGTGTCGTCGACGCCGTCCTGCTCACCGGCGAATCCGGCGGACGCAGCGTCATCGCCGTCCCATCCGCGCCGCCGGGTCTGCTGCGCCGGGCGGGGAACGTCGGTGATCATGGCCGCGGACGATGCCGGCGCGGCCGGCGGCGTCGACTCGGCCGGAACGACCGGGGCCGGCACGACAGGGGCCGGAGCGGCCGCAGCGGGGACGAAGGGCGTCGCGGCCGGAAGGGGCGCAGCGGGTGCTGCCGTTGCGTCGTCGATGAAGAGGGATCCGGTGCGTGCCTGGTCCTGCTCGCGCTTCTGGCGGCGGGTGAGCTTCTCCTCCGGCTGCGGCTCCGGCACGACGACCGGCTCCGGCACGACGGGCGCGGCGACCGACGGATTCTGTGCGACCGGTGCGCTGTAGGCGGCCTGGCGTGCCGACTCGGCCTCTTCCGGTGTGACGATCGGGGTGGATCCGGTGAGCCGCGCCTCCCGCATCTGCTTGCGAGTCAGCTGGTGGCCGCCGGATGACTGATCAGCGACGTGCTGGGGCTGATCCGATGTGCTCATGATGACGTGCTCCGATAGAGATGATGCTTCGCGATGTACTGGACCACCCCGTCCGGCACGAGGTACCAGACGGGATCCCCCTCGCGCACTCGTGCACGGCAGTCCGTCGACGAGATCGCGAGGGCGGGGACCTCCAGTTGACTGACATCTTCGCTCGGCAAACCGGCCGTGCTCAGCACGTGTCCGGGTCGGGATACCGCGACGAAGTGGGCCAGATCCCACAGTTCATCATGATCCCTCCAGCTGAGAATCTGCGCCACGGCGTCTGCGCCGGTGATGAAGTAGAACTCCGCATCGGGTCGCTGCGCCTTCAGATCCCGCAGCGTGTCGATCGTGTAGGTGGGGCCGTCGCGGTCGATGTCGACGCGACTGACCGTGAACGACGGGTTCGACGCCGTCGCGATCACGGTCATCAGGTAGCGGTGCTCACTGAGCGACACACCGCTCTTCTGCCAGGGCTGGCCGGTCGGCACGAAGACGACCTCATCCAGGCCGAACGAGTGCGCGACCTCGCTCGCGGCGACGAGGTGTCCGTGATGGATGGGATCGAACGTCCCGCCCATCACGCCGATCCGCGGCGCCGGAGTGGTCGTCATCGGCTGCGCTCAGTGACCGTGGCCGGTTCCGTGTCCCTCGTGGCCGTGCTCGGCCGCCCACGCCTCCGCCTTGCGGACGTGGCGGTTGGCGACGTTGCGGTAGGAGAGCGCGACCAGACCGAGGAGGGCGAAGGTGCCGCCGGCGATGAAGAAGAACGGAAGCGTCTCCAGCATGACGTTACCGCCCTGCTCCGTGTGCTCTGCGGCGGCCTGCACGAGCTGTGCGACGAGGTTCATCGATTCTCCAGAGTGATCGGGGTGGATCTCAGCAATTCAGTCTAGACCTCAGCCGCGCGTCTGCCCCGAACCGCGCGCCAGCCACTTCGTGCTGGTCAGCTCGGTCAGCCCCATCGGGCCGCGCGCGTGCAGCTTCTGGGTCGAGATGCCGACCTCGGCGCCGAAGCCGAATTCGGCGCCGTCCGTGAACCGGGTCGAGGCGTTGGCCATCACGACGGCGGAGTCGACCTCGGCGAGGAATCGCTCGATGCGCAGCGCGTCGGTGCTGATGATCGACTCGGTGTGGCCGGTGCTGTACTGCCGGATGTGCGCGAGCGCGGCGTCCAGGTCGTCCACGACGCGCATCGACAGGTCGAGCGAGAGGTGCTCGGTTGCCCAGTCCTCCTCGCCGGCAGGCAGGGCTGCGGGGACGAGGGCGCGGATCGCGTCATCGCCGTGGATCGTGACACCGCGATCCGCCAGCGCGGACGCAACCTCAGGGACCACGCGTTGCGCGGCGGCGCGCAGCACCAGCACGGTCTCCACCGCGTTGCAGACGCTCGGCCGCTGCACCTTCGCGTTCACGACGATGTCGCGCGCCCAGTCCAGCGGCGCGCTCTCGTCGAGCACGATGTGCACGATGCCCGCACCGGTCTCGATCACCGGCACCGTGGACTCGGTGACGACGGTCTCGATGAGACCGGCGCTCCCCCGGGGCACGAGCACGTCGATCAGGCCTCGGGCGTGCATCATCGCGGTGGCGCCGTCGCGGCCGAAGTCGTCGACGGTCTGGATCGCCTCGGGCGACACACCGGCTCCGGCGAGGGCGTCGCGCATCACGCGCACGAGCACGGTGTTGCTCTCCTTCGCCGCGCTTCCGCCACGCAGCACCGCGGCGTTTCCGGAGCGCAGTGCGAGTGCGGCGATGTCGACCGTCACGTTCGGGCGGGCCTCATAGATGGCGCCGACCACGCCGAACGGCACCCGCACCTGTTCCAGCGCCACACCGTTGGGCAGGCGATGGCCGCCGACCACGCGGCCGACCGGATCCGGGAGCGCCGCGACCTCGCGCACGGCCGTGGCGAGCGCCGCAACCCGCTTCTCGTCGAGACGCAGACGGTCCAGCAGGGCGTCGCCGATCCCCTGCTGCGCACCGCGGGCGAGATCCCGGGAGTTCGCATCGATGATGTCTGCGGTGGCTGCCGTCAGCGCATCAGCAATCGCGTGCAGTGCCGCGGCCTTGCCGTCGCTGGTCAGGCGCGCCGTCTCCCGCGCGGCTTCCTTCGCCGCGCGCATGCGGGCCTGCGGCGAGTCCGGCGTCGAGACGGCGTCGGCGGGCACGGCGGTATCGGGGATCACGGTGGACACCCGGTCAGTGTACCGAGGCCCTGTGCCGTGCGGGGCCGGATGACGGGTCAGGCCGAGGGCTCGAACCAGGTGCCGATCTCGGCGCCCGACAGCGCATCCGCGACGAGATCCGCACTGGTGACGAGCACTCCGATGCCGCTCGCGGCGGCCAGACGCGCGGCGGAGACCTTGGTGGCCGCTCCCCCGGTGCCGACGCCGTTCACCACGGTCGCGCCGAACTCGAGGCCGGACAGGTCGGCGCCCGCCGCGACGACGTCGAGCGGCTCCGCACCCGGATCCGACGGCGGCCGCGTGTAAAGGGACTCGACGTCGCTCAGCAGCACCAGCGCGTCGGCGCCGACCAGCTGCGCCACGAGCGCTCCGAGGCGGTCGTTGTCGCCGAAGCGGATCTCCTGGGTGGCGACCGTGTCGTTCTCGTTCACGATCGGCAGCACCCGCAGCCCCAGCAGCCGCTCCATGGCCCGCCGGGCGTTGCTGCGCGACGTGGTGTTCTCCAGATCGCCCGTCGTGAGCAGTACCTGCCCGGCGACCACGCCGTGCGGACGCAGCGCCTCCTGGTAGCGGTAGATGAGCACGTTCTGCCCGACGGCCGCGGCGGCCTGCTGGGTCGCCAGATCTGTGGGGCGGGCATCGAGCCGCAGATACGGGATCCCGGTGGCGATCGCACCCGACGAAACGAGCACGATCTCGGTGCCCCGCCCGTGCGCGGCCGCCAGCGCCTCGACGAGCACCGGGATCCGCCAGGCGGAGTCGCCGCTGATCGACGACGAGCCGACCTTCACGACGATCCGCGCGGCGCCGGCGATCTCGGCGCGGGTACGCGCGGTCACTCCACGCCCTCGCCGGAGTCCTCCGCCTGCTCGGCGCCGAATCCTTCGGCCGCGGCGCGGGTGGCGACGCGCTGGTTCTCCAGCTCCTCACGCAGGGCCGCCCTGGCATCCATGCGTTCGTGGTACTGCTCGCGACGCTCGCTGGTCGTGCGGCGGGTGTTCGGGTCGAAGCGCGAGTCCAGGCCGCGCGGCGAGGTGATGAGTTCCGCCGCCGAGGTCATCTGCGGCTCCCAGTCGAACACGATCGACTCGCCCGGACCGATCACGACCGTGGAGCCGCGCACCGCGCCGAGGCGGAACAGCTCGTCCTCGACGCCCAGCTTCTCCAGGCGGTCGGCGAGGTAGCCCACGGCCTCCTCGTTCTGGAAGTCGGTCTGCTGCACCCACCGCACCGGCTTGTCACCGAGGATCCGGTACACGTTGCCGTAGCTGCCGCCCTCGACGCGGATCTCGAACTCGCGCTTGGAGCCCCGCGGGCGGATGACGACCCGCTCCTTCGGCGCCGACGCGGCCGCCGCGAGCTCGGCACGGTGCCGATCGACGATCTCGCCGAGGGCGAAGGTGAGCGCCCGCAGCCCTTCGTGGGCCACCGTGGAGATCTCGAACACGCGGAAGCCGCGCTGCTCGAGCTCCGGGCGCACGAAGTCGGCCAGCTCGCGCGCCTCGGGGACATCGATCTTGTTCAGTGCGACGAGCTGCGGGCGCTCGAGCAGCGGGATCTGCCCCTCCGGCACCTCGTAGGCGGCGAGCTCCGCGAGGATCACGTCGAGATCGCTGATCGGGTCGCGGCCCGGCTCGAGCGTGGCGCAGTCGATCACGTGCAGCAGGGCGGAGCAGCGCTCCACGTGGCGCAGGAACTGCAGGCCCAGGCCGCGGCCCTCGCTCGCGCCCTCGATGAGCCCGGGCACGTCGGCCACGGTGTAGCGCGATTCACCCGCCTGCACGACTCCGAGGTTCGGGTGCAGCGTCGTGAACGGGTAGTCCGCGATCTTCGGCCGTGCCGCGGAGATCGCCGCGATCAGGCTCGACTTGCCGGCAGACGGATAGCCGACCAGCGCCACGTCCGCCACCGTCTTGAGCTCGAGCACGACATCGCCCTCGTAGCCGGGCGTGCCCAGCAGCGCGAAACCGGGCGCTTTGCGCTTGGGCGTCGCGAGCGCGGCGTTGCCGAGCCCGCCCTGGCCGCCCGCCGCGATGACGAAGCGCTCGCCCGGTGTCACCAGATCGACCAGGATCTCGCCGTCGGGCGACTTCACGACCGTGCCCACCGGCACCGGCAGCTCGAGGTCCTCGCCGTCGTAGCCGGAGCGGTGATCGCCCATCCCGAACCCGCCGTTGGGCGAGGTGCGGTGCGGCGAGTGGTGGTACGAGAGCAGGGTGCCGGTCTGCGGATCCGCGATCAGCACGATGTCGCCGCCGTCGCCGCCGTTGCCGCCATCCGGACCACCCAGCGGCTTGAACTTCTCCCGGTGCACCGAGACGCAGCCGTTGCCGCCCTTGCCCGCGCGGAGGTGCAGCGTCACCCTGTCGACGAACGTGACCATGCGGGAATCCTCCTGGGTTGCGGGGCGGTGCGGTTTACGGGATGCGTGCCGGGATATGGAAACGGGGCGAGCCGAAGCCCGCCCCGTTGCCGAAGATGTGCGCTGCGATTACTCGGCAGCCGCGACGATGTTGACGACCTTGCGGCCGCCCTTCGCGCCGAACTCGACCGCACCGGCGGCGAGGGCGAACAGCGTGTCGTCGCCGCCACGGCCGACGTTCACGCCGGGGTGGAAGTGCGTGCCGCGCTGGCGGACGATGATCTCGCCGGCGTTGACGCTCTGGCCGCCGAAGCGCTTCACGCCGAGTCGCTGTGCGTTGGAGTCACGACCGTTGCGGGTCGAGCTCGCACCCTTTTTGTGTGCCATTTCTCAGCTCCTCTTCGTGCTTACTTGATGCCGGTGATCTTGACGCGCGTGAGGTCCTGACGGTGGCCCTGGCGCTTCTTGTAACCGGTCTTGTTCTTGAACTTCTGGATGACGATCTTCGGACCGCGCAGGTGGCTGACCACCTCGGCCGTGACCTTGACCTTCGCGAGCTTGTCGGCGTCGGTGGTGACCGTGTCACCGTCGACGAGGAGCACCGCCGCGAGCTCGACCTTGTCGCCCTGAGCCGCCTTCAGACGGTCGAGCTGAACGATCGTGCCGACCTCGACCTTCTCCTGGCGTCCACCGGCGCGCACTACTGCGTAAACCACTTCATACCTGTTTCGTTGGGGAGCGGGACCGCTCCGTAATCTCACGGGAAGACTGTGCTTGCATCGCGCCACAGCAGAGGGATCCGCAGTGGCGGGCGCGAGTTGCATGATCCCGCGGCGGCCGAGTGGGGCGTCCGGCGCGGTGCACCAAGGAGCTACTTTACCGGAATCCCACGTTCCTGGCAAAGCGAGCGCGGCCGTGTCGGGCGGCGGATCCGCGCGGCGCGGATTCCCGCCCCGCGTGCCAGGCACGGCCTAGGATCGCGGGATGGCGATACTCGTGGACGACGCGATATGGCCCGCCCACGGGCGGCTCTGGGCTCATCTGGTCAGTGATGCCGACCTCGACGAGCTGCACGCGTTCGCCGCCCGGCACGGGATCCCTCCGCGCGCCTTCGACCGCGATCACTACGACGTCCCCGAAGACTCCCTGCCCCGGCTCATCGCCGGAGGGGCCGAGCACGTCGGCGGCAAGGAGCTCGTCCGACGCCTGATCGCCTCGGGCCTGCGGATCCCCGCCCGCGATCGCTGACCCGTCGCGCCCGGCCGCCGCTCAGGCCTGGTCGGCCGGCGGCACAGCCTCGGTGGTGTGCACGACGGCGGTGCCCGCGGACAGAGCCGCCGTGGTGACGCGCCGGCGGTTGCGCCCCTGTCCCGGTGCCTTCGGCTCCGGGAGCGCGTCGAGCACGGAGTCGAGCAGCTGCTCGGCCTCGGTCTTGGGCGCGCTGTCCCGGCCGGATCCGCGCTTGCGCCGCGACTTCTTCGGACGCTCCTGTGCGGGGGCGTCGGCAGCGGGCACGAGGGTCTCGGTCGCCTCTTCTGCGGCCAACGCCGGTGCGGCGTCACCGCCGGGGCGGCTGGAGGCGGCGATCTGCGCGAGCGCGGACTTGGCGCCCTCGGGGATGCCGTGGGTCCCGCCGTTGGCGGGCGCGGATGCCGGGGCCGCCGGACTGCTCCCGCCGTTGCCGGCGTTGCCGGAGCCGCCGTTGCCGCGCTGGCGACGGTTCGAGCTCTGCGGCTGCGGCGCCGCGGCGCGGTGCTTCACCACGGGGTCGTGGTGCACGATCACGCCACGGCCCGCGCACACCTCGCACGGCTCGCTGAAGGTCTCCAGCAGGCCGAGTCCGAGCTTCTTGCGGGTCATCTGCACGAGTCCGAGCGAGGTGACCTCGGCCACCTGGTGCTTGGTGCGGTCGCGGCTCAGGCACTCGACGAGCCGGCGCAGCACGAGGTCGCGGTTGGACTCCAGCACCATGTCGATGAAGTCGACGACGATGATGCCGCCGATGTCGCGCAGGCGCAGCTGACGGACGATCTCCTCCGCCGCCTCGAGGTTGTTCTTGGTGACGGTCTCCTCGAGGTTTCCGCCCGAGCCGACGAACTTGCCGGTGTTGACGTCGACGACCGTCATCGCCTCGGTGCGGTCGATAACGAGGGATCCACCCGACGGCAGCCAGACCTTGCGGTCCAACGCCTTCTCGATCTGCTCGGTCACGCGGTAAGCGTCGAACGGGTCGCGCTCGTCCTCGTACGCCTCGACCCGCTCGAGCAGGTCGGGGGCGACGCTCTCCAGGTAGGAGCGGATCGTGCGGCCGGCGTCCGCGCCCTGTATGCGCATCCGCGTGAAGTCCTCGTTGAACACGTCGCGGACGATCTTCACGAGCAGGTCCGGCTCGGCGTGCAGCAGTGCCGGGGCCTGCTGGCTCTCGACCTGCTTCTGGATGTAGCTCCACTGCGCGGTCAGACGCTGCACGTCGTTGGTGAGCTGCTCCTCGGTCGCGCCCTCGGCCGCGGTGCGCACGATCACGCCGCTGGACTCCGGGAGCACCTCTTTGAGGATGCGCTTCAGGCGCGCGCGCTCGGTGTCGGGGAGCTTGCGCGAGATGCCGTTCATGGATCCGTTCGGCACGTACACGAGGTACCGGCCGGGAAGGGAGATCTGGCTGGTCAGCCGGGCGCCCTTGTGGCCCACCGGGTCTTTCGTGACCTGCACGAGCACACGGTCGCCGGCCTTGAGCGCGAGCTCGATGCGGCGGGGCTGGTTGCCCGTCTCGACACCGGCCCAGTCGACCTCGCCCGAGTACAGCACGGCGTTGCGGCCGCGGCCGATGTCGACGAACGCGGCCTCCATGCTGGGCAGCACGTTCTGCACGCGGCCGAGGTACACGTTGCCGATGAGCGACGCGTCCTGGTTGCGGGCGACGTAGTGCTCGACGAGCACGTTGTCCTCGAGCACGGCGATCTGGGTGCGGCCGTTCTTGGAGCGCACGATCATCTCGCGGTCGACGGCCTCGCGCCGGGCGAGGAACTCGGCCTCGGTGACCACGGGACGACGGCGACCGGCGTCGCGGCCGTCGCGGCGGCGCTGCTTCTTCGCCTCGAGCCGGGTGGATCCCTTGATCGCCTTCGGCTCGGTGATGTACTCGACCACGCGCTGGCGCTGACGCGGCTGCTGCTCGCTGTCGCGGCCGCGCGTGCGGCGGCTGTCGTCGCCGTCGCGGCTCTCCCGCGCGGTGCGCGCCGGGAGCGGCACGATCGTGGGCGCGTAGAAGTGCAGCTGCGTGGAGACCTTCGAGACGAAGACCTCCGGGATCAGGCCGAGGCTGACCGCCGTGAGCTGCTCCGGCTCGGGCGTCGGCGCCTCGTCGACCGGTGCGGCGGCGGCCTCCGGCTCGCCGTCGGCCGTCTGCGGGCCGGCAGGGGGCTCCTCCTGCGGGACGGACTCGTCAATGGACGCGTCGACCGGAGTCTCCGCGGGCGCGGCCTCGACGGTGTCGGCGGCCTGCTCCTCCGCGGGCAGGTCGACAGGCGTCTCCACGGGCCGCTGTGCCTCACCGGGCTCGGTGACCGGCGCCTCGTCCGCGACGGGAGCCGTGGGGGTGTCCCCCGCCTCCGGCTCGGCGGCGGCCGTCTCAGTCGAAGGGGCCTCTACCGCCGCGTCGTACGCGGCGAAGTCGAGGGTGGGGGCGTTGTCATTGTTCTCGTCGGCCATCTCTGGCGTACTCCCTGCACAGCGGCACCGCCGCCGTGAATTCTCTCGTGCGACGCGCTCGGCGCCGCGAACTCAATCGGTCTGCGATCGGCAAGAGCTCTGATCGCTGGGAGCCGGAGCTCCCGAAGCCTGTATCCGCCATCCGCCTCTGCGGTCGGATGACAGCTTCATTATCGCACTATCGGCGCCGGATCCCCGCCTTGACGCTTCGCCCTATGCTCTGCTGCGGCATTCACCCGCCCTCGCACGCACCGGGATCAGAGATCCGCCTGGGATAATCGCGGCATGTCTGCTCAGCGCAACCTCGCGGCAACGAAGTCCGCCGGCTACGCCATCTGGCTCATCATCGCCAGCGTCGTCGGCTGGTGGGCCGCCTTCCAGCTCACGCTCGACAAGTTCGCCACCCTGGAGAACCCCAGCGCGGATCTCAGCTGCAACGTGAGCGTGTTCGTGCAGTGCGGCAAGAACCTGGAGTCGTGGCAGGGCTCGGTGTTCGGCTTCCCGAACCCGCTCATCGGCGTCACGGGATGGATGGCCCCGCTCGTCGTCGGCGTGGCGATCCTGGCCGGCGCCCGGTTCCCGCGCTGGTTCTGGGCCCTGTTCGGTCTCGGCATCACCGGCGCCTTCGTCTTCATCGCCTGGCTGATCTGGCAGAGCTTCTTCGACCTGCACACCCTGTGCCCCTGGTGCGGCCTGACCTACCTGGTGGTGATCCCCACCTTCCTCGCGACCATGCAGCAGCTCTTCGCCAACGGCACGTTCCCGATCGGGCGCGGTGCGCAGCAGGCGGCGAAGCGCCTCGGCGCGTGGGTTCCGCTCGCGTCGATCCTCGCCTTCGCGATCGTGGTGCTGCTCGCCCAGATCGCGGGTGTCGACCTCATCGGCGAGGTCATCCGGATGTTCTGACCCGGATCCGGCACTCCGGATCCGCGAGAAACCACTTTCGGCATGAGACACCACGCCAGGTGTGATGTCTCATGCCGAAAGTGATGTCTCGCGCAGTACGCCCCGCGGGGCTGGGGGATCAGCCGAACCAGATGCCGAGTTCGCGCGCAGCCGACTCGGGCGAGTCCGAGCCGTGCACGAGGTTCTGCTGCACCTTGAGACCCCAGTCGCGGCCGAAGTCGCCCCGGATCGTGCCGGGCGCCGCCGTGGTCGGGTCAGTGGTGCCGGCCAGCGAGCGGAAGCCCTCGATGACGCGGTTGCCACTCAGGCGGATCGCGACCGACGGCCCGGAGAGCATGAACTCGAGGAGCGGCTCGTAGAACGGCTTGCCCTCGTGCTCTGCGTAGTGCGCCGCGAGCAGGTCGCGGTCGGGGTCGACGAGGCGGATGTCGACGAGCGCGTATCCCTTGGCCTCGATGCGGGCCAGGATCGCGCCGGTCAGGCCGCGGGCGACGCCGTCGGGCTTGACGAGGACGAGGGTCTCTTCGATGGGCATGTCAATCACTCTCTGTCGTTCGAGCAGGGTCTGTCAGTGCGGAGGAGGTCTGTGCGCGAGCCGCGCGATCGACGCGCCCGCCCGCGATCATCGCATAGGTCCACATTCCGCCGAAGATGATCGCCACCAGCAGGATCGCGGGCACGAGCAGGGCGGACAGCAGGACGATGATCTGCAAGATCCATCCCATCACGATTCCGATCCGGCTGCCCGTCAGCCCCGCGGCGACGAGCATGGCCACGCCGACCACGGCGCCGCCGACGATCCCCCACCACGGGGCGATGTCGGGCCCGAGCGCCTTGAGGCCGAAGATCGTCAGACCGGCGAGGCCCACGACGATCGCCTCGAACGCCAGGATGACCGCGCCGAGCTTCGCCCGCAGGCCGCGGGCGCGACGCGGATGGCGGGTCTGCGCCGCGTCGACCGCGTCGGACTCGCTCACGCGCGCCACCCGCTCTTCCAGTCCTCGTCGGCGGCGAGGGCGATGGCCTCACCGGCGAGCACGACGGATCCGGCGATGATCACGGCACGGCGATCGGAGGATGCCGCCCATTCCCGCGCGGCATCCGCGGCCTCGGCCAGTGCGGGATGCACCGTCACGCGGCCGCCGATGCCCTCGACGAGATCGGCGATGCTGTCGGCGTCGCTGGCGCGCTCCGAGTCGGGCGCCGTCGCGAACACGTGCGCGGTCGCGGGGACGAGCGTCTGCACGATGCCCGCCGCGTCCTTGTCCGAGAGCACGCCGAGCACGAGCCCCCACTCGTCGAAGTCGAAGCTGTCCTTCAGCGCCGCCGCGAGCGCCCGCGCGCCGTGCGGGTTGTGCGCGGCGTCGACGATCACCGTCGGCGCGACGCCCAGCAGCTGCAGGCGCCCCGGCGAGGTGACGCCCTGCAGTCCGTCGGCGAGCACGTCGCCGACGATGGCGCGCTGCGCCCCGCCGATGAGCGACTCGACCGCGGCGATCGCGAGTGCCGCGTTGAATCCCTGGTGCTCGCCGTACAGCGGCAGGTACTCGTCCCGGTACTCACCGGCGAGCCCGCGCACGGTGATCTGCTGCCCGCCGACCGCGAGACGCTGCTCGGCGAGCGCGAAGTCCTGCCCTTCGAACGCGATCGATGCCCCGTGCGCGGCCGCGACCCGGCGCAGCACGGTCTCGGCCTCGAGCGTCTGCCGGGAGGAGACGACCGCCGCGCCGTCCTTGATGATGCCGGCCTTGACCTCCGCGATCTTCTCGATCGTGTCGCCGAGACGGTCGGCATGATCGAGGTCGATCGGCGTGAAGACGGCGACGTCCCCGTCCGCGGTGTTCGTGGAGTCCCAGGATCCGCCCATGCCGACCTCGAGCACGAGCACGTCCACCGGGGCGTCCGCGCACGCCTCGAAGGCGAGCACCGTGAGCAGCTCGAAGAAGGTGAGCGGCGCGTCGCCCGCGGCCTCCAGCTCGGCGTCGACGATGCCGACGAACGGGGCGATCTCGTCCCAGGCGTCGGCGACGGCGCCGTCGGCGATCGGCTCGCCGTCGATCATGATCCGCTCGGTGAAGCGCTCGAGGTGCGGACTGGTGAACAGACCCGTGCGCAGCCCGTGGGCTCGCAGCAGGCTCTCGATCATCCGCGCCGTCGAGGTCTTGCCGTTCGTGCCGGTGAGGTGCACCACGCGGTACGTCTTCTGCGGGTCATCCATGAGCGCGAGCAGGCGCGCCGTGCGCTCCTTGCGGGGTTGCACCCAGCGCTCCCCCGCACGCTCCAGGAGCGCCGTGTAGACGGCGTCGGCCCGTTCCCGGTCCCGGCTCATGCGCTCTCTCCGATCCGGCTGACGGCGACGTGGAAGCCCCCGGCGTTGGCGTAGGTGCCGGCGGGCACGAACTCGACGTGCTCCGGCAGCGCGCCGAAGGCGACCGGGTGCCACACCTCGGCGGGCGCGTCGGCCGGCAGGTGCACGTCCCGTCCCGACGCCTGCACGCGGTGCTGCAGGGCGAGGGTCTCCTCGGCGACACCGGCCAGCTCGAACGCGGCGAGCACGGCGTCGGCGTCGGCGGTGCTGCCGAACAACAGGTCGAGGCGGATCCGGTCGCTCACGTCGAAGTCCGCCTTCTTGCGGGTGTCCTGCACCGCGCGGATGACGTCGCGGGCCAGGCCCTCGGCCTCGAGCTCGGGGGTGGTCGCCGTGTCGAGCAGCACGAAGCCGCCGCTGGGCACCACCGCGAGCGCCTCGCCCTCGGGCCGGCCCGTGGTCTCCAGCGCGAGCTCGTACTCGGCGGGCTCCAGGGCGATGCCGCCCGCGGTCACCACGCCGTCGACCTCGGCCCAGTCGCCGTTGCGCGCGGCCTGGATGACCGTCTGCACGCTCTTGCCGAGACGGGGACCCGCGGCGCGCGCGTTCACGCTCAGACGGTGGCTGATGCCGTAGTCGGCGGCAGTGCTCTCGCCCTGCGCCACCAGCTCGACGGCCTTCACGTTCAGCTCGTCGCGCAGGATGTCCTCGAACGGGGCGAGGGCTGCGGCCTGCGGCGACACGACGGTGAAGCGCGCGAGCGGCAGGCGCACGCGCAGCTTCTCCTTCTTGCGCAGCGCATTGCCGACGCTGGAGAGCTCGCGGACGGCGTCCATCGCGTCGCGCACGTCGTCGGCGCGCGGGAAGAGGTCGGCGTCCGGCCAGTCGGCGAGGTGCACGCTGCGCCCGCCGGTGAGGCCCTGCCACACGCGCTCGCCGATCAGCGGCACGAGGGGCGCCGCCACACGGGTGAGCGTCTCCAGCACGGGGTACAGCGTGTCGAACGCCTCGGTGCTCTTCGGATCCTCGGTGACACCGACCCAGAACCGGTCGCGCGAACGACGGATGTACCAGTTCGTCAGCACCTCGGCGAAGTCGCGCAGGCGCGCGGCGGCCGTCGTCGAGTCCAGGCCCTCGAGGTCCTCCTGCACGCCGCGGACGAGGTCTCCGGTGCGCGCGAGGATGTACCGGTCGAGCACGTCGGTGGAGTCGGTGCGCCAGCGCGCCTCATAGCCGGATCCCCCTCCCGCGGCAGACGACGCGCCCCCGCCGGCGGCGTTCGCGTACGTGGCGAAGAAGTACCACGAGTTCCACAGCGGCAGGATGAACTCGCGGACGCCCGCGCGGATCCCCTCCTCCGTGACCGAGAGGTTGCCGCCGCGCAGCACCGAGCTCGACATCAGGAACCAGCGCATCGCGTCGGATCCGTCGCGGTCGAACACCTCGGAGACGTCCGGGTAGTTGCGCAGCGACTTCGACATCTTGTAGCCGTCGGAGCCCAGCACGATGCCGTGGCAGCTCACGCCGGTGAACGCCGGGCGGTCGAACAGCGCGGTGGACAGCACGTGCATGAGGTAGAACCAGCCGCGGGTCTGCCCGATGTACTCGACGATGAAGTCGGCCGGCGAGTGCGAGTCGAACCACTCCTGGTTCTCGAACGGGTAGTGCACCTGCGCGAACGGCATGGATCCGGAGTCGAACCACACGTCGAAGACGTCCTCGATGCGGCGCATCGTGCTCTTGCCCGTGGGATCGTCGGGGTTCGGGCGAGTGAGCTCGTCGATGAACGGCCGGTGCAGGTCGACCTCGCCCGAGGCGTTACGGGGCAGGCGACCGAAGTCGCGCTCCAGGTCGGCGAGGGATCCGTAGGCGTCCACGCGCGGGTGCTCGGGGTCGTCGCTCTTCCAGATCGGGATCGGGGATCCCCAGTACCGGTTGCGGCTGATCGACCAGTCGCGCGCGCCCTCGAGCCACTTGCCGAACTGGCCGTGCTTGACGTTCTCCGGCACCCAGGTGATCCGCTCGTTGTTCGCGAGCATGTCGTCCTTGAAGTCCGTGACGCGCACGAACCAGCTGGAGACCGCCTTGTAGATGAGGGGGTTCCGGCAGCGCCAGCAGTGCGGGTAGGAGTGCAGGTAGCTCTGCAGGCGCAGCAGGCGCCCGTTCGCGCGGAGCAGGCGGATGAGCGGGGTGTTCGCGTCCATCCAGAGCTCGCCCGCCACGTCGCTCACCTGCGGCAGGAAGCGTCCGCCCTCGTCGAGCGACAGGATCGTGGGGATGCCCGCCGCTCCCGCGACCCGCTGGTCGTCCTCACCGTAGGCGGGCGCCTGGTGCACGATGCCGGTGCCGTCGCTGGTGGTGACGTAGTCGTCCACGAGGATCCGCCACGCGTTCTCGGTGCCCCAGGTCTCGGCGTCGGCGTAGTAGTCGAACAGGCGCTCGTAGCTCGTGCCGCCCAGCTCGGCGCCGGTCACGGTCGCGGTGACGGCGGCAAGCGCGTCCTCGGCGCTGTCGTAGCCGAGGTCCTTGGCGTAGCCGCCGAGGAGGTCGCGTGCCAGAAGGAAGCGGTCGCCCTGCGCACCTTCGGCGGCGCCGTGGGGCCCGACGGGCAGCACGGCGTAGACGATCTCCGGTCCGACGGCGAGCGCGAGGTTGGTCGGAAGGGTCCACGGGGTCGTGGTCCAGGCCAGGGCCCGCACGCCCTCGAGTCCGAGAGCGGCAGCCTTCTCGCCCGAGAGCGGGAAGCTCACCGTGACGGACGGGTCCTGACGCTCCTTGTAGACGTCGTCGTCCATGCGCAGCTCGTGCGCGCTGAGCGGGGTCTCGTCGCGCCAGCAGTACGGCAGCACCCGGTAGCCCTCGTAGGCGAGGCCCCGCTCGTGCAGGGTCTTGAAGGCCCAGAGCACGCTCTCCATGTAGCTCAGATCGAGCGTCTTGTAGCCGCGCTCGAAGTCGACCCAGCGGGCCTGACGGGTGACGTAGTCCTGCCACTCGTGCGTGTACGCGAGCACCGACTGGCGCGCCTTCGCGTTGAAGACGTCGATGCCCATCTGCTCGATCTCGTCCTTCTCCGTGATCCCGAGCTGCTTCATCGCCTCGAGCTCGGCGGGCAGGCCGTGCGTGTCCCACCCGAACACGCGGTCGACCTTCTTGCCGCGCATGGTCTGGAAGCGCGGGAAGAGGTCCTTCGCGTAGCCGGTGAGCAGATGGCCGTAGTGCGGCAGTCCGTTGGCGAACGGCGGGCCGTCGTAGAACACCCACTCCTCGGCGCCGTCGCGCTGGGCGATCGAGGCGCGGAAGGTGTCGTCGGCCTCCCAGAACGCGAGCACCTCGCGCTCGATCTCGGGGAAGCGCGGGCTCGGGGTGACGGCGGCGGGGCCGAACGCGGATCCGGTCTCGGAGCCGGCGGAGGAACGCGGGTAGGTCATCGTGTCTCGCAGTGTCGGTGGCGGGCGGTTGCTGCTGTCGCCGGGACGATCCTGCGCTCGTTCAAGCGAAGGGACCGCGGTACCACCCTGCGTTGCTCCGCCCCACGGCGGTGCCACTCTCACTGCGGCTGTGACGGGCCTGCCCCGCTCGGTTCTACTTTCCCCGCCGGCTGTGCGCGTCGAGGGGTTCTTCCGAGAGCTCCCCGGTGATGGCCGGATCGATGCTCGTGGGCCCCAGTCTACGCCGCCGGATCCGCATTCGACTCCGCGGGGTGTAGAGCATCCGGTGATGAGCCGCTGTCGGCATCGGTCTCTAGGGTCATCGGCATGGCACGCCGCACCGAACGCCCCCTCCCGCCCCGCATCTCGCTGCCCGATCTTCCCGACGCGCTCGAGGATGCCGTCGGGCGGCGCCACGGCGATCACATCGCGCAGCGGATCCCACTCGCCCAGGACCTCGCCCACGCGCAGTTCGAGCAGTGCTCCCTCTCCGGCACCGCGGAACACGTCGACCTGGCCGGCGCGACCCTGATGGATGTCGAGATCGTCGACGCGCGCACGGCGGTGCTGTCGCTGAAGGACGCGACGATCCGACGGCTGCGCATCGCCGGTGGCCGGATCGGCACGCTGGACCTGTCCGGTGCGCACGTGGCGGAGCTCGTGGTCGAGCACGCGCGCATCGACTATCTGTCGCTCGCCGCGGCGAAGATCCAGGACACGCTCTTCACGGACTGCACGCTCGCGACCGTCGACCTGCCGGCGGCGACGGCCACGCGGGTGTGCTTCGAGCGCTGCCGTGCCGACGAGGTCGACACCCGGGGACTGCGCGCGGACTCGCTCGACCTGCGCGGGCTCGATGCGCAGGCATTCCTCGACGTGTCCTCGCTCTCCGGCGCGACGCTCACCACGCACCAGGTCCAGCTGCTGGCCGGAGTGTTCGCGCGCGCGGCGGGCATCGACGTTCAGGACTGAGTGCTTCGGAGCACCGTGAGCGCGCCACAGGTCAACCGCCGGCGCTGACCGCACCTCGACATCCAGCGCTCCCGTCGCGAAAGATGTCGTCGGAAGCGCGTTCTGGCGACATCTTTCGCGACGGGAGCGGTCATGCCTCCTGATCGCCGGACGGCGAGACCGCGGAGGAGTCGAAGGCGGCGACCAGCTCTCGGGTGAACGGGTGCTGCGGATCCGCGAGCACGCGCGACGCGGGCCCCTGCTCCACGATCGACCCCGCCTGCATCACCAGCACGTCGTCTGCGGCCTGCGCGATCACGGCCAGGTCGTGCGAGATCAGCAGCATGCTGAGGCCGCGGTCGCGCTGCAGCCGGTCGAGGAGGGCGAGGATCCGCGTGCGCACGGTCGCGTCCAGCGCCGACACCGGCTCGTCGAGCACGAGCACCTCGGGATCCGCGGCGAGCGCTCGCGCGATCGCCGCGCGCTGACGCTGCCCGCCGGACAGGGCGAGCGGGCGCCGCGCGGCGAGCGCCGGATCCAGTCCGACCTCCCGCAGCAGCGCGGTCGCACGTCCGGCGCGTTCGGTGCGCGACACACCGCCCGCAGCGAGCGCCTCGCGCAGGGAGCGGCCGATCGTCCATCGCGGGTCGAACGCGCCGAGCGGGTTCTGGTGCACGAGCTGGATCCGCGGGCGCGGTCCCGCCGTCCACGTCACCGTTCCCGCATCGGCCCGCTCCACGCCGATCAGGATCCGGGCCAGCGTGGTCTTGCCCGATCCTGACTCGCCGACCACGCCGAGCGTGCGCCCCCGACCCCAGCGGAAGGACACGTCCCGCAGCACCGGCCGGTCGAAGCTCCTGCCCAGCCCGCGCACGTCGGCGAGAGGAGTCTCACGGTCCTCCGGCACCGCGGGTCGCGGCGTCGCCGACGCCGCCTGAACGAGTTCGCGCGTGTACGGAGCCTGCGGGTGCTCGAGCACCGCCGACGCCGCGCCCTCCTCGACCACGCGGCCGTCCCGCAGCACCAGGATCCGGTCGGCCATCCGCTGCACGGCCGCCATGTCGTGGCTGACGAACACCACGGCTGTGCCGTCGTCGGCGATGCGGCGCAGCAGCGCGAGCACGTGCGCCTGCACCGTCGCGTCGAGCGCGGTGGTGGGCTCGTCGGCGATGAGGATCGCGGGATCCGCGGCGAGAGCCGAGGCGATCAGCGCGCGCTGGCGCAGGCCTCCGGAGAGCTCGTGCGGGCGCTGCCTGGCCCTCCGCGGCGGATCGGGCATCGCGACGTCGGCGAGCAGCCGCTGCACTCGAGCAGGGCGCTGGGCGCGGGGCAGCATGTCGTGGATGTCGAGCGGCTCGGCGATCTCCGCGCCGATGCGCCGCAGCGGATCCAGCGACACCAGCGCGTCCTGCGACACGAGTGCGATCCGCGCGCCCCGCAGCCCGCGCCATTCGCGCTCCGACAGCCCGCGCACATCGACGCCGCCGATCGCGAGGCCCCGCGCCGAAAGCACGGCGCCGGAGGGCAGCAGGCCGAGCAGGGCGCGGACGGTGAGCGACTTGCCGGACCCGGACTCCCCGACGATCGCGACGCACTCCCCCGGCGCGACGTCGAACGACACCCCGTCCACGAGGGTGCGGTCGGCGATCCGCACGCTCAGGCCGTCGACGTGCAGGGCCGGCCGGGCCTGTGAGGGGACGCTCATACCGCCCTCCCCTCGACGCGGGCGCGCAGCGTGCGCCCGAGGAACGTCGCCGCGAGCACGGTGAGGGTGATCGCGAGGCCGGGGAACACCGAGATCCACCAGGCCTGCCCCAGCACGTTGCGTCCGCCGGAGAGCATCAGCCCCCACTCCGGGGTGGGCTCGGCCGGCCCGAGGCCGAGGAAGCTGAGGCCGGCGGCGGCGAGGATGCTCGAGCCGAGTCCGATGGTCGCGAGCACGCTGAGTGTGCCGAGCACCCCCGGCACCACGTGGCGGCGGAACGCGGCGAGCGCGCCGACGCCGAGGATCCGCGCCGCCTCGACGTGCTCCGCGCGGCGCAGCACCTGGGTCTGGGCCCGTGCGAGCCGCACGTACACGGGGATCGCGCCGAGCGTGACGCCGATCGCCACGTTGACGACGCCGGGACCGAGGATCGCGACCACGACGAGAGCCAGCAGGAACTCCGGGAACGCCATCAGCACGTCGTTCGTGCGCATGAGGGTCGCATCGACGAACCGCGGTGCGGTGCCGGCGAGACCGCCGATGAGGAGCCCCACGACGACCGCGAGCACGGTTGCGAGCACGCCGATCCCGAGCGAGCGACCGGCTCCGTGCACGACCCGCGCATACACATCGCGGCCGGACTGGTCGGTGCCGAACGGATGCGCGGGTCCCGGTGGCAGCAGGGCGTCCCGCACGTGTGTCTGGATCGGATCCGTCGGCGCGAGCAGCCAGGGCGCGATCGCGGCCACGAGCACGACCAGCAGCAGCACTGCGGCGAGCGTGAGCAGGATCCGGCGCAGGGCGGTCATCGCGGCGCTCCTGCCCGCCGCGGTGACGCGGAAGCACTCAGCCGCGGATCCACCAGGGGCGCCGCGAGTTCGACGATCGTGTTCACCACGACGAACACGAGCGCGCTGAACAGGATGACCCCGGTGAGCACGGGCAGGTCTCGGCCGAGAATGGCTGCGAGGGCCACCCGCCCGAGGCCCGGCCTGGCGAACACGGTCTCGACGAGCACCGCGCCGCCGAGCAGCGAACCGACCAGGTAGGCCGTCAGCGTGAGAGCGCCGACGGAGCCGTGGCGCAGCGTGTGCCGCAGTGTGAGGCGCGCATGCCCGGCGCCGCGGGCCCGCACGGTCAGCGCCCAGGGCTGACGCTCGGCCGCCTCGACGCCGTCGCGCAGAACCTGCCCGAGCAGGGCGGCGACCGGCAGAGCGAGTGTGAGCGCCGGCAGCACCAGGCTCGCACCGGTGCGTGATCCCGCGACCGGGAACCAGCCCAGCCCGAACGCGAAGACGGTGAGCAGGAGCAGTCCGATCCAGAACACCGGCGACGAGAGCACGATGAGCTCAGCGGCTGCGACGAGCCCGCGTGCAAGCGGACGGCGTGCGAGCAGCACGCCGCCGAACGCCAGCAGCACTGCGATGGCGAGCGCGAGCGCGGTGAGCTGCACGGTGGGGCCGAGCGAGCGGCCGAGGATCTCCGCCACGGGCTGGCGCAGCTGGTACGACGTGCCGAGATCACCGTGCAGCAGCGCCCCGAGTGACGACAGGTACTGCTGCCAGATCGGCCGGTCCAGACCCAGCTCCTCGCGGATCCGCTCCTTGACCGCCTCGCTCACCTGCGCCTGCGGGCCGAGCATCGCGCTGACCGGGTCCCCCGGCAGCACCCGGAAGGCGAGGAAGGCGAGCGTCGCCGCGCCCCACAGCACGAGCACGACCGACAGCACGATGCTGCCCAGGCGGCCCAGCCAGGCGGAGGCGCGGCGGGCTGCCGGGGCGGCATCGGGTGTGGTCACGACTGCGGGGCGCCGAGGGTCACTTGACGCTGGTGCCGAAGAACAGCGGACGTCCGTACAGGTCGTATCCGAGGTTCTGCACGCGGTCGTCGGTCGCCGTGACGGCGGAGGTGACGTAGAGCGGCACGATGAGATCCTGCTTCGCGTTCCACTGCTGGATCTTGCCGTACGCGTCGGCGCGCTGGGCGGCGTCGGTCGTCGCGATGCCCTCCTTCAGGAGCGTGTCGATTTCCGGGTCACTCACGCTCGACGCGTTCTGGAAGCCGTCGGTCTCCAGGTGGCTGCGCAGCAGATCGGGATCGACGCCGGAGAAGTCCCAGTCCGTGATGTCGAAGGTCTTCGGGCCGTACTTCTCGTTGTAGGCGGCGGGCTCGAGCGTCTCCCGGGTGATCTCGAAGCCGACGGCCTTGAGATCGGACTGCACCGCGTTGGCGAGCGCGGCGTGATCATCGGACACGGGCGTCCACGCGATCCAGTTCGCGGTCAGGCGCTTGCCGTCCTTCGTGCGGATGCCGTCGGCGCCACGCTCGGTCCAGCCTGCCTCGTCGAGCAGCTGGTTCGCGAGGCTCTTGTCGAACGGCCAGGTCTTCTCCAGGCTCTTGTCATACCCCGGGGTGGTCGGGCCGAGGATGCTCCACGCGCGCGGGAACTGACCGAAGAAGATCTTGTCCACGGCGGTGTCGACGTCGATCGCACGGGTGAAGGCCTCGCGCACCTTCTGATCGGCGAAGACTCCGTTGCGCTCATTGAGGAACAGCGAGTACGGCAGGCCGGGCACCTCGACCGACTTCACGGTGGCCTTGCCCTTGAGCCCGGCGACCAGGTTCGGCGGCAGCTGCGAGGCGACGTCGATCTCGCCGGAGGCGACGGATCCGCTGCGCACGGACGCCTCGGGCAGGATCTGCACGCGCAGCGTCTTGAACGCCGGGGCCTTCTCCCCCTCCGGCGCCCACGCGTACTTCGCGTTGCGGGTGTAGACGATCTCCTGGTCCGGCGTGTACGAGGTCAGCTCGAACGGACCGGTGCCGACCGTGATGCCCTTGCCACCGGCGGCCAGATCCGCGGCGTGCTCCTTCAGCGCCTTCGGCGCGTAGAAGCCGAGCTGAGCGGTACTCGCCGCCTGCAGGAACGGCGCGTACGGCTGTGCGAAGGTCACCGTCACGGTGGTCGGATCGACGACCTCGGTGCCCTTGTAGAGGTCACCGCCGAGCATGCTGGCGGCCTGCGCCGACTTGGTCGCGGGATCCGCGATGCGGTCGAAGTTGGCCTTGACCGCCGCTGCGTCGAACTTCTCGCCGTCGGTGAAGGTGACATCGTCGCGCAGGTGGAAGGTGTAGGCGGTGCCGTCCCCGGAGACGTCCCAGCTCTTCGCGAGCCACGGGACGAAGGATCCGTCGCTCTTCTGGAACACCAGGGAGTCGAGCACGGCGCGCTGCACGGTGGCGGTCACGTCGAGCTGGCTGGTCTGCGGATCCATCTTGCCGCTGGAGAGCAGGCTGCCGTCCACGCCCCAGACGAGCTCGCCGTCCGGGTCGCCCGCCGCGCCGGCGCCCGTGCCGGACGGGGCGGAGCACGCGGTCAGGGCGAGTGCGGCGGTCGCGGCGAGTGCGGCGAAGGGCAGGAGTCGGCGCCGAAGCGAAGAAGGCATGGGAGTTCCTCGGAATGCTGTGATCGGGACTCTCCAGGCTACCGGTTTGTGGACGGGGTGGATCTATCGCGGGATCGCGGCGCGGGCGCGGCCGCTAGACTGGACGAAACCCACACTCAGGCACGCTCACACGGTGCCGCACACATCGCACGAGGAGACACCCATGTCGACGAACCCGATTCCGGACAAGCCCGCACTGGAAGGCCTCGAGGCGAAGTGGGGTGAGCGCTGGAGCACCTCCGGCACGTTCCTCTTCGACCGGATCCGCGCCGCGCAGAGTGGCCGTGACGGCGTCTACTCGATCGACACGCCGCCGCCGACCGCGAGCGGCAGCCTGCACATCGGGCACGTGTTCAGCTACACCCACACCGACATCAAGGCGCGCTTCGAGCGCATGCGCGGCAAGAACGTCTTCTACCCGATGGGCTGGGACGACAACGGCCTGCCCACCGAGCGCCGGGTGCAGAACTACTACGGCGTGCGCTGCGACCCGTCGCTGCCGTACGACGCCGACTTCACCCCGCCCTTCGAAGGCGGCGACAACAAGTCCTCCCGCGCGGCCGACCAGCTGCCCATCAGCCGCCGCAACTTCATCGAGCTGTGCGAGAAGCTCACCGAGGAGGACGAGAAGCAGTTCGAGGCGCTGTTCCGCCAGCTCGGTCTGAGCGTGGACTGGACGCAGACCTACCGCACCATCTCGAACGAGTCGATCCGGCAGTCGCAGCTGGCATTCCTGCGCAACCTCGAACGCGGCGAGGCCTACCAGTCCCTCGCCCCGACGCTCTGGGACGTCGACTTCCGGTCCGCGATCGCGCAGGCCGAGCTCGAGGATCGGGAGCAGCAGGCCTCGTACCACACCATCGACTTCCCATTCGCGGATGGATCCGGCCACATCACGATCGAGACGACGCGCCCCGAGCTGCTGCCCGCCTGCGTCGCGATCGTGACCCACCCCGAGGGGCCGCACAAGCACCTCATCGGCACGAAGGTGCGCACGCCCTTCTTCGACGCCGACATCGAGATCCACGGCCACCACCTCGCCCAGCCGGACAAGGGCACGGGCGCGGCGATGGTCTGCACCTTCGGCGACGTGACCGACATCGTCTGGTGGCGTGAGCTGCGCACGACGGACGGCCGCGACCTGCCCAACATGACCACGATCGGCCTCGACGGGCGTTTCCTCCCCGACGCCCCCGCCTCGGTGGGCGATGCGGATGCGGCCGCCTGGTATGTGCAGAACATGGCCGGCAAGACGGTGTTCTCCGCCCGCAAGGCACTCGTGGAGCAGCTGCAGGCCACCGGCGCGATGACCGCCGTCGGCAAGCCGTTCAACCATGCCGTGAAGTTCTTCGAGAAGGGCGATCGCCCGCTCGAGATCGTCTCCACCCGGCAGTGGTACATCCGCAACGGTGCCCGCGACGCCGAGCTCCGCGACCAGCTGCTCGCGCATGGCGCCGAGCTGAACTGGCACCCGGAGTTCATGCGCGTGCGCTACGAGAACTGGGTGGGCGGCCTGACCGGAGACTGGCTGGTCTCGCGCCAGCGCTTCTTCGGCGTGCCGATCCCGCTCTGGTACGCGCTCGACGAGAACGGTGAGCGCGACTACGACCGCGTGCTCGTGCCCGATCACGCGAGCCTGCCTATCGACCCGACCAGCGACGTGCCCGCAGGCTTCACCGAGGACCAGCGCGGCAGGGCGGGCGGATTCGAGGCCGAGGCCGACATCCTCGACACCTGGGCCACCTCCTCGCTCACCCCGCAGCTCGCCGGCGGCTGGGAGCGCGACGCCGAGCTGTGGGACCTCGTGTCGCCGATGGACCTGCGCCCGCAGGGCCAGGACATCATCCGCACCTGGCTGTTCTCCACCATGCTGCGCTCGACCCTGGAGGACGGCCGCGCGCCGTGGCGCAACGCGGCGATCAGCGGCTTCATCGTCGACCCCGACCGCAAGAAGATGTCCAAGTCCAAGGGCAACGTGGTCACCCCGGCCGACATCCTCGACGCGCACGGCTCCGACGCCGTCCGGTACTGGTCTGCGTCCAGCCGCCTCGGCGCCGACGCCGCCTTCGACCCGCAGAATCCGACGCAGGTCAAGATCGGGCGTCGCCTCGCGATCAAGATCCTGAACGCGGCGAAGTTCGTGCTGTCGTTCCCGGTGCCCGACGGCGCCGAGATCACGCACGCCCTCGACGCATCCATGCTGGCGACGCTCGACGGCGTGATCCGCGACGCGACCACGGCGTACGAGAACTACGACCAGGCCAGGGCGCTGGAGATCACCGAGGCGTTCTTCTGGACGTTCTGCGACGACTACCTCGAGCTCGTCAAGGAGCGCGCCTACGATCGCGCCGACGTCGGCCAGGCCTCGGCGGCCCTGGCGCTGCGCTTGGCGCTGTCGGCGCTGCTGCGTCTGCTCGCCCCGATCGTCTCGTTCGCGACCGAGGAGGCGTGGAGCTGGTTCGAGGACGGATCCATCCACACCGCCGCGTGGCCCGAGCCGCTCGGGCCCGTGCCGGGCTCGGCCGAGGCCGGGGATCCCGCGATCCTCGCGACCGCCAGCAAGGCGCTGATCGGGATCCGCCGTGCCAAGACCGAGGCCAAGGTCTCGCAGAAGACCCCGATCAGCTCCGCGACGATCGCCGCCCCGGCGGCGGAGGTCGCCGCTCTCGAGGCCGCGGCCGGCGACCTGCGCGCCGTGGGCCGCATCGCGGAGATCACGTTCTTCGAGGCGGAGGTGCTCGAGGTCACCGCCATCGAGCTCGCGCCGGCAGAGGAGGCATGATGCAGCTCGGAACGCGCTGGGCCGCCGGATCCGAGCCGCCCGCATCCGTGCCCGCGGCCCTGCGGGCCGGGATCACCGAGGCCGAGACGCGCAGCGTCGAGAACGGCACGCTGAGCCTGCAGACCGGGGTGCTGAACCTGCCCCGCGGCACGTGGACGCTCACCTGGCTGGAGGGCCGGCCGATCGCCGAGCTCGACACCGGGTGGGAGGTGTCCCGCACCGCGTCCGGCGAGGTCATCGTCCGTCCCTTCGAGGACTGAGCGCCCTTCCCGCTCCGGCGGGTGACCGCATCAGGGTGCGAGCACGCCGGCCAGCCAGGACAGGATCGTCCGCACCGCGTCGGGATCCAGCTCGGTTCCGTCCTCGTTGTAGCCGGTGCCCGGCGCGATGTCCTCCCGCCGGCGCGCCTCGTGCTTGAGCACGTGATTGGCATCCGCCGGGAAGGCGAAGCTCACGAGCGGATTCGCCACCGCCGCGGCCTGTAGCGGCTCCCCGTCCGCCACGGCGTCGATCTGCAGGTCCTTCCGCCCGATCAGCACCAGCGTCGGGATCGGCACCTCGCCGATGCCCGACGCGGCGCTCTCGCTCCACAGCTCGCGCGCGAACGGCAGGTTCACGGGACTGTCGAAGCTGCGCAGCACGTTCGCGACGGCGTCCGGGATGCTCGGGTCGGGATCCATCGTCCCGCCCGCCGAGAAGCGCGCCGTCGCCTCGCGCACCCTGGCCAGGATCTCGTCCCCGCCCGGCACGGCCGCCAGCTGTGCGCTCAGCTGCATGTCCAGGACGGCGCCGACACTGCGCCCCGGAGGCGCGGCGAGGACCGCGCCGCGGAACGGCACCGCCACGCCGCCCGCGCTCTGGGCGAGCGCATAGTGCAGCACATGCACGCACCCCTCGCTGTTGCCCAGCCCCGCCACGCGGTCGCGATCGATCCGCGGATCGGCGACGAACACGTCGATCGCCGCGACCAGCTCGGCGAGGTGGGACGCCATGCTGAACGTCCCCGCCAGACGCGGCAGGTTCTCGACGACATGCGGTCCTGACGCGCGCTTGTCGTAGCGCAGCGAGGCGATACCGCCGTCGGCGAGCGCCTCGGCGAGAAGCCGGCCGGAGCCGTTCGTGCCCGGCAGCATCGGCGAGTTCCAGTCCCGATCCGTCGGCCCGCTGCCGGCGACGAGCACGACCGCAGCGAACGGCCCCTCTCCGTCCGGCACCGTGAGCGTGCCGAACATGTCGATGCCGTCGAGGGTCCAGGTCACCTCTGCCGAGAGCGTCATGGGAGAAGTCTGGCGCGCAATCCTCTCCACGTGCGAAGAACGCGCGGGATCCGGTAGCGGTCAGGCCGCCGCGCGGGCGGCCACGAACGCCGCGACGCAGCGCTCTACCTGTTCCGGGGTGTGGGCGGCGGACAGCTGCACCCGGATGCGCGCGAGCCCGCGGGGCACGACGGGGAAGCTGAACGCGGTCACGTACACGCCCTGCTTCTGCATCTCCGCGGCGATCCGGGCCGTCAGCGCCGCGTCGCCGAACATGACGGGCACGATCGGGTGCTCGCCCGGAAGCAGCTCGAACCCCTCTTCGCCCATGCGACGGCGGAACAGCGCCGCGTTCTCCTGCAGCCGGGCACGCAGGGATCCGGATCCCTCGACGAGGTCGAGCGCGCGCAGCGTGCCCGCGACGATCGACGGAGCCAGCGTGTTGGAGAACAGGTAGGGGCGGGCGCGCTGACGCAGCAGCGCCACGATGTCGCGGTGCGCGGCGACGTAGCCGCCCGAGGCGCCGCCGAGGGCCTTGCCGAACGTGCCGGTGTAGATGTCGACGCGCCCCTCGACGCCGCACAGCTCGGGAGTCCCGCGCCCGTGCTCGCCGAGGAAGCCGACCGCATGCGAGTCGTCGACGAAGACCAGGGCGTCGTAGCGCTCGGCCAGGTCGCAGATGTCGGCGAGCGGGGCGATGTAGCCGTCCATGGAGAACACGCCGTCGGTGACGATCACACGGAACCGGGAGTCGGCGGCGGCCTTCAGCTGCTCCTCCAGGTCGGCCATGTCGCGGTTGCGGTAGCGCAGCCGGCGCGCCTTCGACAGCCGGATCCCGTCGATGATCGACGCGTGGTTCAGCTCGTCCGAGATGATCGCGTCCTCGGCCGAGAACAGCGTCTCGAAGACCCCGCCGTTCGCATCGAAACAGGAGGAGAACAGGATGGCGTCTTCGGTGCCCAGGAAAGCCGAGAGCCGCCGCTCCAGTTCGAGGTGCTGCTCCTGCGTGCCGCAGATGAAGCGCACGCTGGCGAGGCCGTAGCCCCACGTGTCGAGGGCCCCCTTGGCCGCGTCGACGAGACGCTCGTCATCGGCGAGGCCGAGGTAGTTGTTGGCGCAGAAGTTCAGCACTTCGGCGCCGTCCGCGACGATCTCGGCGCGCTGCGGTCCGCGGATTCCGCGCTCGTGCTTGGTGAGCCCTGCCTCGTCGATGCCGGCGAGCTCGCCGGCGAGATGCTGCTGGAATGCTCCGTACATGGTCGTCTCCTACAGTTCGGTCCAGTCGAGGATGATCTTGCCCGTGCCCGCAGACGCTGCGGCCGCGAAGCCCTTCTCCCAGTCACGCGCCGGGAGCACCTCCGCGATGATGCGAGTGATGGACGCGCGCAGCACCGGGCTGGTCTGCAGCATCGCACCCATCGCATTCCAGGTCTCGAACATCTCCCGGCCGTAGATGCCCTTGACCGTGAGCATGTGCGTGACGACCTTGCCCCAGTCCACGCTGAACGGTCCGGTCGGCAGGCCGAGCATGGCGATCCGGCCGCCGTGGTTCATGTTGTCGATCATGGCGGGCAGCGCGCTCGGCGCACCGCTCATCTCGAAGCCCACGTCGAAACCCTCGCGCATGCCCAGCGCGCGCTGCGCGTCCCGGACGTCCTCGCGCGACACGTCGACGACGGCATCCGCGCCCATCTCGCGGGCGAGCTCGAGCCGCGGCGCGCTCACGTCGGTCGCCGTGATGAAGCGTGCACCGACGTGGCGGGCGACGGCGATCGACATGAGGCCGATCGGGCCGCAGCCGGTCACGAGCACATCCTCCCCGACGAGCGGGAAGGCGAGCGCGGTGTGCACGGCGTTGCCGAGCGGGTCGAAGATCGCCCCCACCTCGGGCGTCACCTCGGAGTGATGCACCCAGACGTTCGTGGCGGGCAGCGACAGGTACTCCGCGAACGCGCCGTCGCGCTGCAGGCCGAGCCCGATCGTGCGGATGCACATCTGACGACGTCCGGCCCGGCAGTTGCGGCAGGTTCCGCAGACGATGTGCCCCTCCCCGGAGACCCGATCGCCGACCGAGATGTCGCGCACGAGAGAGCCGACCTCGACGACCTCGCCGTAGAACTCGTGGCCCGGGATCAGCGGCGACATCACGGCGGAGTCGGCCCAGTCGTCCCAGCGCTGGATGTGCAGGTCAGTGCCGCAGATGCCCGTGCGGAGAACGCGGATCACCACCTCCTCCGGGCCGGCGACCGGATCTGGTCGGTCGGTGAGCTCGAAGCCCGCGTGCGGGCCGGTCTTGTACAGAGCCTTCATGCTTCGATCCCACCGCGATTCACTCTGTAGATCAATCCTGACTATCTGGATCAACCATTAAGCATCGCTACATGCTTTGATGGCGATATGCAGTTGCAGCAGCTCCAGATCCTGCGCGAACTCGGCGCCCTCGGCAGCGTGACCGCGGTCGCCGAGGCGCTGCGGGTCACCCCGTCCGCCGTGTCGCAGCAGCTGGCGGCGCTGCAGCGCTCCGTGCGGGCCCCGCTCACCCGCAAGCGGGGACGCACGCTCGTGCTCACCCCCGCCGGCGAGGCGCTCGCCGAGGCCGCGGCCGCGGCGCTGGATGCCATGGCCGCGGCGAGATCCGCGGTCGAGGAATTCGAGGCGTCGGAAGCCGGCGTCGTGACCGTGAGCGGTTTCCTCAGCGCCGCCCAGGCACTGTTCGGCCCGCTCATCCGCGAGCTGGGGGCGGGCCCCGACGTGCCTGTCGTGCGCTTCGCGGACGAGGATGTCGCACAGACCGAGTTCCCCGCGCTCACCGCCCGCTACGACCTCGTGCTCGCGCATCGGATGGAGCACAGCCCGCCATGGCCACGCTCGGGGATCCGCGTGCTGACGCTCGCCACCGAGCCACTCGATGTCGCCCTCGCCCCCGAGCATCCGCTGGCCGCACGCGCCTCGCTGTATCCGGCCGACGTGGTGGGCGAGCGCTGGGCGACGAGTCGGGAGGGCTACTCCCCCGACGACGTGCTGCGCACGATCGCCGCCGTCACCAATCGGTCCCCTGAGGTGGTGCACCGCATCAACGATTACGGCGTGGTCGCCTCCGTGATCGCGACCGGAGACGTGATCGGCGTGCTCCCCCGGTACACCTCCGCGATCTCCGACACGGTGGTGCGCCGTCCTCTGCAGTATGTGAGCACGAACCGCGTGATCGACCTGCTGGCCAGACCCGAGAACCTTCGCCGTCGGTCCGTGCGTCTCGTCGCCGATGCGCTGGGCCGGGTGATGTCCCGCCTCGCCGGCTGAGCATCGCCCGCGCGCTTCGCGGGGCACCGGCGCCTGATCGTCCTAGGCTCGGATCCATGACGTCCGCGACGAATCCGCTGCTGCAGCCCTCCACGCTCCCTTATCAGCTGCCGGACTACGCGGCGATCCGTCCGGAACACTATCTGCCGGCGCTCCGCGACGGCTTCGCCCAGCAGCGCGCCGAGCTGCAGCGGATCACCATGGCGCGGTCGATGCCCACGTTCGAGAACACGATGGTGCCGCTCGAGCGCAGCGGCGAGCTGCTCGATCGGGTCTCGCACGCGTTCTACACCGTCAGCTCGGCCGATGCGACGCCCGAGATCCAGGCGATCGACGAAGAGCTCGCCCCGCTGATGTCCGCGCACCAGGATGCGATCCTGCTCGACGCCGCCCTGTACTGGCGGGTGTCACAGCTGCACGAGCAGCGCGACGCGCTGCCGCTTGATCCGGAGCAGCGCCGGCTCGTCGAGCGCTGGCACCGTGAGATGACGCTCGCCGGCGCCGCACTCGGCGAGGACGCGAAGACCCGGCTCAGCGAGCTCAATCAACGGCTCTCCACGCTCAGCACGACGTTCGAGAAGAACCTCCTCGCCGACACGAACGAGCTCGCCGTGGTGTTCGACGAGGAGAAGCTGCTCGACGGACTCAGCTCGGGCGAGCTCTCCGCCGCGGCCCGCGCCGCAGCTGACCGCGGTCTCGACGGATCCTGGGTGCTGACTCTCCCCCTGTTCACCGGGCACCCGGCGCTCGCCGCGCTCACCGACCGTGAGAGCCGGCGCCGGGTGATGGCGGCGTCCCGCGCTCGCGGATCCCGCGGCGGAGAGCACGACAACCGCCGGATCCTCACGGAGATCACCGCGCTTCGCGCCGAGCGCGCGGGCCTGCTCGGCTACCCGACGCACGCCGCCGCGGTCACCGCCGATGCGACCGCGGGCACACCGGAGGCCGTGGAGCACATGCTCCGCGCCCTCGCCGAGCCCGCCGCACGCAACGCGGCGGCCGAGCGCGCCGCGCTGCAGCAGCTGATCGACGAGACCGAGGCACAGCCGTTCCCGCTCGAGGGCCATGACTGGGCGTTCTACACCGAACGGCTGCGCACGGCGGCGTACGACATCGACACGGCAGCCCTGCGTGCATGGTTCGAGGCCGAGCGTGTGCTCCGCGACGGTGTGTTCGCTGCCGCCGGACGCCTGTACGGGCTGACCTTCGCCGAGCGCCCCGACCTCGCCGCGTACCACCCCGACGCCCGCGTCTTCGAGGTCTTCGAGGAGGACGGATCCGCGCTCGGGCTCTACGTGCTCGACCTCTACACACGCGAGAGCAAGCGCGGCGGGGCGTGGATGAATCCGATCGTCAGTCAGTCGGCGCTGCGCGGCACCCTGCCGGTCGTCGCGAACAACCTCAACGTGGCGAAGCCCGCCGACGGGGAGCCGACGCTGCTCACGCTCGACGAGGTGAACACCCTGTTCCACGAGTTCGGCCACGCGCTGCACGGACTGTTCTCGGATGTGACGTTTCCGCACTTCTCCGGCACGAACGTGTTCCGCGACTTCGTCGAATTCCCGAGTCAGGTCAATGAGATGTGGATGCTCTGGCCGGAGGTCCTCGACTCCTATGCGCGTCATCACGAGACCGACGAGCCGCTGCCGGCGGCTCTCGTCGAGCGTCTGAGGGCGACCGGGACCTTCAACCAGGGCTTCGAGACCAGCGAGTACCTCGCTGCCGCCTGGCTCGACCAGGCGCTGCACGCGCTGCCGGCGGGCGGTTCGATCGACGACGTCGCGGCGTTCGAGGCTGCGGCCCTCGCCGATATCGGGCTCGACGATCCGGTGGTGCCCACCCGCTACTCGTCCGCGTACTTCGCGCACGTGTTCTCCGGTGGTTACAGCGCGGGCTACTACTCGTACATCTGGAGCGAGGTGCTCGATGCCGACACGGTCGAGTGGTTCCGCGAGAACGGCGGGCTCGCCCGGGAGAACGGCGAGCGCTTCCGCCGCCGGCTGCTCGCGGTGGGCGGATCGAAGGATCCGCTCGAGTCGTACCGCGACTTCCGCGGCCGAGACGCGGACATCGCCCCGCTTCTCAAGCGCCGCGGGCTCGACCGCTGAACCGCGAGCGGCAACCACCGCCCCGCCGGCCCCGTCCGGGCGCCCGGCAGAAGCCGTCGGCAGGCACGCGCCCGGCTGCGCGTGCCGCGGGACTCAGGCGCTCTTGCGCTTGCGCGCCAGCACCAGCGTCGGCGCCGCGCCCTCGTCGACGGCCGCGCGCGTGACGACGACCTTCTGCACGTCCTCCGCGGAGGGGATCTCGAACATGATCGGCCCGAGCACGTCCTCGAGGATCGCTCGCAGTCCGCGGGCGCCGGTCTTGCGCAGCACGGCGAGGTCGGCGATCGACTTCAGCGCGTCGTCCTCGAACTCCAGCTCCACGCCGTCGAGCTGGAACATGCGCTGATACTGCTTGACCAGGGCGTTGCGCGGCCCGGTGAGGATGTCGATCAGCGCCGCCTGGTCGAGCGGCGAGACCGAGGCCACGACCGGCAGCCGGCCGATGAACTCGGGGATGAGTCCGAACTTGTGCAGGTCTTCGGGGAGCACCTCGCTGAACAGATCCAGATCCTTGCCCTTGTCGTGCAGCGGCGCGCCGAATCCG
>JAFDWM010000229.1 GCA_018268455.1 Actinomycetota bacterium | reverse complement strand
GGTGTGGTCGTGGAGGACATGGATCCACCCTCGCCGCACGCGGGCAGGGGCGCATGAGGCATCGGCCCCGCTTCCGCGCGGATCCTCGTCGCGCCGGGGAGGAGGCTCAGCGTTCGACGAGCACGCCGTCCTCGTCGGCGTACAGCCGAGCGCCGGGACGGAACTCGACGTCGCCGAAGCGCAGCACGACATCGACCTCGCCGACGCCCGCCTTGGCGCTCTTGCGCGGGTTCGTGCCGAGCGCCTTCACGCCCAGGGGCAGCTCGCCGATCGCCGCGCTGTCGCGGATCGCGCCGTGGATGACGACGCCGGCCCAGCCGTTCGCGACCGCGCTCGCCGCGATCATGTCGCCCATGAGCGCGGTGCCGACGGAGCCGGATCCGTCGATCACCAGCACCGCTCCCTCGCCGGGCGTCGCGAGCAGCTCCTTCACGAGCTGGTTGTCCTGGAAGCAGCGCACGGTGCGGATGAGGCCTTCGAATCCGACGTGCCCGCCGAAGTCGCGCAGCTGCAGGGAGAGGGACTGCAGGGCGTCGCCGTGCTCGTCGTAGAGGTCTGCGGTGGAGGTCATCTCACGTCTTTCTGTTTCTGCCGGTCGTCGATCGCGCAGGGGAGAAGCGGGAGCGAGACGAAACGCGGTGATCCGACGAGCATGTCAGATCACCGCGTTCGTCTCGGCCGCCTGTGGCGTGCTCGCTCGACGACCCCGGAAGGGTGTCAGCTGAACTGGTTCATCGTGTTGTCCTTGCCGCCGGCCTTCAGGGCGGCAGCTCCGGCGAAGTACTCCTTGTGGTTGTCGCCGATGTCGGATCCGGCCATGTTCTGGTGCTTCACCGTCGCGATCCCCTCGCGGATCTCGCGGCGCTGCACGCCCTTGACGTAGGCCAGCATGCCCTCGTCGCCGAAGTAGCCCTTGGCGAGATCATCGGTCGACAGCGCGGCCGTGTGGTAGGTCGGCAGCGTGATCAGGTGGTGGAAGATGCCGGCACGGGCGGATCCGTCGCGCTGGAACGTGCGGATCTTCTCGTCGGCCAGCGCGGCCAGCTCGGTGCCGTCGTAGTCCACGCTCATCAGCGCGCTGCGGTCGTAGGCGGAGACGTCCGCACCCTGCTCGGCCAGGATGTCGTAGGCCTGCTGGCGGAAGTTCAGCGTCCAGTTGAACGACGGGCTGTTGTTGTAGACGAGCTTCGCGTTCGGCACGACCTCGCGGATCCGGTCGACCATCCCGGCGATCTGCTCCACGTGCGGCTTCTCGGTCTCGATCCAGAGCAGGTCGGCGCCGTTCTGCAGCGACGTGATGCAGTCGAGCACGCAGCGGTCCTCGCCGGTGCCGGAGCGGAACTGGTAGAGGTTGCTGGCCAGGCGCTTCGGGCGCAGCAGCTTGCCCTCCCGGCGGATGACGACGTCGCCGTCGCTGAGGTCGGCGGCGCCGATCTCCTCCACGTCGAGGAACGCGTTGTACTGGTCGCCCAGGTCGCCGGGGACGGAGGACACCGCGATCTTCTGCGTGAGCCCGGCGCCGAGGGAGTCGGTGCGGGCGACGATGACGCCGTTGTCGATGCCGAGCTCGAGGAAGGCGTACCGGACCGCGTTGATCTTGGCGAGGAAGTCCTCGTGCGGGACGGTCACCTTGCCGTCCTGGTGGCCGCACTGCTTCTCGTCGGACACCTGGTTCTCGATCTGGATCGCGCAGGCACCCGCCTCGATCATCTTCTTCGCCAGCAGGTACGTCGCCTCGGGGTTGCCGAAGCCGGCGTCGATGTCGGC
>JAFDWM010000228.1 GCA_018268455.1 Actinomycetota bacterium | reverse complement strand
GGGGACGCGACCGCAACCCGGCATGGACGATCGCGCAAGTCCCGCCAGAACTCGTCGCCGAGTTCTCCTCGCGATCGCGGTACATCGACGAGGAAAAGGACCGTCTCATCGCTGAATACGTGGCGAGGCACGGCAGGCAGCCATCAAGCACGACGATCATCAAGCTGCGGGCGCAAGCGACGCTCGCCACCAGGCCGGACAAGCAGATCCATTCGCTTGCTGAACTCACCACTCAATGGCGAGAGCGAGCGGGAACGATCCTCGGTGCGGATGCCACGAGCTGGGCTCGACGAGTCACCACGAATGAGGATCCGCTGCTCCTGCGGGCCGATGACGTGCCGCTCGACGTCGTCCATCGACTCGGGGAGAGTGTTGTCGCCGCAGTTGGAGAGAAGCGGTCAACGTGGCGACACTGGAACCTCACCGCGGAGGCTGCAAGACAGACGATGGGATATCGGTTCGCGAGCACGCGAGACCGCGAGGCCATCGTCGGGTTGGTCGTGGATGCTGCCGAGACTGTCTCGCTCCGGCTCACGCCGCCTGAGTTGGCGTCGAGCCCGGCGGTCTTCCGTAGGAGTGACGAGTCGTCGGTGTTCCGGCCAAAGAACTCGACCGTGTTCTCGTCGGGTGAGATGCTCGAGGCAGAAGGTCGCCTTTTGCAGCTCGCGCGCTCAACGACGGGCCCGACCGTCTCGCTTGCGACGGTCGAGCGCATCGTGCGGAAGCCTGACCGTGAGGGCCGGATGCTTGCCGCGGACCAAGCATCCGCGCTGATGGCGATTGCAGTCTCAGGGAGGTCAATCGACCTGCTGGTCGGCCCGGCGGGTGCAGGAAAGACAACCGCGATGAGCGCCCTGCGGCGAGCATGGGAGAAGGAGCATGGCGAAGGATCTGTCGTCGGGCTTGCGCCATCGTCAAGCGCCGCTCAGGTGCTCGCTGATGATCTCGGGATAGCGACGGAGAATACCGCGAAGTGGTGGCAAACCCATCGCCAAATGGGGGAGGCGTTCCAGGCCGGGCAGCTCGTCATCCTTGATGAGGCCTCGCTTGCCGGAACGCTCTCGCTCGACCGGATCACCCAGCTTGCCGCTGAGGCGGGCGCGAAGGTGCTCCTCGTAGGCGACTACGCACAGCTCCAGTCGGTCGATGCGGGCGGTGCGTTCGGGCTCCTCGCACACGATCGTGATGACGTCGCTGAACTCGTTGACGTTCACCGCTTCACGCACGAGTGGGAGAAGCGGGCCTCTCTCGACCTCCGTCACGGCCACGCCGAAGTCATCGACACCTACGTCGCCCAAGGCCGCATCGTTGAAGGCGACACCGAAACCATGATCGACGCCGCCTACGCTGCCTGGCGCGCCGACGTGAATGCGGGGCGCGCGACGGTGCTCGTCGCCGACTCCAACGAATCCGTGACCGCGCTCAACAATCGTGCGCGAACCGACCTGATCCTCGACGGCACCGTTCGCGGAGCGCGCGAGTCAGAGCTGCACGATGGCTCGCACGCAGCGACCGGAGACACCGTGATCACGCGCCGCAACGACCGTCGTTTGAGGGCCGGGCGGAGTTGGGTGCGCAACGGGGATCGTTGGAAGGTCTCCAATGTCCGAGGCGATGGCTCAATGCTCGTTCGACGCGAAGGACTCTCTCGGAGATCCGCCGTCCTCCTGCCAGCGGCCTACGTCGCCGAGCATGTTGAACTTGGCTATGCCGTTACCTCATTCCGCGCGCAAGGCCTGACCACCGACACGGCGCACGTGCTCGTCGATTCGG
>JAFDWM010000227.1 GCA_018268455.1 Actinomycetota bacterium | reverse complement strand
TCAGCCGCCACCTCGCCGGCGTGCGCCACGGGGATGAGATCGTGGTCACGGACCATGGCCATCCCATCGCCCGCATCATCCCGGTCACGGCAGAATCTGGCATTGAGTCCCTCGCACGGGCGGGCCTGGCGACGATGCCCACGACTCCGCGGCGCACCGACTATCCGGCGCCTGTCACGGTCGACGGAGTCGTGAGCGACGTGATCGCAGAGAGCACCGGCAGGTACTGAGTGCTCGCATACTTCGATACGTCAGCGGTGGTGCCGCTGATCGTCGCGGAGCCGGCGAGCGAACGGTGTGCTGCGCTCTGGAATGCAGCGGACCTGGTCGCGACGTCCGCGCTGACGCTCGTCGAGGTGCACGCAGCATTGGCCCTTGCACAGCGGATGGGCCGCATCGACGACGCGCACCGTCTGGCCGCGTTGGCAGTCTTCGACCAACGGTGGGCGGCCATGGCGCACGTCTCGCCATCGGAGGATATTCTTCACGCCGCTGCGGAACTCACCGCCGGTCACGGCCTCCGCGGGTACGACGCGGTCCACTGCGCCACGGCGCTGGAACTGGATACGCACGATTACATCGCGGTGTCGGGCGACAGAACGCTCTTGCGTGCCTGGTCGGCGCTGGGGATCCCGACCGGCAACACGAACGGGTAGCCCTCTCGGCGGGAGTACCGGCCGATTCCGGACCGGTCCTCGAGCGCGCGACGTTTCGTCTCGCCTGCGGCTCGCTCAACGACCTGCGGGGGAACCGGAGCGTGTCATCGTTCGTCACACCCGAGCCCGGAATACCAGCGGACTCATAGCGTTGAAGGCATCCGGCGCGGCCCCGCGCCGCCCCTCTCCCGCGCAACCCCGCGCTCCGACCAGGAGTCTCCGATGAGCACAACCACCCCCGCGGCACGGCGCCCGAAGGCGCCGGACACCCGCGGTCCCGTCCGCAAGCTGCTGACCTCGTTCGGCTTCCAGATCCTCGCCGCGCTCGTGCTCGGCATCGCCGTCGGCCTCATCGGCCGCCAGCTCGGCGCCACGCACGACAACCACACGGTGCTGTCCGACACGCTCGACAAGATCGGCGGGTCCTACGTCACGCTGCTGCGTGCGGCCGTGGTTCCGCTCATCTTCACCGCGATCGTCGCGAGCATCTCCAACCTGCGCCGCGTGCAGAACGCCGCCCGCCTCGCCGGCCAGACCATCCTCTGGTTCGCGATCACCGCGTTCATCGCCGTCTCCATCGGCATCGTGCTCGGCATCACCATCCAGCCCGGCGCGCACGCCGGCACCGACCTCGTGAAGGGCACCGTGCCCACCCAGGGCACCTGGTGGAACTTCCTCCTCGGCCTGATCCCGCAGAACTTCCTCGGCCTCGCCGTGAACACCCAGGCCGGGCCCACCGAGGGCACGTTCGTCTCGGGCGTGAACTTCAACATCCTGCAGGTGATCGTGGTCGCCGCCGTCGTCGGCATCGCCGCCCTGAAGGCCGGACGCAAGGCCGAGCCGTTCCTCGCCTTCACCGAGTCGCTGCTGAAGGTCATCCAGCGCGTGCTGTGGTGGATCATCCGCATCGCCCCGCTCGGAACGTTCGGCCTGATCGGATCCGCCGTCATCAACTACGGCTGGGACAAGCTCACCTCGCTCGCCTGGTTCGCCGGTGCGATCTACCTCGGCCTCGCCCTGGTGCTGTTCGTGGTCTACCCGATCCTGGTGAAGACGCACGGCCTCTCCATCAAGCAGTACTTCACGGGCGTGTGGCCCGCCGTGCAGCTCGGCTTCGTGAGCCGCTCCTC
>JAFDWM010000226.1 GCA_018268455.1 Actinomycetota bacterium | reverse complement strand
ACCTGCACGTGGATCTTGAAGATCCGCGCCCCTCGCCCAAGGGCGTCGGCGACGATCGCTCCGGCCTCCGGCTCAGGGTAGAACGTCGCCGATCTGATCGCGTCGGCGTGTGCGTCGGCGAAGGAATCCGACCAGTCGTTGAGCCACCGGGCCATGCCCGGGCGGTGCGCATAGCTGAGGGTCGCGTACCGGTCGACGCCGATCGCACGCAGTTGCGCGACGCGCTCCTCGTCGGTGCCGCGGTAGCGGATCGGCCACGGCGGAGCACCGGCGGTGTCGCCCTCCCCCACCCGGTCGAAGTAGGCCCACACCTTCTGCTGCACCCGATCCGGCATGAAGTGCACATGCAGATCGACGATCCCCGGGACCCCGTGTGCGCGCAGCCACGCGGGCACGTCGGCATCGGACAGTGATTCGGTGGGGTCGGACATCACCCCGACCCTACGCCCCGCGCCGCTCTGCCAGCTGTGCCGCGGCATCCCGGATGTCGTCGATCACGGCGGGATCCTCGATGGTGGGCGGGACCTTCACGTCGGGCTTGCCGTCGACGATCTCGCGGATCGTCTTGCGCAGCACCTTGCCGGAGCGCGTCTTCGGCAGCCGCGGCACCACGACCACGTCGCGGAACGCGGCAACCGCCCCGATGTCGTCGCGCACCCGCTGCACCAGTTCGCGGGCCAGCACGTCGTCGTCGATCGCGGCGTTGGCCTGCAGCACGACGAAGCCCACGGGCACCTGCCCCTTGAGCTCGTCGGCCGCACCGACCACCGCGCATTCGGCGAGCGCGGGATGCTCGAGCAGCGCCTGCTCCATGGTGCCGGTGGACAGTCGGTGCCCCGCCACGTTGATCACGTCGTCCGCGCGCCCCATCACGAACAGGTACCCGTCGTCATCGACGTAGCCCGAGTCGCCGGTGGCGTAATAGCCACCGAACGCGTCCAGATAGGAGGAATGGAACCGGTCGTCCCCGCCCCACAGGGTCGGCAGCGCACCGGGCGGCAGCGGGAGCCGGATCGCGATGTTGCCTTCCTCTCCGGCGGCGACCGGCGTGCCGCGCTCGTCGAGGATCTCGACCCGGTACCCGGGCATCGGCACCGACGGCGAACCCGGCTTGACCGGCATCGGATCCAGTCCCCGCGGGTTGGCGGTGATCGACCAGCCGGTCTCGGTCTGCCACCAGTGATCGATCACCGGCTTTCCGAGCAGCTCCCGCGCCCAGTGCAGCGTCTCGGTGTCGAGCCGCTCGCCGGCGAGGAAGAACGTCTCCAGCCGGGACAGATCCCGCCCCTCGACGAACTCGCCCGCCGGATCCACCCGCCGGATCGCACGCAGCGCGGTGGGCGCCGTGAACAGCGCCTTCACCCCGTGCTGCTCGGCGACCCGCCAGAACGCACCGGCGTCGGGCGTGCCGACCGGCTTGCCCTCGTACAGCACGGTCGTCGCCCCCACTAGCAGCGGCGCGTAGACGATGTAGCTGTGCCCGACGACCCAGCCGATGTCGCTCGCGGAGAAGAACACGTCCCCGCGGCCGATGTCGTAGATGTTCTTCATCGACCAGGCGAGCGCGACGGCGTGCCCGCCGTTGTCGCGCACGACGCCCTTCGGTGTTCCCGTCGTGCCGGAGGTGTAGAGCACGTACAGCGGATCGGTCGCGCGCACCGGGATCGCCGGATACGGCGTGTGCGGGATGGACCGGCTCGCCCAGTCCCACCAGCGCGTGCCCTCGGTGGTGCCGTCGAAGTCCGCCGCGGATCCGGGGATCTCGGGCCGGTCCTTGACGATCACGGTCTCGACGG
>JAFDWM010000225.1 GCA_018268455.1 Actinomycetota bacterium | reverse complement strand
TTGTTCTCACGTTCTTTCTCATCGAACGCGGGCGCACGACCACCCTGTTCATGCGAGAACTCGGAGGGCAACCGGCGGCTGCCGCGTACTCGATGATTGACTTCGGCTACTGCGGAATTGTCGTCGTATCGATGGCGCTGCTCGCAGTAGGGCAGCTCCGTACCAGCAAGGGGCTCAACCCACTACCCGCTGTGCTCGTCTTTGTCGGGGCGGCGTACGGACTCGCCCTGTGCATTGTGATCTACGTCATGGACATCGCCCACCTTGTCGGCGATCTGAAGCTGATCTCCGAGCTGTCCGCCGTGTACGAGCCGCTCTTCCTGATGACGTTCATCCTTCTCTGCGCAGGCCTCGCCGCTCAGCCGACCGTCCGCCTGTTTCAGCAGCGAATACGCCGAGTTCAAGCAGAGCGCCTGAGACGACAGCTCGAACCGCTGTGGTTGCGGGCGACATTTCTCCGACCCGGGTTGCGCACGAATGCGACTGCCGAAGATCCCGAAGCTCGACTGCACCGCACGATTGTCGAGATCCGTGATGCGGCGATCGATCCCCGGGTTTCACTCGCGCTCACCTCCTCGGAACGTGTTGCTCTTGACCGGGCGGAACAACACCTGCTTGGCAATGAGACGATCGGGCTCCAACCTAAGATCACCAATGTCGAGGAAGCGGACACGTGAACTATCTGAGCGCGCTCGTTGCCGGCGCTGTGGCAGTCTTCGTCACTGCAGCCGGGATTGGCGCGTTCGTCGCACGACGCCTGACCGATCCTGCCGTTGCGCGTCGTTTCGATCTGGTCGTTCGGGGCATCGAAGCGGACGGTCAGCGTTCCGTGATCGTGCTCGACCGGACGGCCCAAACTGTCGCGTCGGGCGTCTACTTGCTGCTCTTCGAGGGTGGGGGATGGGTGCAGCTTGGAGAGGAGATTCTGGATCGGGGCCCTGACCGGATCGCCCGACGGATCGTGTGTACGGGGGCAGGGTTCACGCCGGCCGTCGATGAACGGGGCTCGTGGAGCGGGATCTACTTCCCGACGCCCACAGACGCAGGGCTCGAGGCTTCCGAGATCATCCTCGACACCCCAGCGGGACCAGCACCGGCCTGGATGATCCCGGGTGTCAGCGATTCATCGGCCTGGGCGATCCACATCCATGGTCTGGGAAGCACGCGAGTCAGCACACTTCGCGGCGTACAAGTTGCGCGCGAAATCGGTCTGACCTCTCTCGTGCCCAGTTTTCGCAATGATGGGGAAGGGCCTCGACGGGCGCGCGGGCGCTCCGAACTTGGATACGCCGAGGTGGATGACATCGACGTGGCCATCCAATACGCGCTCCGCCACGGGGCGCAACGCATCGTGCTCTTCGGATGGTCGATGGGCGCAATCATCGCACTGCAACTCGCCGAGCGACCGCAATACCGCAACATCATTGCTGGCCTGGTGCTGGACTCCCCAGTGCTGGATTGGAACGCAACCATCAAGGCAAACTGCGTCAGAGCAGGACTGCCCGCCGTGGTGGGTGATCTCGCGATGCCGTGGCTATCTGCCACGCGGCTGGCGCGGCTGATCGGGCTGTCGTCTCGGATTCCGATTCGCACGAGCTGGGGGAGGCGAGGGAGACGTGCACCGCTCAGGATCCTGATCCTTCACGGCGCTCGAGACGACTCTGCCCCGATCAGCGCGGCTGAGGCGATCAGAGACCGAAGCCCGCAGCTCGTCGAGCTCATAGTCTTCGATGCAGCGCACACGATGCCCTGGAACGCAGACCGAGACCGATGGCGCATGGTCGTCACCACTTGGCTCATGAC
>JAFDWM010000224.1 GCA_018268455.1 Actinomycetota bacterium | reverse complement strand
GCGGGGCCTGCCACGCCGGATCCGATCGCCGTCACGACGCCCGCGCCGTCGAATCCCAGATGCCGGGGCTCGGTGATCGGAGGCAGCGGACGGAACCCGCTGCGTTGCTTGACGTCGATCGGATTCACCCCGGCCGCCTCGATGCGCACCACGACCTCGTCGGCCCCGGGCACCGGATCCGGCACCTCGACGAGGGTGAGGACCTCGGGTCCGCCGGTCTCGGTCTGCACGATCGCCTGGGCCATGGGTCCAGGCTACGACGGCGGGGCGGCCACGGGCCCGCCGGCGTCGCCGAGGGGCGTGGTGGGACGGATCGAGAGCAGCGCGACCGCCGCGCCGATGAGCGCGAGCCCCGTCCAGCCGGCGGGAGTGAGCCGCTCGCCGACGACGAGCACCGCGAGCACGGTCGCTGCCGCCGGCTCGAGCAGGGTGATCGTCGTCGCGGCACCCGCACCGACCCGGGCGAGGCCCACGCCGAACAGCACGTAGCCGAGGAACATCGGCACGAGCGCCATGTACGCCGCGACAGCGAACGCCGATCCGGAGGCGACCAGTGGCGCGCCGGTGACGAGCAGCACCGGCATCAGCAGCACACCGCCGAGCCCGAAGACGGATCCCATGGACGCCGCCCGCGGGATCCCGCCGCGCATGAGTGCGGCGGCGGCCCACGAATACGCGGCATAGGTCGCACCGGCGACGAGTGCGAGCAGCACTCCGGCGATGGTCGCGGACGGATCGCCATACCCGTCGCCGAGCTTCGCGGCGCACAGCAGCACGCTCCCGCCGATGCCGAGAGCGGCCGCGATCCACCACCGCACGCCCAGGCGGCGGCGGTCCAGGACGAGTTCCAGGAGCCCTGCGGCGAGCGGCGCGGAGGCGAGCGAGACGACGGTGCCGACGGCCACGCCGGCCAGGTGCATCGCGCTGTAGAACGCGAGCGGATACACCGCGACGGACAGTCCGCCGACGACCACGACGCCCCGGCGGGCATGCAGCGCGGGCGCCGCACGGAGCAGCGTCCGCGGCGCGATGAGCGCCTGCAGGATCCCGCCGATCCCCAGCGCGGCGGCCCCGATCGCCAGCGGGCCGGCACCGGGGGCGAAGGTCGCGGCGGTCCCCGTGGTGCCCCAGAGCAGCGCCGCCGCAGCCACCGCGAGCACGCCCGTCGTGTGCCCGCCGCGCGGGCCTGCGGCGCTCGCGATGGCCATGACGCTCAGGCTATCGGCGCCGGGACCCGCGGCCGTGGCTCACGCGGCTCACTTCTCCGCGAGGGCTTTCACGATGCGCTGCGCGGAGACCGGCTGCGCGGTGCCGAGGCGCTGTGCGAACAGGCTCACCCGGTACTCCTCGAGCAGCCAGCGCACGTCGGCGAGGCGGGACTCGGCGTTCCGGGCAAGCGGGATCGTGCCGCCCGCGTCGGCGTACTGCTGCGCGATGCGCTCGTACTCGGTGAGGCGCGTGCGGTCCCTGCCCGGGGCATCGGCGAGGGTGCGCAGCCGCTCCAGGATCCCGTCCAGATACCGCGGGTAGTGCGTGAGCCGCTCCGCTCCGGCGGCCGAGACGAATCCGTTCGGCAGCAGCCCAGCGAGCTGGCCGCGGATGTCGGCCAGCGGACCCAGCAGGGTGAGCGAGTTCTGCCCCTTCATCGCACGCTCGACCTCGCGCGCCTTCGTCAGGATCCGGGCGACGAGCGACACGAGCGCGAACAGCTCGTCCACGATGATCGCCGAGACGCCGTCGCGCACTCGCGCGAACTCCGCCTCGGAGCGCACGATGCCGGATCCGCCGGTCAATCGCTCGACCGCT
>JAFDWM010000223.1 GCA_018268455.1 Actinomycetota bacterium | reverse complement strand
AGCTCGCCCAGGCGCCGCTGATCCACGTTGTCGCGGTTGAAGGTGCGCGGGAGAGTGCCCGACAGCTGCGGGTTCGCCTGCATGAGATCTTCCATCGCCTCGTCGATCAGCGCGCCGATCGAGCGGATCCCCTCGCCGAGAGCCGGATCCAGACCCTTCGCGTTCTCCGCGAGGAACTCCCACCGCGCCCGCGGCGGCACCCAGAACACGCCCCTGCCGGTGTACTCGTCGGTGTCATCGATGAGCTCGGCGACCTGGTCGTCGTCGTAGCCGTCGGCGTGCAGCTCGGTGCGGATCTGAGCGCGACGCTCATCGAAGGCATCCGACACGTACTTGAGGAACACCAGACCGAGGATCACGTCCTTGTACTGCGACGCGTCCATGGATCCACGCAGCTTGTCTGCTGCCTTCCAGAGCGTGTCCTTCAGCTCCTTCATGGTCGACGGCGTCTGAGGAGCGACTTTCTTCGTGCGAGGCATGATTCCCTTCATTGCGGTTCCGACGCCGAGTCCGCGGCATCATCGGCCAGTGAGACCCGACCGGCGACGACGCCGGCGGCGAGCAGTTCTGAATATGTGTCGAGCGCTTCGATGCGTCGTGCCAGTGCCTCACGCCGCGCAGCGAGGTCCGCGAGCGCGGCTCGCAGCGCCAAGCGCGCCGGAGGCGACACGCGACGCAGCGTCCAGCGCCGCCAGGATCCGGCACCGCCGCTCGAGTGTTCGATGTCAGCAGCCACGAGCTCAGGAATGAGTCCGCCCGGATCCGCGGAATCGATCCGCAGCACGCGCGCCGGAGAGGCCACGACCTTGGATCCGTCCGGGTCCACCCAGGCACGAGGCGTCGGTGCGGTACGGAAGATGATGTCTCCGGCCTGGGTGAGCTGCGCCGACGGGTGCGCGGCGGCGAACGCGAACGGATCCACGTGCGTGGTGCCGATCGTCGCGGCATCATCCAGCTCACCGGCGTCAACAACGACGAGACCGGCGTCGCCGAGTTCGTGCGCCTCCAGCCGGGTGCCCGGGCGCACATGCAGGTGTTGCTCCGCGATCAGCGTCTCGATGGTCGCGGCGGCCACGACCGGTGACGGTGAGGAAGCCACGATCGGCGCGGGCCCAGGCGCGTCATCTCCCAGCTCTCGGCGCGCCATGTCTAGAAGCACCGGCAGATCCTGCACCGCGGGCTCGCGCCCACGCGCCACTGCTTGCCGCGGCACCAATGCCCCGCTGGATGCGAGGAGCGAGCTGGTTCGCACCAGGCGTGTGAAGCGGAACGAATGAGCCCGCACATCACGGGCGTGCCCCATCGCAGCACGCACATCACTCACCAGGTCTGTGCGCGCGGCGGCGGTGAGGGGCATTCCGGTCAGATCCGCAACCGCTGTGCATCGGTCAGCGAGGGACAGATCCGCTGCTTCGCGTCCGAGAACCCAGAGTGCAAGTTGCGCCCGGGGTGCCGATTGCACAAGACCCGCCGGCAACTTCACGATCGCGCGTACGCGTCCGGATCGCAGCACATCCGCCCGCACGCCGGCGTCGGATCCGCGTACGGCATCCGTCAGTGCGGACGCCGGGGCGATGACCATCGCCCGGTCGTTCTCCCGCATGCTCAGCGCCACATCGTCCAGCGCCTGCAGTATCTCGGCGGTCGATGAGGCGGCGGCGGTGGGAAGTCGGTCGATGAACAGGCGTGCATGATGACCGTCATCGTCGACAGTGTGGAGCAGGATCTGCTCGCACAAGAGGCGACGCCGGATGTCACGTCGCTCGGAGTTGAGCGTGACGCGGAGATCCAGGTCGTCGCGCGCCTGCGC
>JAFDWM010000222.1 GCA_018268455.1 Actinomycetota bacterium | reverse complement strand
TGCGCCGCGTCCTGCCGGAACTGCCGCTCGCCCGTGACGGAGAGCACCCAGCGCACGTCGGAGGCGGGAAGGATGTGCAGCGTGCCCCGCATCGTGTGTGTGCGGACGATCTCCCCGCGGTCGAACGCACGGTCGACCGCCGCCAGCGTCGGCGATCCGGACGAGCGGATCCCGAGTGCCCACCGCCCGGCGAGGAACTCCTGGCCCTGCACGGTGAGCATGTGACGTGCCGCGTCGACAGGCGTGCGCGCGGGCGCGGTGAGCCGGTGCGAGCGGAGCCGTTCGGTCAGCAGGGCCGTCATGCGTCCATGATGACGGAAGGCTCGGACACCGCGGGGTGTCTCAGCCCTTCAGCGTGACCTCACGGCGCACGGGGAGCACGATCGGGTGCGAGCCAGCCATGACCTCGAGCACGCGGATCACCTGGCTGGAGTAGCCGAACTCGTTGTCGTACCAGACGTACAGGATGACGTCGGTGGTGCCGTTCGCGATGGTCGCCAGCCCGTCGACGATGCCGGCGCGGTGCGAACCGACGAAGTCGGAGGAGACCACCTCGGGTGATTCGATGTAGTCGATCTGCTGGCGCAGCTTGGAGTGCAGCGACACCCGGCGCAGGTAATCGTTGAGCTCAGCCTTCTCCGCCGGGCGCTCCAGGGTGAGATTCAGCACGGCGAGCGAGACGTCGGGGGTCGGCACGCGGATCGCGGACCCGGTGAGCTTGCCCTCGAGCTCCGGCAGGGCGCGGGCGACGGCCTTCGCGGCGCCGGTCTCGGTGATGACCATGTTCAGCACCGCGGAACGACCGCGGCGGTCGCCCTTGTGGAAGTTGTCGATGAGGTTCTGGTCGTTCGTGAACGAGTGCACCGTCTCGACGTGGCCGCGCACGATGCCGTACGCCTCGTCGACCGCCTTGAGCACGGGCGTGATCGCGTTGGTCGTGCAGGATGCGGCCGAGAGGATCCGGTCGGAGTCCGCGATGGTCGTGTGGTTGATGCCGTGCACGATGTTCTTCAGCTCGCCCTTGCCGGGAGCCGTGAGCAGCACACGGGCCACGCCGGTGGACTCGAGGTGGCGGCTGAGGCCCGCCTCATCGCGCCAGCGGCCGGTGTTGTCGACGACGATCGCGTCGCGGATGCCGTATGCGGTGTAGTCGATCGTGCCGGGGTCGTCCGAGTAGATGACCTGGATCCGGGTGCCGTTCGCGATGAGCTGCGAGTTCTCCTCGTCGACGTCGACGGATCCCTCGAACGGGCCGTGCACGGAGTCGCGCAGCAGCAGCGAGGCGCGCTTGACGAGGTCGTTCTCCGCGCCCTTGCGCACCACGATCGCCCGCAGCCGCAGGCCGCTGCCGCCGCCGGTGTGCGCGATCAGGATGCGGGCCAGCAGACGCCCGATGCGGCCGAAGCCGTAGAGCACCACGTCGGTGGGCTCCGCGGCGGGAGCGACACCGGTGAGCGCCGGGGCGAGCTCGGCGCGCAGGTGCTCCACCAGGTCGCGCCCGCGGGCGCCCTCGGCCAGACGCGCGACGTCGAGCGAGGAGGCGGCAGGGGCGAGCTCGCGCACAGCCTCGAGCACGGCCAGGGTCTCCTCGAGCGCGACGGCGTCGTGGCCGAGCGCGGCGACGCGCTCATGCGCGGCGAGGATCTCGGTGGTCGACAGCCCCAGCAGACGATGGCCGTGCAGCGACGTCACGACATCGCTGTCGCGCTTGAGTCCGCCGATGAGCGGGATCATCCGCTCGGCGAGTTCTTCTTCGGCCTTCCAGTCGTCGCGGTGCGCGGCGAAGTCGTTCATCAGCGTCCTTGCATGTGC
>JAFDWM010000221.1 GCA_018268455.1 Actinomycetota bacterium | reverse complement strand
GGCGGTGGCGGACGCCGGGCGGGACAGGTCGGCGAACAGCGCGGCGGCGGCGGCCAGGCCGCCGAGCTGCAGGACGGTGCGGCGGTTGAGCGTGGGCATGCGAACTCCTTCGGTCGTGTCTGCGGGCGACGCTAGGAGGGGCGGACGCGAGGAATCAACGAGGATTCACCGGACTGGCCGGTGCGCTTCGAAAACGAGGGAGAGGCCTACGCCAGCGGCAGGGCTCCGTCGTAGGCCGCGGCAGACAGCACGGGCTCGGCGGGGCCGCCGCCGAAGACGCGGGAGAGTCCCGGATCCGTCTGCCATTGCGGCCAGCCGGGGTCGCCGTCTTCGACGAACCGGGTCGCCACCGCGTGCATCTCGGTCGCAAGGTGCTGCGGCGGCGTGGGGCCGGCCAGGCGCTCCACGAACGGATCCTCGAGCACGTCGAACCAGAACGGCACGTCGAGGCAGTGGCACGACCAGCCCTTCGCCGGCGACACCCAGGCGAAGCGGTAGGCCCAGGTGGGGGCCCCGCCCCGGGCCTGGGCGGCCCGCACCACGAGCGAGCGGAACACCCGGTCGGTCACGAACCGTCCGAGCAGCGCCGGAGTGCCGCGCCGGCGCTGGGCGCGGTTCGCGGCGAGGTACGCGCGACGCACGCCGCGATCGCGGCAGAGCAGCATCAGCGCGAGCCCCGCGGGCACGAACCGCAGCACTCCGGGCGCCCGATCCATGGTCATGGTGAACTCGTCGTCGGTGGCGCCGAGCAGGAGCGGCTTGTCGGCGCCGATCCCCGCGCGCAGGGCCGCGACGGTGGGCCGCGGGACGACGTCGCCGTCGACCACGGGCCCCCAGGGCAGCCCCTCGGCGAGCGGGGCGAGCAGGGCCTTCAGCCGCGTCGCCCCGAGCAGCGCGGCCTTCGGCTGCGCGCGCTGCAGGGTGCGCTCCGGCACCGTGCGGAAGCCGTCGGCGTCGGGCGTGCAGCCCAGCAGCACGCCCAGCGCCCGCGTGCGCCGTGACGCCAGGCCGGGGTCGATGTCGGCGAGCGCGGGGGAGAAGGCCATGGCAGCCTGGAACAGGTGCTGGGCGTGCTCCAGACCGAGCAGAGTGAGCACCGCGCCCGCGCCGGCGGACTGCCCGGCGATCGTCACGCGCGCCGGGTCCCCGCCGAACGCCCGGATGTTGTGCTGCACCCACTCCAGCCCGGCGATCCAGTCCAATACTCCGCGATTCGCGGGAGCGCCCGGCATCAGACCGAACCCGTCGAAGCCGAGCCGATACGACAGGGTGACGGTCACGACGCCGTCGCGGTTGAAGGCGGCGCCGTCGTACCAGGGGCTCGCGGGGGAGCCGTCGACGTAGCCGCCGCCGTGGATCCAGACCATGACGGGGAGGGATCCGGCAGGCCCCGGGTCGCCGTCGGAGCCCCGGGTCGCGTCCGGCAGCGACGGAGTGAACACGTTCACGTTCAGCGTCCGAGCCCCGGGGATGCTGGGCTCGGGGACGAGGGTCTCACCCTTGTCGCCGCGCTGCGCCGTGGGCCCGAACGCGGTGGCGTCGCGCACGGCGGTCCACGGCGCTGGCGGCTGCGGTGCGGCAAAGCGTCGCTCTCCGACGGGAGCCGCGGCGAACGGGATCCCCAGGAACGCGGCGGAGGCCCCGGACGTGCCGGGCGCGCCTCGCCAGAATCCGCGCACCGGTCCGGATGCCGTGACGGCGACGGGCCCGTCTGCGGGCGCGGCGAGCGAGGCGTCGGAGATCACCGGTTCAGCGTATCCGGCGGGCCCCAGCGGGCGATGCGCTCAGGGGCGCAGCAGCGCGAAGAACCGCTCGATGTCGG
>JAFDWM010000220.1 GCA_018268455.1 Actinomycetota bacterium | reverse complement strand
CGGGACGGCCGATACGACCAGCCCCGCGACGGCGAAGACGACGCCGGTCACGGATCGGGCGGGTCCGATGCGGGTCGGGCCCGTTGCGGACTCGCGGAGCGCCTCGATCGGATCCAGTCCGGCAGGGCGGCGGGCGGCGATCCTCGCGGCGGCCCACGCGGCGCCCAGCACGAGCAGCAGCGCGCCGACGGCGGGCGACGGACCGATGGCGAGCGCGAAGTCGCCCGGGATCACGCCGCCGGAGACGAACGCCCGCTGCAGGACACCCGACAGGAAGTAGCCGGGGGCGATGCCGAGCAGTCCCGCGACGATCGCAATCGACATCACCTCGCGCGACACCAGCGTGTGCACCTGCTTCGGACTCGCGCCCACCGCCCGCAGCAGCGCGAAATCGCGTCGACGCGACTGCACCGACAGCGACAGCGTGCCGCACACGATGAACAGCGCGACGAGGATGCAGGTTCCGACGAACGCGCTGCCGATCATCACGAGCGTGGAGCGCGCCGCACCGGAGTCGAGGAACTCGATGTCGCCGCGCGCCGCGCCCGTCTGCACGGCGAGACCCGGCACCGTCCGGCGGATCGCCTTCGCGGTCTCCGCGGCGTCGGCGCCGGGAGCCGGGAACACTCCGAGGGTCTGCGCGGCGCCGCCGCGGGGGTCCAGCTCCGCGATGCGCGCGTCGCTGAGATACACCTGCGGGGCGCGCTCGGCGCCGGCCATCGCATCGACGACGCCGACGACCCGGTACTCCTGCGGCGTCCCGCCGTGCGCGAGCACGATCCGGGCGCCGAGTCCCTCCGCGCGGCCGGCGGTCACCACGACCTCATCCGCCCCGGCGGGCTCGGCGCCCTCCCGAAGAGCGGAGCCCGCCAGCGCGACCGCACGCCAGGGGTGTGCTTCGACGATGTGCCCGCCCGGATCCGCGAGGGTGACGGTCGCATCGCCCACGACGTGATCGACACCGGGAACCGCAGCGATCCGCGCCGCGGCATCCGCGGGAAGGGGTGCGCGTTCGTGCAGGGGGATCGGGATGTCCTCCGGCACATCCACCTGCTGCGAGGCCCCGACGACGACGGGTGCGGCGGTGTAGCGCACCGGGGCGAGCCCGCCGCGGATGCCGGACTCCACGAGGACCCCGAGGCCCGTCACCAGCAGGCTCGCGACGAACACCGCGACGGCGACGCCGACGAACCCGGCCTTGTGCTGCCGCAGGTCTGCCCGGACGAGCCGACCGAGCCCCAGCCGTGCGCCGGTCATCACCACTCCCCGAGCGAACTCATGCGGTCCGTGATCTCCGCGGGTGTCGCGCCGTCGAGGTGGCCCGCGAACACGCCGTCGGCGAGGAAGATCACGCGGTCCGCGTGTGCGGCCACGATGGGATCATGCGTGACCATCACGACCGTCTGCGCGAGCGCCTTCGCGGTGTGCGCGAGCAGGTCGAGCACCTGCTTGCCCGACCGTGAGTCGAGCGCGCCGGTGGGCTCGTCGCCGAAGACGACGTACGGCCGCGTGATCAGCGCGCGGGCGATCGCCACACGCTGCTGCTGCCCGCCGGAGAGGTCGGAGGGACGCCGCCGGCGCCGGTCCGCCAGCCCGACCGACTCGAGCAGGAAGTCGAGCCACTCCTGGTCCAGCCGGCGCCGTGCAAGCCGCAGCGGGAGCGTGATGTTCTCCTCGACGTTCAAGGCCGGAAGCAGGTTGTACGCCTGGAACACGAAGCCGACGTGATCCCTCCGGAACTGGGTGAGCCGGCTTGCACTGAGCGACGAAACGTCGGTGTCGCCGAGGACCACGCGCCCGCTCGTCGGCCGATCGAGTCCCGC
>JAFDWM010000021.1 GCA_018268455.1 Actinomycetota bacterium | reverse complement strand
GCTCTGCAGCAGGCACTGGCCGGCATCGACGGTGAGGTCTTCGCTGCCGGCGCCGAGTTCCCGAGCGTGACGATCACCCTTGCGCGCGCGGCCGCGGCGTCGTCCGGGCGCCTCGCAACGCGATGGATCTCGCCGCCGGCGGCTCGGGTGACCCCCGATGCCGTGGCTGCGGCATTGGTTCCTGCGGTCACCGCCCTGGTCGTCAGCCATGTCGACTTCCGCTCGGGCTACCGCGCCGATCTCGCGGCACTGCGCGAGGTGCTCGGACCCGATCGCCTGCTCATCGTCGACGCCGTGCAGTCGTGCGGCGTGGTGGATGAGGACTGGTCGGCCGCGGATGTCGTGGTCGGGCACGCCTACAAGTGGCTGCGTGCGGGGCGCGGCACCGGGTTCGCCCGCTTCACGGCACACGCACGCGACCGCATCCGTCCCGTGCTCAGCGGGCGAGTCGGCACCGCTGCGGAGGGCCTGCCCACCGACACCCTTCCGGAGCCGGCGGCCTCCGCACAGGCGTTCGCCGTCAGCGGGCCGGATCCGCTCGCTGCGGCGCGCCTCGCCGTGGCGGTGCAGGAGAGCCGCAGCACGGGCATCGCCGGGATCGCGGCACGGCTGTCCGAGCGGGTCGATGACGTCCTCCGGATCGCCGACCGGCACGGAGTCCCGGTTCTCTCTCCACGGGAGCGCGAGCGCCGTGCGGGGATCGTGGTGCTCGTGCCGGCGGATCCGGCCAGGCTCGGCGCGAGACTGGACGCAGCCGGCGTCACCGTGACCGTGCGCGCCGGGGCCGTGCGGGTCTCGCCGCACGCCGGCACGACCGCGGAGACCCTCGACATGCTCGATGCGGCGCTGGCGGAGGCGCGAGAGTTCATCGGTCGTTGACGCGCTCTTAACCGTGCTGTGCGCGCGTGTCTCCTGCGTGATGTCGGTGGGCCGTCGTACCTTCGAGCCATCGGACATGGCGTCCGATCGGGTCGGCCTCAAGGATCGCGACTCGTGGCCCTGGCCGATTCGCCTAGCACCGGGAATCATCCCGGGTCGGGAGAGGGTCGTGGCCGCACGCACCGCACTGAAGAGCAGCACCCGCACGAGCACCGTCGACGGGGGAGGTGCAACGCCCGACCAGGCTCTGAAGACGTACGTGCTCGACACGTCCGTGCTGCTGTCTGATCCGCAGGCGTTCTTCCGCTTCGCCGAGCACTCCATCGTCCTGCCCGTCGTCGTGATCGGCGAGCTCGAGGGCAAACGGCACGATCCCGAGCTCGGCTACTTCGCCCGGCGGGCCCTGCGCCACCTCGACGAGCTGCGCGTCGAGTACGGACGGCTCGACTTCCCGGTCCCGATCGGCGACGGCGGCACCCTGCGCGTCGAGCTGAACAACACCGACCAGACCGTGCTGCCCAGCGGCATCCGGCTCGGCGACAATGACAGCCGGATCCTCGCCGTGGCCATGCACCTCGCGCAGGCGGGGCAGGACGTCACGGTCGTGTCCAAGGATCTGCCGATGCGGGTCAAGGCCGCGTCGCTCGGCATCAACGCCGAGGAGTACCTCGCCGAGCAGGCGGTGGACTCGGGGTGGACCGGCATCAGCTCCATCTCGCTCTCCGGCGACGAGATGAGCGACCTCTACGAGAGCGAGGTGGGCACGAGTGACGAGGCGATCGGGCTCCCGGTGAACACGGGCCTCATCATCCACTCCGAGCGCGGATCCGCCCTCGGACGCGTCACGGGCGACGGAGAGTACGCGCTCGTGCGCGGCGACCGTGAGGTGTTCGGGCTGCACGGGCGCTCGGCCGAGCAGCGCATCGCGATCGACCTGCTGACCGACCCCGAGGTCGGCATCGTCTCGCTCGGAGGCCGCGCCGGCACCGGAAAGTCGGCCCTCGCTCTATGCGCGGGACTGGAGGCCGTGCTGGAGCGGCAGCAGCAGAAGAAGATCATCGTGTTCCGCCCTTTGTTCGCCGTCGGCGGGCAGGAGCTCGGCTACCTGCCCGGTGACAGGGACGAGAAGATGAGCCCGTGGGGGCAGGCGGTCTTCGACACCCTCGGATCCGTCGTCTCCGGCAATGTGATGGAGGAGGTCATCGGGCGCGGGTTGCTCGAGGTGCTGCCGCTCACGCACATCCGCGGGCGTTCGCTGCACGACGCCTTCGTGATCGTCGACGAGGCCCAGTCGCTCGAGCGCAACGTGCTGCTCACGGTGCTGAGTCGGATGGGGCAGAACTCGCGCGTCGTGCTCACCCACGACGTGGGCCAGCGCGACAACCTGCGCGTGGGGCGCCACGACGGCATCGCCAGCGTGATCGAGACGCTGAAGGGTCACAGCCTCTTCGGCCATGTCACCCTGCAGCGTTCGGAGCGCTCCGCCATCGCCGCGCTCGTGACCGAGCTGCTGGAGGGCAACGAGCTCAGCTGACGCCCGGCGGCGCCGCGTGCCGCCTCATCCACGCACCGCCTTCCCGCGACGGATGCACGACCGTGCGACGCCTGCACGACGGATCTGCCGATCCGGTCGTGCAGGCGTCGCAGGCCTGTCCGTCCGTCCGACCCGGAGACGGCGGATGCCGCAGCCCCGAGGGGGCCGCGGCATCCGTGTGCTCGATGGATCGGATCCGGGATCAGCCGGCGTGGGTCATCGACAGCAGGTCGAGCTTCTCGTCGAGCTGCTCGAGCGTGAGCTCGCCGCGCTCGACGTAGCCGAGGTCGAGCACGGCGTCGCGCACGGTGATGCCCTTGGCGACCGCGTGCTTGGCGATCTTCGCCGCCGCCTCGTAGCCGATGAGCTTGTTCAGCGGGGTGACGATCGACGGGCTCATGCCCGCGAACGCGGCGGCACGCTCGACGTTCGCCTGCAGGCCGTCGACCGTCTTGTCGGCCAGCACGCGCACGGCGTTGGAGAGCAGGCGGATCGACTCGAGCAGCGCGGTGCCCATGACCGGGATCGCGACGTTGAGTTCGAAGGATCCGGACGCGCCGGCCCAGGCGACCGTTGCGTCGTTGCCGATCACCCGGGCGCACACCATGAGCGTCGCCTCGGGGATGACGGGGTTGACCTTGCCCGGCATGATCGACGAACCCGGCTGCAGGTCGGGGATGTGGATCTCGCCGAGGCCGGTGTTCGGGCCGGATCCCATCCAGCGCAGGTCGTTGTTGATCTTGGTCAGCGACACGGCGATCGTGCGCAGCGCACCCGACGCCTCGACGAGGCCGTCGCGGTTGGCCTGGGCCTCGAAGTGGTCCTTGGCCTCGGTGATCGGCAGCTCGGTCTCGGCGGCGAGCAGCGCGATGACCTTCTGCGGGAAGCCGAGCGGGGTGTTGATGCCGGTGCCGACCGCGGTGCCGCCGAGCGGGACCTCTGCCACGCGGGGGAGGGCGGCCTGCACCCGCTCGATGCCGAGGCGGATCTGGCGCGCGTAGCCGCCGAATTCCTGGCCGAGCGTGACCGGCGTGGCATCCATGAGGTGTGTGCGGCCCGACTTGACCGCATCCTTCCACAGCTCCGCCTTCGCCTCGAGAGCCACCGCGAGGTGGTCGAGCGCCGGGATGAGCGTGTCGATCAGCGCCTGCGTGACGGCGATGTGCACCGAGGTCGGGAAGACGTCGTTCGACGACTGCGAGGCGTTCACATGGTCGTTCGGGTGCACGGTCGCGCCCAGGATCCGGGTCGCAAGGGTGGCGAGCACCTCGTTCATGTTCATGTTCGAGCTGGTGCCGGATCCGGTCTGGTACGTGTCGACCGGGAACTCCCCGTCGTGCGTGCCGGCGGCCACCTCGTCGGCGGCCTGCGCGATCGCGTCGGCGATCGCGCCGTCAAGGGTGCCCAGCTCCTTGTTGGCGAGCGCCGCAGCCTTCTTGATGCGCGCGAGCGCAGCGATCTGCGTCGACTCGAGACCCTTGCCGGAGATCGGGAAGTTCTCCACGGCTCGCTGGGTCTGCGCCCCGTAGAGGGCGTTCACGGGCACGCGCACTTCGCCCATGGTGTCGTGCTCGATGCGGTACTGGAGCGGGTTCTCGCCGCTCTGCTGGTGGTTGTCGGTCACTTCTTGTTCCTCCAGATGCGACGGTGGATTGTGGGGGATGACGGGTGGTTCAGGCGGCGGCGAGGCCGACGGTGACGACGGGCACGGCCGTGCCCTCCGCGAGACGGTAGTTGGCGCCGACGATGCCGAGCCGGCCCTCCGCCACGGCATCGGCGATCATCTCGGACGACTGCAGCAGGTCTTTGACCGTGTTGCGCAGATGCTCCTGACCGACCAGCTCCGCGTCGATGTCTGCTGCGGTGGAGCCGCCGTGCTCGGCGAGGACCTTGCGCGCGGCGGGCACGATCGGGGCGATGAGCTTCCAGATGTGCGGCGGCAGCGGGGCCGCATCGATCGCGGTGCCGTCGATCGCCGCGCGCACCGCGCCACAGCTGTCATGCGCGAGCACGACGATGAGCGGCACGCCGAGGATCCCGACCGCGTACTCGAGGCTCGCGACGATCGACTCGCCGATCACCTGACCAGCGTTGCGCACGACGAACAGGTCGCCGAGGCCCTTGTCGAAGATGATCTCCGCCGCGAGTCGCGAGTCCGAGCATCCGAACAGCGTGGCGAGCGGCGCCTGCCCCTCGGACAGCTCGAAGCGCTTGTCGACGTTCTGGTTCGGGTGCTGCGGGGTGCCGGCGACGAACCGGCTGTTGCCCTCCAGCATGAGGTTCCACGCCTCGTCGGGGGTGAGGGAACGCTGTGCGGGAGGGGTCATCTGCTCTTCTCCAGGATGTCGATCTGCGGGCTGATCTTCGCGACGAGCTCTGCCGTCCCCGCCTTGCCGAGGGCGCCGTAGACGAGGACGTAGTCCTTGCCGACCTGCGTACCCAGGGCAGCGTCGATGTTGGCCGAGGAGTCGGGGTTCGGGATCACGTACTCGTCCCAGGTGCGCCCGCCGATCTTGACGGTGCCCTTCGGTGCCGTGCCGTGCAGCGGCGTGAGTGCCCAGTCTGCGTCGGCGTCGAATGCCTGCGCGATATGCGCGTAGCCGCGGGCGTCGTCCGCCTGCGGAGCCACCGTGATGTCCCAGACGACGGGCTTGCCGTCGATCAGCACGGCCTTGTTCACCCGCCAGTTGTTCGGCGGGGTGGGCACCAGCACCGGGCGATTCATGGTGCTCTGCGCGTTCTTGGCCGCGGCGGCCAGATCCACGGTGTTGGTTCCGGTGAAATCGCCCCGGGGCACGATCAGCACGATCAGCAGCACGACGCCGACCGTGGCGATGAGCGCGGCGATGAGCCCGCGGAAGGTCTGACTGGAGCGATAGGCCGCGGAAGAGGCGGCCTTGCGGTCGGCGGTCTCCTGCGGCGTCTCCGGCCGGCCGAGCTCGGCGACGACAGGCGCCTGCTTCCTCTGCTCGCGGCTCATCGTGCACTCCCGTCGGGCGCAGAGCCAGGGCGGGCGGCGTCGAGGCGGCGCTTGGCGCCGATCAGCCATTCCTCGCAGCGGGCGGCGAGGGCCTCGCCGCGCTCCCACAGGGTGAGGGACTGCTCGAGAGTGGGTGCACCCTGCTCGAGTTCGGCGACCACGCGCACGAGCTCGTCGCGCGCCTGCTCGAAGGTGAGGGAGGCGGGATCCGCGACGGCCGGCGCGGAACTCCCCCCGGAAGCCGACGGTTCGCTCGACACAGTCACGCCTCCATCCTACCGACGCGCACCCGGGCGGTCCGCCGCCGCGGCCTCGGCGACCTCGCCCTCCGACACCGCGCGGAGCGACCCACGGTCGACGGTGAGGGTGAGGGCCGTGCCGGCCGGGGCATCCGCAGCATCGCGCACGATCACGCCGTCGTCCCGGTGCGCGATCGCGTACCCGCGGGCGAGCGTCGCGGCCGGGGACAGCGCACGCAGCGAGGCGCGCAGCTCCGCGGTGCGCCGGCCCGCACGGTCGACCGTGCGGCCGAGGGCATCGCGGGAGCGCGAGGCGAGCAGCCACACCTCCTGCGCCCGACGTTCGAGGAGCGGATCCGGGTCACGCAGCACGGGGCGTGAGCGCAGCTGCTCGAGCTGCGCGATGTCGTGCGCGACCCGCTGCGCGACGCGGGTGGTGGCACGCGAGCGCAGCTGAGCGATGAGCGCCCGCTGCTCACCGACGTCGGGCACCACGCGCTTCGCCGCGTCGGTCGGAGTGGACGCGCGCAGGTCGGCCACATCATCGAGCAGAGGGTGGTCGTTCTCGTGCCCGATCGCGCTCACGACCGGGGTCGTCGCCGCGGCCACGGCGCGCACCAGCCGCTCATCGCTGAAGCCGAGCAGCGTCTGCGGATCCCCGCCGCCGCGGGCGATGACGATCACGTCGACGTCGGGATCCGCGTCGAGCGTCTTCAGCGCCGCGAGCGTCTCCGGCACGCAGCGGTCGCCCTGCACGGCGGCGTGCACGGTGCGGAAGCGCACCTGCGGCCAGCGCAGCTCGGCGTTGCGGTGCACATCCTTCTCCGCATCGGAGTTCTCCCCGGTGATGAGCCCGATCACGTGCGGCAGGAACGGCAGGGGCTTCTTGCGTGCGGGGTCGAACAGGCCTTCCTGACGCAGCTGCGCGCGCAGCCGCTCGAGCCGCTCGAGCTGGTCACCGAGGCCGACGTGCTTCATCGCCGACACGGTGAAGCTGAAATCGCCGGCCTTCACGAAGTAATCGGCCTTGACGGCCGCGACCACGTGATCGCCCACGGCGAGGTCTGCCGGGATCCGTGCGCGCACGCTCGACCACACGCGGATGGAGATCTGCGCGTCGGAGCGGGTGTCCTTGAGTCGCGCGAACACGTTGCCTGCGCGCAGGTTCCAGCTCGTGATCTCGCCCTCGACCCAGACCGTTCCCCATTGCGCCACGAAGTCGCGGATCGTGGCGTTCAGCCGCGCGATCGACGTGGGAGCGTCGGGCGTGGACTCTCGCGGGGAGACGGCGTCGGCGGGCGGAGCCTCGCCGGGAGCGGCTTCGAAGACGGTCATCGCATCCTGTCGATCGGGGCGGGTTCAGGATAACGCGGGCCGCAGACATCGCCGGCCGGCGCGTGCCCGGGAGCGCAGGGCCGGGCCCGCGCCCAGCCGGCGCCGGTAGAATCCAGGGGTGAGCTCTCCCGTCGCGCTGCCCGTCCCGCAGATCCCCCGCCGCCGCCCCACGGCCGCGCGCGAGCCCCTCGAGGACCGCCCGGTCGACGGGCGCAAGCGCGTGCTGCTGGCCGCTCCGCGCGGGTACTGCGCGGGCGTCGACCGTGCGGTCGTCGCGGTGGAGAAGGCGCTGCAGCGCTACGGCGCGCCGGTGTACGTGCGCAAGCAGATCGTGCACAACATCCACGTGGTCACCGAGCTCGAGGCGCAGGGAGCGATCTTCGTCGACGAGGTGGACGAGATCCCGGAGGGCTCTCACGTCGTCTTCAGCGCGCACGGCGTCTCGCCGATGGTCGTCTCCGCGGCCGAGGACCGCCACCTGCACGCGATCGACGCCACCTGCCCGCTGGTGACCAAGGTGCACCGCGAGGCGGTGCGCTTCGCGCGCGACGATTTCGAGATCCTGCTCATCGGCCATGACGGGCACGAGGAGGTGGAGGGCACCGCCGGCGAGGCGCCCGACCACGTCACCGTGGTGAACTCCCCGGACGAGGCCGACACGGTCGTGGTGCGCGATCCGAGCAAGGTCGTCTGGCTGTCGCAGACCACCCTGTCGGTCGACGAGACGATGGAGACCGTGAACCGGCTGCGCACGCGGTTCCCCGAGCTGCAGGATCCGCCCTCGGACGACATCTGCTATGCGACGCAGAACCGTCAGGTGGCGATCAAGAAGGTCGCGACCGACGCGGATCTGGTGATCGTGGTCGGATCCGCGAACTCGTCCAACAGCGTGCGCCTGGTCGAGGTGGCGCGCGAGTACGGTGCCAAGGCCGCCTACCGCGTCGACTACGCCGAAGAGGTGCAGCAGGCCTGGCTCGAGGGTGTCTCGACGGTCGGCGTGACCAGCGGGGCGTCGGTGCCCGAGGTGCTCGTGCAGGAAGTGCTCGCCGCGCTCGCCGAGGCCGGCTACGGCGACGTCGAGGAGGTGCGCACCGCGGAGGAGGACCTCATGTTCTCGCTGCCGAAGGAGCTGCGCCAGGATGTCACCGGTCAGCGTGACGAGCGCGCGCTCGGCGGTCGCGGCCCCCGCTGAGCGGGCTGCTTCCCGCCCGGGGTATCCTGACCCGCAACGGGTGGACGAGGGTAGCACCATGGAACGCGAGCAGACGCTGATCGGATCCGTCCAGCGCGCCCTCTCCCTGGTGGACATCGTCGCCAATTCCGCGCGGCCGGTGTCTGCCAAAGCCCTCGCGACGGCGTCCGGGCTCACCCTCGGCACGACCTACAACCTTGTGCGCACCCTCGTGCACGAGGGCTATCTGCAGCATGAGCCGGACGGGCTGGTGCTGGGGGATCGGTTTCCTGGCTTCCGCGCAGAGCGCGACGGGCGCGGGGTCTTCCTGGCACGGGTGCGCGCTGCACTGAACGAGGCGACCGGTCAGCTCGGGGTGACGGCGTACCTCTCCCGGTACTCGGACGGCGAGGTGCACCTCGTCGACATCGTGGACGCGCGACGCAGCCCGCGTGTCGAGCTGTGGGTCGGATTGCAGGACAGTGCGCACGCGACCGCTCTGGGCAAGCAGATCCTCACCGAACTGACCCACGAGCAACGCCTCGACTATCTCGCCCGTCACGCACTCGGCGAGCTCACCCCGCACACGATCAGCGACCGCCGCGTGCTGCTGACCCAGCTCGAGCATCCGCGCGACTGGACGCTCGACCGCGAGGAGTACGCAATCGGGCACACCTGCGTCGCGGTTCCGGTGAGTGCTCCCGGCATCACCGCATCGCTCGCGGTGTCGGTGCCGACCGATCGCCGCGACGTGCAGATCGACGATCTCGCCCGCCGCCTCGGGACGGTCGCCGGACGACTTTCCCTGCAGCTCGGCGCGGACCGCTTCGGGCCGTTCCCGCTCTGACCCGGTGTTCCTGTCCGTCGTCGCTTCAGCATCTGAAAAAGCCGTACTGCCGAAAGGCGGATCTCTTTCCTAGCGTGTGATCCAAGACACCCCGGAGTCTCGACGGCGAGACTCCCACCCGAGGAGGAGATCATGGTCGATCGATCCACGCTCACGGATCCGGAACGCCTCGAGCTGTTCCGCACGATGGTGCTGATCCGCACGTACGAAGAGGCGATCCTGCGCGAGTACCACGCAGACAAGTCGCCGGGATTCGACATCGGCGCAGGACTGGTGCCGGGCGAGATGCATCTGTCCGCGGGCCAGGAGCCGGTGGCGGCCGGCATCGGCGCGCACCTCACCGCCGATGACGCGCTCACCGCGACGCACCGCCCGCACCACGTCGCGATCGCGCACGGCATCGACCTGCGCGCGATGACCGCGGAGATCTTCGGCCGCGAGACAGGGCTCGGCCGCGGGCGCGGCGGGCACATGCACCTGTTCGACCCGGCCACGCACTTCTCCTGCTCCGGGATCATCGCCGAGGGTCTTCCGCCCGCGCTCGGCCAGGCCTTCGCGTTCCAGCGCGCCGGCACCGACCGTGTCGCGGTCGCCGTCGCCGGCGAGGGTGCCGCGAATCAGGGCGCGTTCCACGAGTCTCTGAACCTCGCCGCGCTGTGGAAGCTTCCCGTCGTCTTCGTGGTGGAGGACAACGACTGGGGGATCTCGGTGCCACGTGCGGCCTCCACGTCGGTCGCCTCCAATGCCGATCGCGCCGCCGCCTACGGCATGCCGGGCGTGCGAGTCGAGGGCAACGCGGTGGAAGGCGTCTGGGAGGCGGTCGGCGCCGCTGTCACGCGTGCTCGCGCCGGCGAGGGACCCAGCCTCATCGAGGTGCACACGCTGCGGCTGTGGGGGCACTTCGAGGGTGATGCGCAGGGTTACCGCAGCGATCTCGAGGGCGTGCCAGGACGGGATCCGATCCCCACCTACCGCGCGCAGCTGCTCGCGGCCGGCGCGCTCACCGAGGCCGACGCGGCGGCCATCACCGCGGCGGCCGCGGATCGCGTCGAGGACGCGATCACCTACGCCAAGTCCTCTCCGCTGCCGGACCCCGCCCACGCCCTCGCCTACGTCTTCGCCGAAGGAGCACGCTCATGAGCACCACCATCGACCTGCCCGCTGTCCTGCCCATCGAGCCGGAGCCAGGGCGGCGCAAGCTGTCCACGGCGAAGGCGATCTCGGAGGCGATCGCCCAGCAGATGCGCGCGGACGACGGCGTCTTCGTGATGGGGGAGGATGTCGGATCCTACGGCGGCATCTTCTCCGCCACCACCGGTCTGCTCGACGAGTTCGGCCCCGCGCGCGTGCTCGATACGCCGATCTCCGAGACCGCGTTCATCGGACTCGGCATCGGCGCGGCGGTCGAGGGCATGCGACCCGTGGTCGAGCTGATGTTCGTCGACTTCTTCGGCGTGTGCATGGATCAGATCTACAACCACATGGCGAAGATCCACTTCGAGTCCGGTGGCAACGTGAAGGTGCCGATGGTGCTGATGACCGCGACCGGTGGCGGCTACTCCGACGGGGCGCAGCACTCGCAGAGCCTGTGGGGGACGTTCGCGCACCTGCCCGGCATGAAGGTCGTCGTGCCCTCGAACCCGTACGACGCGAAGGGGCTGATGACCGCCGCGATCCGCTCCGACGACCCGGTCGTCTACCTGTTCCACAAGGGGGTGATGGGCCTGGGCTGGATGAAGAAGAACCCGCGCTCGATCGGTGCCGTGCCGCAGGAGGCGTATGAGGTTCCGATCGGCAAGGCGCGGGTGGCGCGTGAAGGGGCCGATGTGACGATCGTCACGCTCTCGCTCTCGGTACACCACAGCCTGGACGTCGCGGAGAAGCTCGCGGCAGAGGGCATCGACGTGGAGGTCATCGACCTGCGCAGCCTCGTGCCGCTGGACCGCGACGCGATCCTCGCCTCGGTGCGCAAGACGGGCCGGCTGATCGTCGTCGACGAGGACTATCAGTCGTTCGGCGTCAGCGGCGAGGTGATCGCCTCCGTCGTCGAGCGGGACCCGGCGGCGCTGAAGCACGTGTCGCGGGTGGCGGTGCCGGACGTGCCGATCCCGTACGCGAGCGTGCTCGAGTACGCGGTGCTGCCCACTCCGGCGCGAATCGAGGCCGCCGTGCGCGAGGCCATGGCGTCATGAGCGACGTGACCTTCCCGGAGATGTCGTCGGATCCCGCGGCGACCGGAGTGATCGTCACCTGGTTCGCGTCGGAGGGCGAGCAGGTCGAACCCGACGACCTCCTCGCCGAGGTCGCGATGGACAAGGTCGATCAGGAGATCCACGCCGTGCGGTCCGGGATCCTGCGGATCGTGGTCCCCGAGGAGACCGAGGTCGCGCAGGGGAGCGTGATCGCCCGCATCGAGTGAACTGTTCCGCGTTCGCGTGCTGAATCCGGCGAGGTCTCGAGAGCTCGCTCCCCACGTCGCTCCGAGGCCCCGTCGGTACCATGGCCGGGTGTCCGATCCTCGACCGCAGCCCGCCGACAGCCCGCGTCCCCGTCCTCAGTACGGCGAGTACGCCACGCCAGAAGAGCAGCGCCGTCGCTCGGGTCGGGAGAACCCCGCGGCCGCGCCCGGCGGCGTACAGCCCCCGGCATCCGCGGCCCTGCCCGCGCCGGCTCCCGGGCCCTCCCCGGCTCACATGGCGCCGGCGTCCGACGAGCCGCGCTCCAGCGCCGTGCCGGCGCACCCGCTCGACCGCCTCGTGTCCCTGGGGCTGCTCGCCTTCGGCCTCTGGAATGTGATCTCCGCGGTGGCGACGTATCTGAACCCGTCGCCACTGATGGCGCAGATGATGCAGATGCTGGGGATCAGCGGCGAGTTCACCAATGACGCGATGGCGAAGACGTGGGGGATCGCCGCCGGAGCGGTGCTGATCATCGGGTGGATCCTGACCGCGGCCTGGACCGTGCTGAGACTGCGCCGCGGGAAGATCGCCTGGTGGGTGCCGCTCGTCGGCGGCGTCGTGTTCGTCGCCCTCGCCTCGGTGCTCCTGGTCGTGCCGTTCTACAGCGATCCCGCGGTGATCTCGTACATCGACCAGCAGGTGCGCAATCCGACCTGAGCCTGAGCCCCGACGCGGAAGAGCCCGGCCCCGATTCGATCGGGAGCCGGGCTCTTGCCTGCGCGACAGAAGTCGGGTGCGCTGCGTGACGGGCGTCAGCTCTTCGACTGACCGTACGAGCCGAGCTGGCGGGTCGACTCGATGACGCGCTGGGCCATCGCGGTCTCGGCGACCTTGCCCCAGGCGCGCGGGTCGTAGACCTTCTTGTTGCCGACCTCGCCGTCGACCTTCAGGACGCCGTCGTAGTTGCCGAACATGTAGCCCGCGATCGAGCGGGTGAACGCGTACTGGGTGTCGGTGTCGATGTTCATCTTCACGACGCCGTTCGCGACCGCGAGCGCGATCTCGGCGTCGGTGGATCCGGATCCGCCGTGGAAGACGAGGTCGAGCGGCTTGGCGCCCGTGCCGTACTTCGCGGCGACCTGCTGCTGGATCTCGCCGAGCAGCTCGGGACGCAGCTTCACGCCGCCCGGCTTGTACACGCCGTGCACGTTGCCGAAGGTGAGGGCGGCGATGTAGCGGCCCTGCTCGCCGAGGCCCAGCGCCTGCACGGCCTGGTCGACGTCGGCGAAGGTCGTATAGAGCGCCTCGTTCGAGCCCTCGTGCGCGACGCCGTCCTCCTCGCCGCCGACGACGCCGATCTCGACCTCGAGGATCGCGTTGATCGCCTTCATGCGGGGGAGGAGGTCCTTGGCGATCTCGATGTTCTCCGCGAGCGGCACGGCAGAGCCGTCCCACATGTGCGACTGGAAGATGGGGTTGCGGCCCGCCTTGACCTCTTCTTCGGAGGCGGCGATGAGCGGCTCCACGAAACCGGCCAGGGCGTCCTTCGGGCAGTGGTCGGTGTGCAGGGCGACGGTCACCGGGTAGGACTTGGCCACCTCGGTCGCGAACTTCGCGAAGGCGAGGGCACCCGTGGCGCGGGCCTTCACGGTCTGGCCGGCGAAGTAGTCGGCGCCACCGGTGGTGACCTGGATGATGCCGTCGGATCCGGCCTCGGTCAGTCCCTGCAGCACCGCGTGGATGGTCTGCGAGCTGGAGACGTTGAACGCCGGGTAGGCGAAGCCGCCTGCCTTCGCGCGGTCGAGCATCTCGGCGTACTGGTCCGGGGTGGCAACGGGCATGGCTTCTCCTGTGCTGGACGACGGGGGTCGGTGCCACTCTAGCGCCGCAGGAACGGCGATTCAGAGCGCGTGTCAGCGGGGCCAGGAGCGCGGATCTTCCACCGGGTAAAGAAGCCTGGATCTTTCGGTTTCCTGACGCGGAAATCTGCGGATCCGTAACCATCTCGCCCCTACGCTGGGGGCATGGTGAGCCTCTCTGCTGATCTCAGCCCCCTCAGCCCCGACCGCAACCTCGCTCTCGAGCTCGTCCGCGCGACGGAGGCCGCCGCGATCCGCGCCGTGCCGTTCATCGGACGCGGTGCCAAGGAGGCGGCCGACGGTGCGGCTGTCGACGCCATGCGCGCCTTCCTCGGAACGGTCGATTTCGACGGCCGCGTCGTGATCGGTGAGGGCGAGAAGGACAATGCGCCGATGCTCTTCAACGGTGAGCATGTCGGCAGCGGTGCCGGAGGCCCGCTGTGCGACATCGCGGTCGACCCGATCGACGGCACCTCACTCACCGCCGCCGGCCGCCAGAACGCGCTTTCGGTGATCGCCGTCTCGGACCGCGGCACGATGCTCGACGCGTCCAGCGTCTTCTACATGGACAAGCTCGTCACGGGCCCCGCCGGCGTCGGTGTCGTCGACATCCGCCTCCCTGTCGCGGAGAACATCAAGCGCCTGGCCGGCGCACTCGGCAAGCCGGTGGAGGAGCTCGTGGTGTCGGTGCTGAACCGACCGCGTCACGAGCAGCTCATCCAGGAGATCCGTGATGCCGGTGCCGGCACCCGTCTGATGAGCGACGGTGACGTGGCCGGTGGCATCAATGCCGCGCGCCACGGCGCCCGCACCGACATGTGCATCGGCGTCGGCGGCAGCCCCGAGGGCATCGTCACTGCCTGCGCCATCAAGGCACTGGGCGGGCACATCCAGGGCCGGCTGTGGCCGCGCGACGACGACGAGCGCCAGCGCGGCATCGACGCCGGGCTCGACATGGACAAGGTCTACGAGGCCGACGACCTGGTCAGCGGCAACAACACGATCTTCGTCGCGACCGGCGTGACCGACGGACAGCTCGTCGCCGGCGTGCGCCGCGAGGGCGACTACCTGTACACCGAGAGCGTCGTGCTGCGCAGCGCGTCCGGCACCCTGCGCCGCGTCGCCTCGGAGCACCTCGTCTCCAAGTGGCTGTGACGGGCGTGCGGCCCTGACGTCGTCCGCCCCGATCCGCGAGCTCCCGACCGGATCGGGGCGGACGTCTCCGTCGAGAATGCACCGAATGGCATCGTGCCCGGTCGATAACGACCTGATCGCATTCCTGCTGATTCATGCAGGTGCTGGCACAATGGAAGGGCGCCGTTCGGCGTGCACGTCACGTCCCTCGTTCGCGGGGCGTGAGACAGGAGGGTCATCGACGATGGTCGCGGAGAACATCTACCGTCAGGAGACGATCACCGACACCGGCACGGTGAAGATCGTCGAGATGGACGCGGCCCGCCGCACCGACGTGCTGTTCCGCGTCCGCCGCGAAGAGGGGCACGAGATCAGCGCGTGGTGGATGGTCGGCGCCTTCGTCGTCTTCTCCACCACAGTGGTGCTGCTGCTCAGCGGCGTTCCCGGCAGCGCCTGACCTCCTCTCAGCAGGTCTCCCTCGCGGATCCGTCGGCTGCACCGGCGGATCCGCTTCGTGTTTCCGGATGCGGATCCGCGAGGCGATGGCGGACATCGCCGAGATCGGCGCGGATCCCCTCGCCCTGGGTCGCGGCCTGAGCCTCGCCCTCGGTCGCGGCGGGCGATCGGAGCTCATCGGCGGTGAAGCGCCGTGCCGCACCCGTGATGGCGGACGGCGCGGCCAGCGCCGTCGCATCGACGCCGGGGAAGCGCCGCGCGGTGGCGAGGACTCGGCTCTCGAGCGACCCAGCGAAGCGGTTGTAGCTGTCGACCGTGCGTTCGAGCGCCCGCCGCAGGTCGTCGGCATGCCCCGCGAGCACACCGAGCCGGTCGTAGAGCTGCGTACCGAGGTCGAGCAGCACGGCGGCCTCCGCCGAGAGCTCCTGCTGCTTCCACGTGTACGCGACGGTCTTCAGCACCGCCCACAGGTTGACCGGGGTCGCGAGCGCGACCCTCTTGCCGAAGGCGTAGTCGAGCAGCGTCGGATCCTCGTCGAGGGCCGCCGACAGCAGGGACTCGCTGGGCAGGAAGCAGATCACGAACTCGGGGCTGACATCGAGCCCCGACCAGTACGCCTTCTTGGCCAGCGCGTCGACGTGGGCCCGTACGGCCTTGACGTGCTGCTGCAGCAGCGCGCGTCGCTGCGGATCCTGGTCGGAGAGCGCACCGGCGGAGAGGAACGCGTCCAGCGGCGCCTTCGCGTCGACCGCGATGGCGGCGCCCCCGGCGAGACGGATGACCATGTCCGGTCGGCCGTGCCCGCGGTCGGAGTGGATCGTGGCCTGCAGGTCGAAGTCGACGTGCCGGGTGAGACCGGCTGCCTCCACCACGCGTCGCAGCTGCGTCTCGCCCCACACGCCTCGTGCAGACGTGGACCGCAGGGCGCCTGCGAGAGACTCCGTGGTGGAGCGCAGTGCCTCACCGCTCTCCTCGGAGCGGCGCAGTTGTTCGCTGAGCTGGCCGAACTGCGTCTGCCGTTCGCGTTCCAGGGTGGTCACGGTCTGCTGCATGCGGTGCAGGCTCTCGCGCACCGGTGCGAGAGCGGTGAGAACCGCATTCTCCTGCCGTACCCGCTCCGCTGCCTCGTGCTGCTCGCGGCGGCCGTGCTCGACGGCGTCGCGGTAGAGGTCGTGCTGCCGTTCCCGGTCTTCCCGCACCACCGTGAGCTCGGCGTCGAGACGCGCGATGTCGGCGGCGCCGCGGGAGCGGCCGAGGTACCAGCCGAGCGCGAGCCCAGCCGCGGCGGCGAGGACGGCGAGGAGCAGGGCGATCGGATCCATGCCCCCAGCATGGCCGTCGCCACGGACATTCCCGCACGACGGTCCGGCGAGGGGCTCACTCAGGCGGCGATCCGGGCCCTCGCCGCCGGGGTGCGCCGCGTCTTCGAGGAGGGATCCGCGCCGAGCGGGGAGCCGATGGCTACGCCGACGGCATCGGAGAGCTGGTCGATCGACTGGGCGCCCGAGCGGCGTCCGGCATCGATCACGATCTCCGCGCAGGCGCGGGCGTCGGCCAGCGCATCATGATGCGCGAATCCGCCGAATCCCGCAGCAGCCGCGGCAGAGGGCAACTTGTACGAGTCGAGGTCGTAGACCTTGCGCGCCACGGCCAGACTGCACAGCGAGCGGTACGGCGGGCAGGCGTCGCCGGTGACCTCGCACGCGCGACGGATGACGTTCAGGTCGAATCCGGCGTTGTGCGCGACCAGGACATCCGCCCCGGCGAAGGCGCACAGCCGGTCGAGCTGGTCGGTCCACGACGGAGCGTCGGTGACCTCGTGCGCCTGGATCCCGTGGATCCGCACATTCCACTCCTGGAACTCGTCGTGCCCCGCGGGCGGGCGGATCAGCCAGCCGGTCTGTGCGACGACGATCCCGTCGCGTACGCGCACCAGGCCCACAGAGCACGCGGACGCAGGGGAGGAGTTCGCCGTCTCGAAGTCGATCGCAGTGAAGTCCAGGGCCACGCCTCCACTGTCCGTCGGCACGCGACGCCCCTCGCTCAGGCGCGCCGCGGACGCCCTGATCGGCACCCGTAGGCTGGCGGCATGAGAGAGCGCGCGACGAGCTTCGGAACGGCGAGCGGCAGCTACGAGACGGGCCGCCCGGAGTATCCGGCCGAGGCGGTCGGGTGGATGCTGGAGGCGCTGACTGACCGTGCGCCGGCGGTGATCGACATCGGCGCCGGCACCGGCAAGCTCACCCGCGCGGTGCTCGCCCGCGGTGCGACGGTGACTGCGGTGGATCCCGATCCGCTGATGCTCGCGGCACTGCAGCAGAAGAGCCCCGAGGTGCGCACGCTCGTGGGCGTCGCTGAGGAGCTGCCGCTTCCGGATGGCTCGGCTGATGCGGCGGTGCTCGGGCAGGCCTGGCACTGGGTCGACCCGGATGCGGCGTCCCGGGAGATCGGCCGGGTGCTCCGCCAGGGCGGCGTGCTCGGACTGATCTGGAACGTCCGCGACGACCGCGTCGAATGGGTGCGCCGACTCACGGGCATCATGCACGGCAGCGCGGCCGAGAAGATGATCGCCGAGGACGGCGTACGCGTGTCGGATCCGTTCGGTGCTCTCGAGAAGAGGCGCTGGGAATGGCAGCGCACGATGACACGGGCCGAGCTGCACGCCATGGCGCGCTCGCGCAGCTATTTCATCACCGCCTCCGATGAGGAGAAGGCCGGCATCGAGAGCGGCATGGACCAGCTGTTCGACGAGCTCGGACTGTCCGACGGGAGCACTCTCGCGCTGCCCTACGTGACCGTCGCGTACCGAGCGGTCCGGGCGGCCTGGCGACGGTAGACTCGTACCCCGTGGCTCTCACCATCGGAATCGTAGGACTGCCCAACGTCGGCAAGTCCACCCTCTTCAACGCCCTCACCAAGAACGACGTGCTCGCGGCGAACTACCCGTTCGCGACGATCGAGCCGAACGTCGGCGTGGTGAACCTGCCCGACGTGCGGCTGAACACGCTCGCCGAGATCTTCGGCAGTGAGCGGATCCTGCCTGCGACGGTGTCGTTCGTCGACATCGCCGGCATCGTGCGCGGCGCGAGCGAGGGCGAGGGCCTGGGCAACCAGTTCCTCGCGAACATCCGCGAGGCCGACGCGATCGCGCAGGTCGTGCGCGGCTTCGCCGACGACGACGTGGTGCACGTCGACGGGGCGATCGATCCGAAGAACGACCTCGAGACGATCAACGCCGAGCTCATGCTCGCCGACCTGCAGACGCTGGAGAAGGCGATCGTGCGGATCGAGAAGGAGGTGCGCGGCCGCAAGACCGACTCGTCGGTGCTCGAGGCCGCGAACGCGGCGAAGGAGGCACTGGAGCGCGGTCAGCTGCTTGCCACGAGCGGGATCGACCTTGCCCCGATCAAAGAGCTGGGCCTGCTGACGTCGAAGCCTGTCATCTTCGTGTTCAACGTCGACGAGGCCGTGCTCACGGATGCCGCCCGCAAGGCGGAGCTCGCCGCCCTCGTCGCGCCGGCTCAGGCGATCTTCCTGGACGCGAAGATCGAGTCCGAGCTCATCGACCTGGATCCGGAGGATGCCGCTGAGCTGCTCGCCTCCACCGGTCAGGACGAATCGGGTCTCGACCAGCTCGCCCGCATCGGCTTCGACACTCTGGGCCTGCAGACCTACCTCACGGCCGGTCCGAAGGAAGCGCGCGCCTGGACGATCCACAAGGGCGACAAGGCTCCGCAGGCCGCCGGCGTGATCCACACCGACTTCGAGAAGGGCTTCATCAAGGCCGAGGTCATCTCGTTCGAGGATCTGGTCGCGACCGGATCCGTCGTCGAGGCCCGCTCCAAGGGCAAGGCGCGCCTGGAGGGCAAGGACTACGTCATGAAGGACGGCGACGTGGTCGAATTCAGGTTCAACGTCTGACCCACCCCGGTCGTTGAGCGAGCGAAGCGAGACGAAACGCGCTGAACCGGCTTGGCTTTTATACGACACCGGCGTGATCGGATATAACGCATAGCGTTAATGACGCTTCACGTTATATAATTCTCATGTGATCAGATCGTTCGGAAGCAGAGAAACCGAACGCATCTGGCATGAGCAGTACGTCAAGGGCGTTGATCGAGTGGTGCAGCGGGCCACGCTGCGCAAGCTCGAGCTGATCCACGCGGCCAAGGATGTCGAGGATCTTCGGATCCCGCCGGGAAATCGGCTGGAGCGACTGACTGGTGATCGTCGTGGTCAGCACAGCATCCGTGTGAACGTGCAGTGGCGTGTCTGCTTCGTCTGGAGAAATGGAGGTGCGGAAGATGTCGAACTCGTCGACTACCACTGAGATGGGGCTGATCGAGCCGATCCACCCGGGGGAGATCCTCATGGAGGACTTCATCAACGGCTTCGGGATCACGCAGAACAAGCTGGCCGTATCGATCGGCGTTCCGCCGCGCCGGATCAACGAGATCGTGCATGGCAAGCGGGGGGTCACGGCGGATACGGCGATCCGCCTTGCGCGTTACTTCGGCACATCTGAGGAGTTTTGGATGAACCTGCAGTCCAACTACGAGCTGCGCCTCGAGCGCCGGGCGCTGCGCGACAAGATCGCCGAGATCACACCATTGAAGGTCGCGTGACTGACTCGTGGCTTGTGAGCCATTGGCGCGGCTCAGCGTGCGGGCGAAGCTGTCAGCATTCGGCCGGCGACTCCCGCCGATGTACATGCGCTGTCCGTTGTGATGGCAACGCGTGGTGGCGACATCGACGAGTATCGCGAGCGGGTTCGCGGGCTCATTGAGCGGCTGCCGGTGCTGTCCGTCGCGGAGATCGATCGTGAGTTCCGCCGAGGAGCCGGTCTTCAGTGTGATCAATGCGCAGAACCTTGCGTCGATCAGGCTCTACGAGGCGCTCGGATTCGAAGAAGTGGGAAGAGCAGCGACATTCGCGCGCATCGAGTTCACTGGCGGCGAGGGCGTTCTGCTGAGACGTAGGCCGGCGGCGCGCCGCGGTGCCGCGGCTGACAGCTAACGGTGATGAAACTCGTGCGGAGGTGTCACTGCGTAACCTCTGCGAGCAAGAAGTGACCGGCCTGTCCCCGGAGGTTGGTACCTGTGGGCATGTGGTGGAATTCCGTTTCAACGTCTAGTCGAGTTACGGTTCAACGTCTGGTCCCTGCCGGAGAATTCGGCTCTGATGATGCTTCGATAGACGTCGAACGAGTCTTTGCGGGTGTAGTCGTCATCAAGCAGGCCAAAAGTTCCGACCGCTTGTCCGCCTGACGTGTCCGCGTCGCGGAGCCCGAAGTACTCGCACACCGTGACGTTGAGTTCTTCTGCGATGCGCTCGAGCGTTGCCACCATGTCAGTGATCGACCGGGCCTGCGTGGCTGCTGTTCTGCCGTCTCCGCTCGGTGAGCCGAACTCCGCGATGTGGATGGGTATCCGCCTGGGAATTTTCGCTGTAGCGAGGCTGCGCAGGCGAAGGAGTCGTACCGCATTCTCAGTGAGCACTGGAACGGCTTCTGGCGGAGTGGGTGAGAAGGCATCGGGGTAGAGGCCGAGACCGACATAGTCGACGTGGTCGGCGAACTGCTCTGCGGGCAGGCTCGCAAGCGTCTGCCAGAACTTGTCATCGCCTCCCAGCCACTCGGCTGGCTCAGCGACCGAGAAGCCAACCTGCACGGTTGCTGGTGCAGCTCGCTTTGCGTGGGGCAGTCCCCGTATGAGGGCTTCCATGACTCCCGGCGAACTCCCGTCGATAAAGGGGATCGGGAAATTCGGTTCCAGGGTCACTTGGAAGTACCGGACGATGTGCCCGTAGCGATGCAGGACGGTATCGAGAAACATGAGCCATCCGGGAATGTCCTCAGCTAAGGGGAGATAGCTGACCACGAGGTCCAGTTCTCGTCCGTTCTCGAGGTACCAATCATCCGGCATGGTGAGGCTGACGAGCTCATCTTCTGCACCGAGCGAATGGACGATATCGGGGTCCGGATCGGCACCTAGAAAGTGGATGTACTCACGGATGACGTGCGGAGACCCGTCAGTGAGGTCGTCGACGGCAGAACCGATCATTCTAGCGCTGTCCGGCTTGGCGCTGGTGGTGCCGGCGCGGCCAGCGACGTAGACGCCGTACTTCATTCTGGTTTGTCTCCAATCCATTCGATGCGTCCAGTTTCAATTCGGGCACCGAACTCCTCGAGCCAGATCGCTTCCGACGTGAGCATGCGCAGCCAGTAGTCGACCTCGATCATTTTGATCTCGGCGATTGCGGTGGGGACTTCTTTGAGAGCGCCAATCTCCTGCCGGATTCGACTGGCTCTCTCGTCGACGGCGTCTCCAGCTAATCGCTTGCCGAGGAGGCCGATATATGCGAGCGCCGTGACGAAGTCAGTATTCATGGCGGGCGCGGTGCGGATGATTTCCTCGATGCGCTGCCGCAGATGTGTGACGCCGACCTCAGTGAGGTCGTAGACCGTCCGCGGGGGCCGGTTTCCTGCACGTTCGGGCGCGCGTGGCGCGATCAGGTCGGCGTCGGCCAGCGACTTGGCGAGGGTGGTGATGCTGCTGCGGGAGGCGTGGAGGTGTCGGTAGCGATCGTTCAGGCGCGAGGTGAGCCCATACGGGTGGTCCGCCTGTTCGAGGAGGAGCCCCAGGATGGGCAGCGACAACTTGCTGTGGAGCGCGTTCGTGGGCACGGAGATAATATAGACGTATACGCCTATTGGGTGCAACGCTGGCGGTGTGCAACGCCTGCTGAAGCAGGGCGTATTGGCGCGTCGAGAGGTTTGCTAACCGCCGCGACGTGGTCGAGTTCCGCTATTCGAACTGAACCAAGGATTTCGTTTCCGCTTCAGCGTGCGATCGGCTTCAGAGGCTGGTGAGATGGCCGGTATCGCTCACGCTCGTGACCGCCCACTCGCCGCCAGGGCGAGTTGGCGCCAAGCGGTGGCGATGCGGGGTTCGGTCGGATGCCTGAAGGAGATGAGAGTGCTCCGTCGAGATGCCGGCCGGCTTCAGACGGCGTACGGCGACCTACAATGACGGTGTCGTCCGAAGGAGGTGCGTTCGTGTCCGAAACCGATGCCCGCTCTGCACACGCCCATGTCCCCGCGCCGGGGGAGCCGACGGTCCCCGAGCTCGAGCAGGACGAGAACGTCGCTCCTCGCCCGGAGGAGGAGATCGCCCATCTGCTCCGCGCCGAGCCGGACGAGGACGACCGCACCGGCTGACCGGCACATGCGAAGGCGGAATGTCCGCGACCCGTGGCAGGGTCCCGGCATGGAACCACAGCAGATCGACCTCGAGGCGGAGCAGATCGTGCGAGCGCGTCCGGGAGAACGGCACCGAGTCCTGCCGCGGGGCGGGACGAGGATCCGTGCAGCCCTGCGCACCCTGGCGCCGACAGCGGCACACCCGGTGGTGATCGCACCGGGAGGATCGCTGCGCGCCACCTGAGCTCCGTCGCAGCCCAGGATCCGCTCCGCTCGATCGTCCTGCGGTTGTGCCCCTTGCGCACCCCGAATTAGCGTGGCGACATGCACCCGGGACCAACGGCATGACCACGCACACCGTCGCCAACCAGGCCGCGCCGCGCGTCGGCCTGAACGAGTTCACGAGCAACGTCGCCCTGGTCGAAGGCGTCCGCCGCTACGACGCGGGCTGGGCCGAGGCGGGTCTGCAGGCCGTCGGCGCGCATGTCGGCACGGCGTCGTTCCAGGACGATGCGCGGCGCGCGAACCGGAACAAGCCGGAGCTGCGCACGCACGACCGCTGGGGACACCGCGTCGACGAGGTCGAGTACGACGAGTCGTATCACCGGGTGATCGGCGCCGCCGTCGCTGCGGGCGCCCACACGAGCGCGTTCGCGGATCCCCGACCCGGAGCGAACGTCGCCCGGGCGGCGGCTTTCATGCTGTTCGCACAGATCGAACCGGGCCACGCCTGCCCGGTGTCGATGACCCACTCCGCCTACCCGGTGATCGCCGCGCACGACGAGCTCGCCGCGCGCTGGCTCCCTCGACTGCGCTCCACGGAGTACGACCCAGAGCTGCGCCCCGACAAGGCGGGAGCCCTGTTCGGCATGGCGATGACCGAGAAGCAGGGCGGATCCGATGTGCGTGCGAACACGACCGTCGCGTCGCCGCTCGGCGGCGGCAGGTACGCGCTCACCGGGCACAAGTGGTTCTGCTCGGCTCCCATGTCGGACGGCTTCCTTGTGCTGGCGCAGGCGCCCGGAGGCTTGAGCTGCTTCCTGCTGCCTCGGCTCCTGGACGACGGATCGCGCAACGGAATGCGGATCATGCGTCTTAAGGACAAGCTGGGCAACGCGGCGAACGCGTCCAGCGAGGTCGAGTACGAGGGGGCGATCGCGCACCTCGTGGGGGAGGAGGGGCGCGGGGTCCGCACCATCATCGAGATGGTCACGAACACCCGGCTGGACTGCATTCTTGGGTCGACGGCCGGCATGCGGCAGGCCGCGAGCGAAGCCGCGTGGCATGCCCGTCACCGTGCGGCCTTCGGCCGTACGCTCATCGACCAGCCCGCGATGACGTCCGTGATCGCAGACCTGCAGCTGGAGACGGAGGCGGCCACCGCGAGCGCGCTTCGTCTTGCGCGCGCCTACGACGAGGACGCCGACGCGCAGGAGATCGCCTTCCGCAGGCTCGGCACCGCGGTGATGAAGTACTGGGTCTGCAAGCGCGGGCCGGCGCACGCCGCCGAGGCTCTCGAGTGCCTGGGCGGCAACGGCTACACGGAGGGCTTCCCGCTGGCGATGCGATACCGCGAGCAGCCGGTGATGGCGGTGTGGGAGGGATCCGGGAACGTCATCGCGCTCGACGTGCTGCGCGCGCTCACCCGGGAACCGGAGACGTTCGACGCGTTCGACGCCGAGATCGCGCGCGCCGCGGGAGCGGATCCGCGCCTCGACGCCCACCGCGCCCGTCTACGCGAGCGCATCCGCGCGATCGCGGCCGACCCGGTTCCCGAGCTCGGCGCCCGTCGCCTCGTCGCCGATCTGGCGCTCGCGCTGCAGGCGGCACTGCTGGTGCGGACCGCGCCCACCGCAGTGGCCGAGGGATTCCTGGCCGCCCGCCTCGGCGGTGACGCATCCGGCGGTGGGCTGTTCGGCGCGCTTCCCGCCGGGCTCGACGTCGCCGCCGTCGCGGCCCGCGCGTGAGCCGGTCGAGCACAGGTGGTGGCCCGCGGTCGGCCCTCAGTGCAGGGCTTCTGCGAGACCGATCAGGATGCCCTCCGGGCCCCGCACATAGCAGAGCCGGTAGACGCCCTCGTAGTTGACGACGGCGCGGCTGACGAGCTCGCCGCCGTGCTGATTCACCCGCTCGAGCACGTCGTCGAGGTCATCCACCTCGAACATCACGCGCAGGTAGCCCAGTGAATTCACGGGAGCGGTGCGGTGATCGGCGACCACGGCCGGGTGCAGGAAGCGCGACAGCTCGAGCCGGCCGTGGCCGTCGGGCGTGCGCATGGTGGCGATCTCGACCTGCTGCTCGCCGAGGCCGGTCACGCGCCCCGCCCAGGCGCCTTCGACCGGCATCCTGCCCTCCAGCTCCAGCCCGAGATCCTCGAAGAACGCGATCGTCGCATCGAGATCCTCGACGACGATCCCCACGTTGTCCATCCGCACGCTCATGGCGCCATGGTAGGCCCGGCATCGGCGCAGCCCGCGGTGCACGAGTGCCTCACACGGGCCGCCCGGCGGGAATCGGTACGATTGCCGGGTGACTCAGAACAGCATCTTCGAGCCCGACGGCCGCGCCATCACCTATGTCGACGAGATGTCGGAGGGTGACGGACCCGCGCTGGTGCTGATCCCCGGTCGCGGACTCGAGGGCGGGGCGCTGGGCTCCGTCGCGCACATCCTCGCCGGTGAGGGGATCCGCGTGCTGCGCATCGGATCGCGCGCCGCGGATGAGGGCGACCAGGTCACGTTCGACCAGCGCGTACAGGACGCGAGCGACGTGATGGACCACGTCGGCATCGGTGCGACCTGGATCGGCGGCCACAGCGTCGGCGGCACCGTCGCCCGCGCGCTCTCCGCGAAGCGCACCGATCGGGCGCTGGGCGTGCTGCTGCTCGGAGTCGAGGACGTCGACGTGCCGATCGCGCCCGCGGTGCCGGTGCTCATCATCCAAGGATCCGACGACGACGTGACCCCTGCCGCGAACGGCGAGAAGCTGCAGGCGGAACTGCCGGAGCGCGCGAGCATCGTCACGATCGACGGCGGTGGCCACCTGTTCCCGGTCAGTGACCCCGTCGACACGGCGTTCGCGATCGAGGACTACCTCGCCTGGGACTGATGCTCGCGCACCCCGCGTGTCTGGGGTCGGTGCGAGGATGACCTCATGCCCGAGTCCCCGGAGGTGCAGGCGCTCGTCGAATTCCTCGATGAACGGATCCGCGGTCGTGCGATCGCTGACCTGGATGTCGGCGAGTTCCGCGTCGTCAAGACTCGCAATCGTCCGCCCAGCTCGCTGATCGGGGCACGGATCCGCCGCCTGGAGCGCTTCGGCAAGCACGTGGGCCTCGACACCGACGCGGGCTGGCTGATGATCGGATTCGGACGCAACGGCTGGATCCGCTGGACCGCCCCGGAAGATCAGCCGAGTGACGAGTCCGTCCCCGAGATCGCGCGGATCGCGCTCGACGACGGTGCCGTGATGCAGGTCGTCGACCTGGGCGATTTCCTCGCGGTGACCGCGTCGGTCGTCGATGCGCCGACCGATGCGTCGGGCATCGCCGCACTCGGGCCGGATCCGCTCGCCGCGGACTTCGACCGCGATGCGTTCGACCGGGCGCTCGGCAGCCGGCGCAAGCAGATCAAGGCGCTGCTGCAGGAGCAGACGTCGTTCGCGGGCATCGGCAACGCCTACTCCGACGAGATCCTGCACCGCGCGAAGATCCCGCCCGTGGTGCACGCCGCGGCGCTCGACGATGCGGACCGGGAACGCCTCTTCCACGCCACGGTCGACGTGCTGCGCGGCGCGCTCGCGGATCGGCGAGGACTGCCGCCCGACCAGCTCAAGCAGGCGAAGGTCGCCGCGATGGCCGTGCACGGGCGCGGCGGCGAGGCCTGCCCCGTTTGCGGCACGACGATCGTCGACCGCGTGTTCTCCGGCGCCTCCGCACAGTACTGCCCGCACTGCCAGCCCGATCGTTCCGCGGCGTGAGGCAGCATGCGGGTTAGCATTCCGGGGTGAGCCCGCTTCCTCTGCGCCATCGTTGGCACGTGCGCATCGTCGTCGCGATCGTGGTCGGGATCGTGGTCGGGTTCGTCGTGACGCCGCTGCTGGGGCTGGCCGCCGGCCTTGTCGCGGCGTGGGGCGCGGTGGCGCTCGTCAGCACCGTGTGGATCCTGCTCGTCGTCTGGCCGATGAACGCTGAGCAGACGCGTTCGCATGCCACCGAGGAAGACCCCGGGCGACGCATCGCCCGGCTGGTCGCGGTGATCGGGAGCTTCGCCAGTATCGCGGCTGTCCTGGTCGTCGTGCTGCAGGCCCGGCACGCGGAGGGCTGGACCCAGTTCGCGCTCGCGGGCAGCGCCGTGCTGAGCGTCGCCGCCTCGTGGGGGCTGATCCAGGCCGACTACATGCTGCGGTACGCGAGGCTCTACTACGACGGATCCGCCGGCATCACCTTCAACCAGAACGAGGATCCCGAATACACCGACTTCGCCTACTTCTCGGTCGGCCTCGGGATGACCTACCAGGTCGCCGACACGAACGTCACCCGCAACGCGATCCGGCGGATCGTCATCGCGCAGACCACGATCGCCTACGTGTTCGGGGCGCTCATCCTCGGCACGATCATCAACCTCGTCACGGGGCTGGGTTGAGCCCCCTCGCCTCCTCCTCGCGCAGCCGCGGTTCGGTGCGTCGCTCCGGACGCACGCCCGCCTTGTCGGCGTAGAACGCACGGATCACGTCCATGTCCGCGGCGACGTCGCCGGTGAGCTCGATGGTCGGTCCCAGACCGGTCGTCATCGTGGTGCGATCGACGTACCCGAGCGTCACCGGCATGCCCGTCTCTCGGGCGATGCGGTAGAAGCCGCTCTTCCAGTACTCGTTGCCGCCGCGGGTGCCGTCCGGAGTCACGACCAGGCCGAACACGGTGCCGTCGTGGATCTGGGCGACGACCTCGCCGACGACGCGGGCGGGATCCGCACGGTCCACGGGGATGCCGCCGAGGCGGCGCATGATCGGGCCGCGCCAGCCGTGGAACAGGCTCTTCTTCCCCAGCCAGTGCACGTCGATGCCGAGCCTCCAGGCGATGCCGAGCATGAGCACGAAATCCCAGTTCGAGGTATGCGGAGCCCCGATGAGCACCGTGGGTCGTGTCGGGGCCGGATCGCTCGCGAGCGACCAGCGGCTGAACGTCCAGAACACGCGGGCGGCGAGGCGTTTGAGCATGCCTCCAACCGTAGGGCTCCGCGTATGCCCCACCCCGCATGCAGAAGGGCGCGGGCAGACGGTGAGATCCGTCCGCCCGCGCCCTCGGGAGTGTGCGTCAGACGGCTCGGGGCAGGAGTGAGAACGACACCGCGCCCTCCTCCGTCACGTTCGCGTCGAGCACCTTGTCATCGAGCAGGATGGCGGCTTCGCCTTCGAGGAACACGGGAGAACCGGGCAGGTCGAGCACCTGATCGTCCGGTTCCGGGCTGACCACGATGTCGGCGGACAGCCGCGGCTCGCCGCCGGTGGCCGGCGCGTCCGAGGTGTGGATGCGCAGTCCCGCGCCGTCCGTGTCGGTGCGGCGACGGACGAGGGTGGTGACCAGTGCGGTCGCATTGTCGGTGAGGGTGAGCATGAAGCACTTCCTTCTGGTCGCGGCATGCCGAGGTCACGGCATGTGCGGGCCACGCTTCCGAGATATCGGGCCGACTTCAAGCTCAGGCGGGGATTCGGAGGGTCTTCCCACCTGGGGCGTCGCGACGAACGGCGCCACCTCAGACGGTGCTGCGCAGGAGCGCCGCAGTGGTCCGCGGATCCAGCCCCGGCACATCGTCCGTCGGCACGGCGAGGGCGAGCAGCGCACGGCTGAAGTAGTTCCGCGCGGCTGCGGCGAGGGTGATGTCCACGATCTGGCGATCATCGAAGCCCCCGTCGCGCAGCGCCTGGGCATCGCCGTCATCCATCCCGCCCGGATCCGATGACAGCTTCGCGGCGTAGCGGATCACCGCCTGCTCTGCGACGCTGAAGCCGCGGTCGTCGCCGACCGCGAATGCGGCGAGGCCGTCGTCGTCGAGCACATCCGCACGCAGCGCCTTGCGCCCGTGTGCGAGCAGGCAGTGCGGGGATCCGATCGCGCGTGCCGCTCCGAGCGTCGCCGCCTCGTAGACGCCGACGCCGATCGAGGGCACGATCGCGCGGATCAGCGCCATGAAGGCGGCGTGGGCGTCGGGATTCACCGCCATGGCCCGCGTGTAGCCGAACACGAATCCGTCACCGTCCAGGTCCTCGGCGTACATCTCCGCGACGTGGCCGTCCGCGCCCTCAACAGGCGGAGTGCTGATGATCATCGGGATGCTCCTTCACGTCCGCGCGGGGCGTCGTGAAGACGGGCCGAGCCCCAAGACCCGCCCGCAGACTACGCCTCGGTGACGCCGCGGGGAACGGTTTCGCGCGATATCGAGGCAGATGCCCCAGGCGCTCGCGCACCGCTTCCGGCGCCGGCCGACGCGGACCGGCGTAGCATCGAGGAATGCCCATCGCAGCAGAGTCCGCACCCCAGATCCCGCCGAGCGCCGAGCGCCCGACTCCGGGATCCGCGCCGACCGCGCTCTCGGCCCCGTCCGGTCTCGCATCCCTGGCTGGACTCGATGCCGACGCCGGCGGTCTCTGCATCGGCGGCGTGTGCCGTCTGCCCGGCGCGGCCGTCCGCGCCGACGAGCACTGACACGCCGCGTCAGTGCATCGCGGACGCGGCGACGCCCGCCTCGTCCGGCTGGTCCTCCGGCTTGCGGATCACGAACGCGCCGACGATCGTCACCGTCGCGATGACGGCGCCGATCACGAACGTGACGCGTGAGCCCGCGGCGATCGCCTCGGGCACCTCGGTGCCGCCGTTCGCGTTCACGATCAGCGTGAACACCGCCATCATCACGGCGATGCCCGCGGCGCCGGCGACCTGCTGCACGGTGCCGATCACCGCGCTGCCGTAGGAGTAGAACTTCGGCGTCAACGACGCCAGTGAGGCCGTGAACAGCGGCGTGAACGACAGTGCGAGGCCGATGGACAGCAGGGTCTGCGCGACGAGCACGATCCAGACCGGCGTGCTGGTCGTGAGCGTCGTGTACAGCCACAACGTCGCCGCAGTGAGGATGGATCCGGGGATCAGCAGGATCTTCGTGCCGCGGGCGTCGTAGATGCGGCCGATCACCGGACCGAGCAGACCCATCGCGAGCGCGCCGGGCAGGACGACGAGCCCCGCCTCCGTGGTCTCGAGGTCGAGCGCCTTCTGCAGGAACAGCGGGATCACGGTGAGGGTGCCGAAGAACGCCAGCGACAGCAGGAACATCTGCACCATCGACAGCGTGAAGTCGCGCGAGTGGAAGACGCGCAGGTCGAGGAGCGCGTCGTCCTTGCGCTGCAGGAGCACCTGACGCCAGAGGAACGCGACCAGTCCGACCACGCCGACCGCCAGCGAGACGATCAGCGGGAGCGGGGAACCGCCGCCTCCGGCGAGCGCCCCGATCTGGCTGAGCCCGAACACGAGCCCTCCGAAGCCGAACGCGCTCAGCACGATCGACGTCACGTCGAGCGGTGCCTGGGTGCGCTCGCCGACGTTCGTCAGCCAACGCCAGCCGATGAGAGTCGCGACGAGGGCGATCGGCAGCACCACGACGAAGATGGAGCGCCAGCTGAAGTGATCCAGCAGGAAGCCGGACAGGGTCGGCCCGATCGCCGGGGCCAGCGACATGACGATGCTGACTCTGCCCATCATCCGGCCGCGGCTGACGGCAGGGACCAGATTCATCAGCGTGGTCATCAGCAGCGGCATCATGATGGCCGTTCCCGAGGCCTGCACGACGCGCGCGACGAGCAGCACGGTGAATCCCGGCGCGAGCGCGGCGATCAGCGTTCCCGCGGAGAACAGGCTGAGAGCCCCGAGGAACATCTGCCGGGTCGTGAAGCGCTGGAGCAGGAAGCCGGTCGTGGGGATCACGACGGCCATCGTGAGCATGAACGCGCTGGTCACCCACTGCGCGGCCAGCGGCGTGATCGACAGGTCATCGATGAGGTGCGGGATCGCCATGCCCATCGTGGTCTCGTTGAGGATCGCGACGAAGGCCGCCGCGAGCAACACCCAGATCACGGCCATGTCGCGCCGCGGGATGAGGCCGGATGCGGCTTTCGCGTCTGCTGCGGTCATGTCTTCCACGGTGATCGAATCGGTTCGTGCGGTGGTCATGCTTTCCTCCGGGAAGTGCTTCGAGGGGGAAGCCGCAGAAGCGCGGCGGCGTCCGCGGGAGCGGTGTCGGCCGCAAGAGGCGGCAAGCGACTTTCAGGGTAACCATAGGCTCGGACATTCCATTCCCGAGCAGGTGGATCCGGTCCCGGCGCGGGCGGATCCGGATCCATTGCGCCGTCAGCGGACGCGATGCGCGTGCGCGACGCGGCGTCCCCGGCGGGACGTACGCTTACCGCAGGCCGGGCGACGGCGCGCACGGTCGAGGCAGGAGGCTGCTCGATGAGCATGATGGGCAGGATGGGCGGCGGAGGCCGCGGGGGCGGACGGCCGGTGGACGAGGCGGCCCAGCGCAGGCTGAACGCGCAGGCGCCGAAGGTCCCCGATCTGGGCCGCCGCGTGATCGCCCTGTTCCGGCCCTATCGCGGCCGGATCATCATGACCGGGATTCTCGTCATCCTCGGCGCCGCGCTGGGTGTGATCCCGCCCCTGCTCGTGCAGAAGGTGTTCGACGACGCCCTGTTCCCTGTGGGCGGGGCGAGTCCCCAGCTCGGTCTGCTGGTCGTGCTGGTCGTGTCGATGATCGGGCTGTACCTGCTGTCCTCCGGGCTCGGCGTGTTGCAGACCTGGCTCACCTCGACGGTCGGCAACAGCGTCACCGGCGATCTGCGCGTGCGCCTGTTCGAGCACCTGCAGTCGATGGAGCTCGGATTCTTCACCCGGACGAAGACGGGTGTGATCCAGTCCCGGCTGCAGAACGACGTCGGCGGGGTCTCCGGCGTGCTCACGAGCACGGTCACGAGCATCCTGGGCAACACGGTGACCGTGATCGCCTCGCTCGTCGCGATGATCCTGCTGGACTGGCGGCTCACCCTCATCGCGGTCTGCGTCATGCCGATCCTCGTGCTGGTGCAGCGTCGCGTCGGCCAGGTGCGGGCGCGCATCGCCGGTGAGACCCAGGAGTCGCTGTCCGAGCTCACTGCGATCACGCAGGAGACGCTGAGCGTGTCGGGGATCCTGCTGTCGAAGTCGTTCAACAGGCAGCGCTCGGAGTCGGCGCGCTATCAGGCGCAGAACCGCACGCAGATCCGACTGCAGGTGCGCACGGCCATGAGCGGCCAGGGCTTCTTCGCCGTGGTGTCGGTGCTCATGTCCAGCGTGCCGGCGATCATCTACCTGGTGGCCGGGTTCCTCGTCGCGGGCGGCACCGGATCCATCTCCGCCGGAGCCATCGTCGCCTTCACCACGGTGCAGGCCCGTCTGCTCATGCCGCTCATCGGGCTCATGCGCGTCGCCCTCGACGTGCAGACCTCGCAGGCGCTGTTCGCCCGGATCTTCGAGTACCTCGACATGGTGCCGCAGATCACCGACGCACCGGGCGCGATCGGGGCCCCCGCGGCTCCCGGCCCGCGCGGTCTCATCGAGTTCCGCGACGTGCGCTTCCGCTATCCGGACTCGGCGCCCGCGGCGAGGGACACTCTGCAGGGCCTGTCGTTCACCGCCGAGCCGGGCCAGCAGGTCGCCTTCGTGGGGCCGTCGGGGGCGGGCAAGACGACGATCCTTTATCTGGCGCCGCGGCTGTACGAGGCGACGAGCGGATCGGTCATGTTCGACGGCGCCGATGTGCGCGGCCTGACGCAGGAGTCGATCATCGATGAGATCGGCATCGTGTCCCAGGAGACGTACCTGTTCCACGCCACCATCCGCGAGAACCTGCTCTACGCCAAGCCCGACGCGACCGACGCCGAGCTTGTCGCGGCGTGCACGGCGGCGAACATCCACCACGTCATCGCCGGCTTCGAGGACGGCTATGACACCGTCGTCGGGGAGCGCGGGTACCGTCTGTCCGGCGG
>JAFDWM010000219.1 GCA_018268455.1 Actinomycetota bacterium | reverse complement strand
GATTCGACGTCCTGCGAGGTGGACCAGACCGGGTTGGCGTCTTCCGTGCGCATCTCCCAGGACACTTGGGTGAGGTCATCGTTGTGCAGCACCATGATGATCAGCTGCGGGTTCTGCCACTCGGAGGCGTACTTCTTGATGGTGATCAGTTCGTTGAGGCCGAGCATCTGGAAGGCGCCGTCGCCGATCGTGCAGATCACGCACCGGTCCGGGTACGCGAACTTGGCTGCTGTTGCATACGGCATCGCGGCAAGCATGGTCGCCAGCCTTCCGGAGAGGTCGCCCATCATGCCGCGACGTAACCGGATGTGATGGCCGTACCAGTCCGCGGTCGTCCCGGCGTCGGCCGTGACGATGGCATCGGGCGGGAGCCGCTTGTTGAGCTCGTGGTATACGCGACGGGGATTGATGCCGTCCTGGTATTCGACGAGCGCCTGGGCTTCCATCTCGTGTTCCCACTCGACCATCTCGCCGGAGATGGTGTTCTGCCAGTCGTGGTCGTCCTTGACGTTCAGGTATGGGATGAGCGCAGCGAGGGTGGCCTTCACGTCGCCCCAGAGATTGAGCTCCGTCGGATAGCGCAGGCCCATCTGTTCGGGCTTGAGATCCACCTGGATCGCTCGCGCCTGCCCCGTGGGCGGGAGGAACTGTCCATAGGGATAGTTGGTGCCGAGCATGACGAGCGTGTCGCACCTCGACATCTGGTGGATGCTGGGCAGCGATCCGAGGAGCCCGAGCTGTTGCGAGTGATAGGGGATGTCGGAGGGCACCACTTGCTTTGCCCGGAGGGTGGTGATGATTCCGGCACCGCAGAGCTCAGCGGCGCGGAGGACTTCGTCGGTCGCCCTGTTCGACCCGTGACCGACGAGGAAGGTCACCCGGCTGCCGGCATTGATGATCGCAGCGGCCTGGCGGATGTCGCTCTCGGGCGGAGTGATCTCGATGGACGGAGACACAGCGCTCGATCGCGACACCCAGTTCTGGGGTTCGAGTTCGGGCATCTTCATGCCCTGCACGTCGTGGGGGAGGATGACGACCGCGGGCCCAAGCCGCACCCGCGCCGTGCGGAAGGCGGTGTCGAGCACAGCCTGCGCCTGTGCGGGGGACACGACCGTCTGCACGTAGACGGCGACATCGGCGAGTGTGCGCTCGAGGTTGCTCTCCTGCTGGTTGAACGTGCCGAACGCGTCGAGACCCTGCTGGCCGACGATCGCGACGACGGGCTGGTTGTCCATCTGTGCGTCGTAGAGACCGTTGATCATGTGGAAGGCGCCCGGGCTGGAGGTTGCGATGCAGACGCCCACTTCGCCGGTGAATTTCGCATGCGCGGTCGCCATCAACGCGCACACCTCCTCGTGGGTCGGGCGGACGTACTGGAGACCGTCGTCTGCGCGCTGTGCATCGCCGAGTGCCCCGTCGAACTCGCCGATCCCGTCACCGGGGAACGCGAACACCCTGGTGACGCCCCATTGCTTGATGCGCTGGATCACGAAGTCGCTCACGGTGGTGGTCATGGCCTGCTCTCCCTCTTGTTGAGCTCGCTCTCGGAGCGGTGGATGAAGCGATCTGCCGCGCGGGCGGCGATCGCCATGATCGTCAAGGCCGGGTTCGCGCTGCCCTGCGTAGGCAGGACGCTCCCGTCGACGATGAGGAGGTTGGGGACGGCGAAGCTCCGGCAGTCGGCATCCACGACGCCCTCCCGTTCGGAATCGGCCATGCGGGCGCCGCCCACCAGGTGTGCGTACCGCTCGATGGTGATGACCTGGGCCTTGCCCCCGGATGTTGGACACGGGGTGTGGGTGTTTAGGCTGCTTCCGTGAGAGTAGCAGCGGTGAGGGCGGCTTCGAACGCGTCGGGCGGG
>JAFDWM010000218.1 GCA_018268455.1 Actinomycetota bacterium | reverse complement strand
CCGCCCCTGCCCCGAGGAGACGCGATGGCGCGCACCCCCACCTCTTCGCGAACCCGCACGCGCACACCCGGCGCACTCGTCGCCGTGGTCGGCTTCCTCGCGTTCGTGGAGTTCACCAGCGGCGTGCTGCAGGGCTACTACACGCCGATGCTGAGCGACATCGCGCGGCACCTGGGCATCCACGACGCCGACGTCAACTGGTTCGAGGGCGCCCAGCTGATGCTCTCGGCGCTCGTCGTGCCGGCGTTCGCGAAGCTCGGCGACATGTTCGGCCGCAAGCGCATGCTGCTGGTGTCGACGGCGATCACCGCGGTCGCGGCGTTCGTGCTGCCGTTCACCTCCACCTTCGCGGTGTACCTGGTGGCGTGGGCGTTCATGGGCTTCTACGTCGTCTGGCTGCCGCTCGAGATTGCGCTGATCTGGTCGCGCGCCCGACGGATGGAGGGCAGCTCCACCATCACCGCGCGGGCCGCCGGTCTGCTCGTCGCCGCGCTGGAGGGCGGCGCGATCATCGGTGCGCTCGCCGGCGGCGCGCTCGTCGACCGGCTTCCGCTGGTCTGGGTGCTGATCGTTCCGGCGTTCCTCATCGCGGCGTGCTTCTTCGTGATCCTGTTCGGCGTGAAGGAATCCCCGGAGAAGACCGGCGGAGCGTTCGACACGGTGGGCCTCGTGCTCATCTCCCTCTCGCTCATCGGCCTCACCGGCGGGCTCAGCCTGCTGCGTCTGCCCGGCGGCATCGCGAACCCGCTGTCCTGGATCGTGATCGTCGTGGGCGTGCTGCTGGTCGTGCCGTTCGCGCTGTGGGAGCTGCGTCAGGACGACCCGCTCATCGACGTGCGGATGTTCCGCAGCCCGGCGCTCGGACCGGTCTTCCTGACCGCCGGGCTGTTCGGGGTGAGCGTGCTCGGTGCGCAGGCGCCGTTGTCCACGTTCGCGCGCACGGATCCCGCCGTCTACGGCTACGGTCTCGGCACCACAGGCTTCCAGACCTCGCTCATCATCGGGCTGTACCTCATCGCGATGATCGCCGGCGCGCTGCTGTTCCCGGTGATCGCGCGTCTGGCGACGCCCCGGGTGACGCTGATCGGGGCCTCCGTGCTGGTGGGTATCGGATTCCTGCTGTTCCTGCCGTTCCACACCGCGTACGCGCAGGTGATCATGAACATGGTGATCGTCGGGATCGGATCCGGCGCCCTTGTCGCCGCGCTTCCGGCCGCCGCGGCCTCGGCGGCTCCGCACACCCAGACCGGTGTCGCGACCGGGCTCACGAACTCGGTGAAGACGGTCGGCGGCGCGATCGCCTCGTGCGTGTTCGGGATCGCGCTCATGCACGCGGTGGCCGGATCCGCCGCTGCGGAGGGCACGGCCGGATCCTTCTCGGGTTACGTGACGGTGTGGGTCGTGTGCGGTGCGACCGCGTTCGCCGCGGCGCTCCTGCTGCTCTTCGTGCCGAAGCAGGCGTTCACCGACCGTGCCGCGCACTCATCGGACGGTGTCCAGGACGCGGCTGCCGGCTGAGCCGCAGACTCAGCGCTCCGCGCGGGACAGCTTCGACGGCCACCACACGGCGCGGCCCACGTCGTGCACCAGGGCGGGCACGAGCAGCGAGCGCACCACGAAGGTGTCCAGCAGCACGCCGAACGCCACGATGAAGGCCAGCTGCGCGAGGAACAGGATGGGGATCACCGCGAGCGCGGCGAACGTCGTCGCGAGCACGAGGCCCGCCGAGGTGATGACGCCGCCCGTGATCGCGAGCCCCCGCCGCACGCCTTCGCGCGTGCCGTGCTTGCGGCTCTCCTCGCGCACCCGTGTCATGAGGAAGATGTTGTAGTCGATGCCCAGCGCGACGAGGAAGACGAAGCCGTACAGCGGCAC
>JAFDWM010000217.1 GCA_018268455.1 Actinomycetota bacterium | reverse complement strand
GCTTGTTCGCTGGCGGCGCCGACGGGTGAGCTAACCGCGGCACGCCTATGAGTCGTGAGAGCAAGGCCCCTGCTGATTCAAAGGAACGGGATCGACCGGGCCGGTACAATTACGGCATGCGTCAGTCGCTGCGGATCGGTGGATCCGGGGCGATTGATCGGCTAATGATAATGCGGCTCATTACCAGCATTGGTCTGTCGCTCCTGTTGATCCTGGGCGTCGCAGCGACCTCCCACGGTGAAGCGGGGACCAGCGCGACTAGCGCGGTGGCGTCCTCGAGCGCGGTTGCCTCTGCCGACGACCTCGATGCCGAGGTCGTTCGGGATCAGATCCCTGTCATTGGCGGGTCCGAGGGGTCGAATCTGCTGCTCAGCGGAGCGCTCTGCACTCTCGGAGTTCTGTGCGGACTCGCTGTGGCGATCCTGTTGCTGCGGATGCTGTGGCGACCGCAATCGCTGATCCTGCGCGCGACGGACCTCCGTGATGTCTTTGCGATGGTCGCATCCACTGCGTCTCCCCGTCTGACAAGGGTCTCCCTCACCCAACTCGGTCTGTCCCGAACCTGATGAATCGACGCGCCGTCCCCTCGGATGGCGTCACCCACGAACCCTGATCGTGTCGTCGTTTGTCTTGCCCTGGTTTGGAGTACCCGTTGAAAGCTGGCGTGAAAGCAGCCCTTATCACCGCCGCAGTGGCCCTCGTGCTGCTGCTCGTAGCGTTGATCTTTGTCCTGAAGAGTCCGAAGTCTGATCCCCAGACCGTCGCTTCCGCCGGACCGTCCGGCCCACCAGTGCTGCGAGCGAACTCCCATGTTCTCGACGACGGAGGCAAGTCTGCCGTCACCGTCGTCGAGTTCCTCGATTTCGAATGCGAGGCGTGTGGCGCGTTCTATCCCGTTGTGGAGGATCTGCGCAAGAAGTACGACGGGAAGATCACCTACGTCGTGCGGTACTTTCCCCTGCCCGGTCATTTGAACTCGAAGAACGCTGCCGCGGCAGCGGAAGCGGCAGCGCAACAGGGCCGGCTCGAAGACATGTATAGAAAGCTCTTCGAGACCCAAACGGAATGGGCCGAGGCAAAGGAGTCGCGCGCGAGCGTCTTCCGCGGCTACGCCGAGCAGCTCGGCTTGGACATGGGCGCCTACGACAAGGCCATCGCCAACCCGGCCACAGCCGAACGGGTCGCGCTCGATGTCAACGACGGGCAGGCGCTCGGGGTGAACAGCACGCCCACCTTCTACGTCGCTGGGGAAAGACTCAATCCGCGCACTCTCGCTGACCTCGAGAACGCGGTCCAGACGGCACTGGGGGAGCGATGATTCCCCTACCCTTCCCAGACCACCGTGTGATCATTGTCGGCGCCGGGCAATCCGGACTAGCTGTCGCATCCGCGTTGTGCGTGGCGGGGCTCGTCCCGCAGAAGGACTTCACCGTCATTGACGCCAACGCTGGAGCTCAACGCTCTTGGGGATCCCGATGGCACTCCATGGAGCTTCTGAGCCCGGCCCGCGACAGCGTGATCACTGATCGGCCGCTCGCTGGCGACCCTATGCGCCATCCCCGTGCAGACGAACTCGCGGCCTACCTCGACGCGATTGAGGCCTCCCTCGGTGTGACCACCATGTGGGGAATCAGCGCAACCAGCGTTCAGCACGAGGACACATCATTGGTGCTCGGCACCACGGATGGACAGTTTCGCGCAGAAAATGTGGTGTGCGCGACCGGAGCGGCACATGTTCCCTGGGTTCCACGGTGGGCATCAGTGCTCGCCGTCCCAGGAGCTGCCTTACACAGTGCCGATTACAGCTTCCCTCTCCAGATTCCCGCCGGTGAGGTGCTGATCATCGGGGACGGTCACAGTGGGATGCAACTGGCGCAGGAGCTGCTGCACTCTCACACGGTGACCC
>JAFDWM010000216.1 GCA_018268455.1 Actinomycetota bacterium | reverse complement strand
CGGATCATGATGGGGCCTCTCGTCACACGTCGATCTCCGTCGAGGAAGCAGCATGTGAATCGAGCGCCCGAGAGGGCCGCCCCGAAGGGCCCGCAGAGTTGAGAACCTGCTTCGTCTCCCAGGGTACGCCTACTCCGCACGAGTCGAAAGGGGCAGCATGCGCACACCTTCTGAGTGAGATCTCACCTCGAAGGAGGCCACCATGCCCACACTCTCGAACCTCACTAAAGATGAGCGAACTGCCCGCCAAGTGCTGTCATTGATCGGCACTCCGAACGACGCCACAACGGGCGCACTCCTTGAACGAGTCGGTGGGGTCGAGCTGATCGCTCTGATCGAGCGCACCACCGCGATTCCCGGGATGGATCGAGTCGAGGCGGCAATCTGGCGAGATCGATTGCAATCACGCGCGAATCCCGATCAGGTGGCCTCGCGGTTGCTCACGGAGAACGACTATCGGGTGCTTGTACCCGAGGACTCAGAGTGGCCCGCCGCCCTCAACGATCTCCGCGAGCGAGCCCCGTATGCGCTCTGGGCTGCGGGACGTGCAGAACTTCTCATCGCGCAACCTTCCCAGCTGATCACGATCACTGGCGCACGGGCGGCGACCGCTTACGGCGTGCACGTTGCCGAGGACATCTCCAGCGAGCTGGTTCGGAATGGCAAGACGCTCGTCGCCGGTGCTGCTTACGGTATCGAAGGCTCCGCGCACAGGTCTGCGCTCATCGAGAGCGGCAACACGATCGCGGTGCTTGCCTCGGGCGTCGACCGCCCATACCCCGCAGGCCATGCTGACCTCATTGGGAGCGTGTCACGCCAAGGTCTGGTGCTCTCTGAGCTACCGCCCGGTGTCAGCCCGACCCGTCAGCGTTTTCTGGATCGTTCGCGCATCCTCGCCGCGCTCTCTGGTGCCACCATCGTCGTTGAAGCGGGGTCTCGGTCTGGAACGCTGCACACAGCTCGGGAAGCTGGACACTTGGGTCGCATTGTTGGCGCTGTCCCCGGGCCCGTTACCTCCGCTGCGAGCACCGGAACCAATCACCTGCTTCAGGACGGAAGCGCGCGCGTCGTCACAAACGCATCGGACGTCACGCGGATGCTTGACACTGCGAACGCCCCCAAGCGGAGTGTCATCCACCTGGGGGCGTCGCGTGCCGTCTTGCCGAACAACCGCGCGCTGTAACCGCTATCTCATCGTTGGGATCTCCACGACGAGACTCTTTCGCAGTTCCTCCATGTCAACCCGGATGAGGCGCCCGACTCGGTATCCGCGAACCGTACCGTCGGAGATTCGGCGCCGGATCGTCTTGACTGAGACGCCCAGGCTTTCGGCCGCGACGACCAGTGAGACCAGGTCGGGTTCGTGCTCTTCGCTGCGAGTTCGAGAGTTCATGGCAGTGCCTTCCTGTGGATGGATTGGTGTTACCTCACAGGTGTCCGCGGCTGTCCGCTTACGACTCCTTCCCTGCGTTCTTCTTCCGGTCGAGGGTCGCTGCGACGCGTGCGCTCATCCGGTCCGCCAGCTCTCGGTCGCGATTCATCGTGGCGTGCTGGTATCGCAGCACGATGTGAATGTCGGCATGCCCTCCCCTGCGCATCAGCTCAGCGAGCGTCGCACCTTCCTGAGCGAAGATCGTCAACCCAGTGTGACGCAGATCATGGAAGCGGAAGCGGTGCGGCAGCCCGTCAACACTGTCACGCACGTCGGCCCAGACGTAGCCCCACCGCGTGTTCGAGAGCGGCATGGCGCCGCGGCTGCTTGCCGGGATCACGGGTGCCTTGGGTTCGCCCGCGACATGCTCCTTGAGGTGCTGCTTCAGGCGGGCTGTCATGAGCTTTGGAATGCTCAGCGACCGCTTGCCCGCTTCGCTCTTCAGATCGGTGTAGTCGCCAGTGTTGGCGTTCAGC
>JAFDWM010000215.1 GCA_018268455.1 Actinomycetota bacterium | reverse complement strand
GTCGAGATCGGGGAAGTATTCGCGATGCCAGGGCTCGTCGCGGTTGTCGGCGTAGCGGGCGGTCTGCCGCCAGCCGTTCGCCGCCCAGGGTGCGGTGGCGTCGTCGCTGTCGACGGCGTCGCCCCGGCAGTGTATGGATTCGTCGGCGCCGAGCGCGTAGGGCGCCCAGGGTCCGCCCGCTTGGTAGGCGAGCCAGGCGGCGCGGTTGGCGTCGGCGTCGGCGGCGGAGCGGCCCGCCTCGGTGATCTGGACGGGGCGCCCGAGCTGCTGATCGATGCGGAAGATCGAGGCGGCGGCCTGGTCGCTCGCCCAGCCGCGCCCGTGCCCGAGGTCGGTTGTCATGTCATGCTCCTATCGCGATTTCGCATCGCATACTGTCGTCGGCGAGGTCCCACTCGACGCGTTGCACCCGCCCTGTCGAGACTGTGGTGCCGATGGTGATTTCACCGGCCTGGGATGGTGTCACGGTCCAGTCGGTGAGGGATCGCGTCGTGATGCGCCGGCCCCGGCGCTGGGCACGCTGAACGGCGGCCTTGGCACGCCCGGGGCCGGGGTATGGGCCGTCTACCTGGATCGTCCGCGTTTTCGTCATCGGGAGGTAATCGCCGTCCTCCCTGGGCACGTACATTTCGGTGATCGTGTACGGGATCCCGCCCGATTCCCAGGCGTAAATGACGCGGGCGCTATCGAACCAGGTATCGTCGTCGCGGCTCGTGGTGGTGTCGGCGTCGATGATCGCGGTCGTGTCTTTGAGGACGAGAGTTCCGGGGGTGGTGTCGGTGTCGTCGCGGATGGTCCAGGTGCGGGTTTCGTCGCAGACGAGCCGCCAACCCTTGGTCTGGAGCAGCGCTGCAATCTTGGGCCAGCCGAGTTCGCCCGCTTCCCGCCACACAGCCTCGGGGCGGATGTCGGTGAGTGCCCGCCGGCGGGATGCGCTCTCGTCGGCCTTGCCGGTCCAGCCGTAGTCGTACAGGGCCGTGTCGGTGTCGGAGCCGGTGAAGAACCAGTCGTAGCGGACCTTTCCCGGGTCGAGCGGGATCGGGATGAATCGGTGCGGGGATGCGTCGATGCGGGACGCGCGGATCTTGCCCCATCGGACGGTGCCGACGGTGTAGCCGTGGTAGGCGCGCACGAATACGGCTGTCGTCCCGAGGGGCACGGTGAATTCGAGCACGGCCCTGTCGGTCTGCCCTGCCGTGCCTAGTGTGACTTCCTGGGATTGGACTTCCTGCGTGGTGCCGTTGACGACGAGGAACGCGACGAGGCGGCGTGCTCGGTAGTGGCCGGTGCCGGACTGTGTGACTTCGATATTGAGGTCGGCGGAGTACATCCAGCGTTCGCCCACGGCGTGCCCGTTGAGGCTTGCCTCGTCGGCGTGCAGTCGCAGGAAGCTGTCGGAGCTCGTCGGGGCGGACAGTCGCCAGGATTGGAGTGTGACGCCGTTCTCGACGCCGGGCCAGGATCCGGAGCGGGTCGCGGTGCATCCGCCCCCGGTGAGCGCGAGCGTCACGAGTCGCGGATCCGTCCACGCGTTCTCGGCGTCGGCGGTCACGTTCACGTCGGCATCCCAGGCGGGCGTGGCGGCGATGCTCGTGCCGGGGCCGGGAGATCCCGTCCCTGTTCCCGAGGTCATGTTGGCGATGACGGCGCGGATGGTTGTGCCGCCGCCGATCTCTTGCGGGCTGGACCATTCCGCTGCGGCGGCCTCGTCGGACGCGAGCCGGATCCGCCACGTGCGCCCGGAGGCCGTCTCCAGGATCTCGCGCACGCCGAGATCGAACGTGCGAGCCTGTGCGCCGAGGTCGCGGGTGACAGCGATGCTGATACGTGGCTGCGGCTGCTGGAGCGGGTCGAGGGCGGCGCGCAGGGTGTCGTCACCAGCCGGGATTTCGAGGTCGGCGGTCGCGTAG
>JAFDWM010000214.1 GCA_018268455.1 Actinomycetota bacterium | reverse complement strand
TGGAGCGGTTGACCGGCACGCTCGCCGAGACCGGCAGCGACTTCGCAGCCGCCGCGTATGTGCGTTCGCGCTGGGACGGATCCGGCTACGCGCCGGGTCGCGTGCAGCCATGGGTCGCGGCAGCGACGGATCCGCAGCGCCTGGGCACGACGATCTTCGCGCACCCCGCCGCGTCGGGGAACATCGTCGCCTGGTCGAAGGTGAGCCGCACCGACCTCTGGCGCGACCTGCGCTTCCCCGAGGACGTCGCCTACGAGGACCAGATCGTGGCACAGCGCCTGTACACGACGGCCCGTGCCTTCGACGTGATCCCCGACGTGGCGGTGCGCTGGCGGCTCCGCGCCGACGGCACCTCGATCACCCAGGGCAAGGCCCGGCTGCCCGTGCTGCGCGACTATCTCACGGCGCTGCGCGGCGGCATCGCGGTGCTGCGGGCGGCGAACGCGCAGGCTGCGGTGACGGCCCGGCTGGAACTCATCCTCGCGATGGATGTGCCGCCACTCCGGGAGATCGCCCGCACCCACCCCGATCCCGCCTACGCGAGCGAGGTGCAGACGTTCATCGCCGAGCTCGAGGCTCTCCCCGAGTTCACCGACGCCCGCATCGACCCCGCGCTCTCCGCCGCGCTGAGCTGGTGAGTACACGGTGCCGAAAGGATCCCTCATGAGCACGTACCTCTCCGACCGCTTCTCCCTCGACGGGCTCACCGCCGTGGTCACGGGAGGCAGCTCCGGCATCGGCCGCGGCATCGCGAGCGCACTCGCCAGGGCGGGAGCGGCGACGGTCATCGTCGCGCGCGACGCGGGCAGGATCGACGCGGCCGTGCGGGAGCTCACCGATGCCGGATGCCGCGCCGCCGGCGTGGTGGGCGACCTCGGCACCCGAGCGGGCATCCGCACCGCCGCCGAGGCCGCGGTGCAGCCGTTCGGCGAGCCGGACATCCTCGTGAACTCCGCCGGGATCAACATCCGCCCGCCGTTCGACGAGATCACGATCGATGACTGGGATGCGACCATGACCGTGAATCTCGAGGCGCCGTTCCTGCTCGGCCAGCGATTCGGACCAGGCATGGCCGAGCGCGGCTACGGCCGGCTCATCCACATCAGCTCCCAGCAGGCCCACCGTGCGTTCGTCACCAGCGGCGTCTACGGCGTCTCCAAGGGCGGGCTCGAGTCGCTCATGCGCTCGCAGGCCGAGGCGTGGTCGGCGAAGGGCGTGACCAGCAACACGCTCGTGCCCGGATTCGTGCTGACACCGCTCAACGCGCGGCTGCAGGAGGATCCGGGCAGGGTCGCCGAGCTCGCGGCCCGCACGATGGTCGGCCGCAACGGCGTCCCCGAGGACTTCGCGGGCCCCGCCGTGTTCCTCGCCGGCCGCGCGTCGGCCTACGTCACGGGCCAGTCGATCTTCGTCGACGGCGGACTGTCGGTGCACTGAGTCGGCCGCGGCCGTGCGCGAGGGCGGCTCAGATCGGCTCGATCTGCGCCGCCGCGACCTGCTGCGCGGCGAGATCCGAGTACAGGCCACCGCGCGCGAGCAGCTCGCTGTGCGTGCCCGACTCGACGATCCGCCCCGCCTCGACGACGTGGATGATGTCGGCTCCGATCACCGTCGACAGGCGGTGCGCGATCGTCAGGGTGGTGCGCCCCTTCGCGGCCTCGTCCAGCGCCTCCTGCACCACCCGCTCCGAGACCGTGTCGAGCGCCGAGGTGGCCTCGTCCAGCAGCAGCACCGGCGGATCCTTCAGCAGCACCCGCGCGATCGCGATGCGCTGCTTCTCGCCGCCGGACAGACGGTACCCGCGCTCCCCGACAACGGTGTCGTAGCCGTCCTCGAAGCCGGCGATGACGTGGTGGATGTTGGCCGCCGTGCACGCCGCGACGAGCTCGGCGTCGGTCGCGTCGGGCTTGGCGTAGAG